>NZ_JBFBBN010000009.1:0-212138 GCF_040682715.1 Amycolatopsis sp. NPDC051128 | reverse complement strand
CGCTCGCCCGCGTCGCCGGCGTAGACCCGCTCGGCGGCTACGAACGGCGCCTGACGATGTCGGTGCACCCGGGCCTCGACGCCGCGGCGGGCCGCGCCGCCTGGGGCGCGCTGGCCGCGACCGGCCGCCCGGTGACGGTCGTCCGCGACGGGCCCGCCCCGATCGCGCAGCGGCTGCTCGCGTCGATCGTCAACACCGCGTGCTTCATCGCGGGCCAGCACCTGGCCACGCCACCGGACATCGACACGGCGGTGCGGCTCGGCCTCGGCTACCCGCGCGGCCCGCTGGCCTGGGGCGACCTCGTCGGCGGCGACGTGGTGCTGCGCATCCTGCGCGGCCTGGCCGCGGCCACCGGCGATCCCCGTTACCGGCCGAGCCCCTGGCTCACCGAGCGTGTCGCCCTCGGCCTGCCGCTGGCGTCGGCGGGGATCACGCCGGCGGACCTGCGTTCACCCTGAGCGCGCGCCGGGAACTTCCTGGCCGAACGGCGCGGGCCGCCTCCGGAATCCCGGAGACGGCCCGCGTCGGTTCGGTTCGGTGTCACCAGCGGTGGTCGACCGCCCCGCCGGCGACGGTGAAGGTGATGTAGCCGCCCTGGAAGTCGCTGCGGTACACCCCGTTCGTCACGTACTCGTCCGTCGTCGGGTAACGCAGGTAGGAGCGTTCCCACCCGAGGGCCGCCCACTTCTTCCGGATCTCGCCCTTCACGACGTGCGCATTGGTCGCCGCCGTGTAGTAGATCGAGTGGTTGAGGCTGAAGTGGTTGAAGCGGCCGACGCCGTCCGGCGTCCCGTCCTCGTCGTTGATCGGATAGCCGAGACCACGCTCGTAGCCGTACGCCGCCCACTTCTTCCGGATCTCGCCGTAGATCGCGTGCGCGCCGTTCGCGGCCGTGTAGTAGATCGACCCGACGTTGCCGCCCTTGACGAAGTGGTTGAACCGGCCGACGCCGTCCGGCGTCCCGTCCTCGTCGTTGGTCGGGTAGCCGATGCCGTTCTCGTAACCGAGCGCCGCCCACTTCTTCCGGATCTCACCGTAGATCACGTGCGCACCCGTCGCGGCCGTGTAGTAGATCGACCCGACGTTGCCCTTGTTGACGAAGTTGACGTACTGGCCCACCCCGTCCGGCGTGGCCGCGTTGTCCGTCATCGGCGGGCCGAGCACATTGTGCCCGCCGAAGGCGACGTACTTGTCCAGCACCGGACCGTTGGTGAGGTACTTCGCCCCGGTCCCGGCGCTCCAGTACAGCCGGCCTCCCGCGTAGGTCCGGTAGTGGACCGCGCCGTCGGTGATCTCGGCACCCGTCGGGGCCCCGAGCTTCGCCTGCACCGCCGGGTCCGCGTAGCGCTGGTCGATCGGGGTGGCGTAGTTCGCCGTCAGCGTCATGTCGCCGGCGCCGACGGTGATGATCCACCTGGTGTCCGTCGGGCCGCCCTGCCAGCCGGTGAACGTCGAGACGCCGTCGATGGCGAGGTTCGCGGCCTCGACGTCGAACGACGCGCCCTCGGTGACCGGCGCCGCGCTGACACCGCCGGCGACCGAGATGCTCAGCTCCGCGGGCTGCGTGCTGACCAGGGTGACCCGGTGCAGGCGCGGCATCGCCGTGTACGTCTTGGACGTGGTGAGGCCGGCGCTGTCGGTCACGGTCGCGGTGAACTCCATCCGGGAGTCCGGGTGCTCGGTGAACGGCAGCGAGAAGCTCGCCCCGGTCCCGCCGAAGCCCGGGTGCGAGTGGCAGGTCGCCTCGCTCGGGCAGTGCCGCACCGCCGTGGTCCACGAGACCGGCAACGCGCCGTCCTCGACGTCGGTCGCGGTGGCGCTCAGTTCGATCTGCTGGCTCACCGCGAACGTCGCGTTGTCCCCGGGCGTGGTCAGGGTGAGCTCCGGGGAGTGGTTGCCGGGCGCGACCGTGACGGTGGTCGTGCCGGTGGCGCCCAGCGGGTCGCGGACCGTGAGCGTCGCGGTGAACGCCTCGGTGCCCGCCGCGTAGGGATGGTTCACCTTCGGGCCGGCATTGGCCACCTTGGTCCCGTCCCCGAAGTCCCAGTCGTACGTCAGCGCGTCGTTGTCGTAGTCGACCGACGAGGAGCCGTCGAACGACACCGTCCGGGTGTCCGGATCAGTGACCGTCGTCGCCTTCGCCACCGGCGCCGTGTTGTTGGCCGAGTAGCTCAGGCGGCGCACGGTGCCGGACAGGATGTCGGCGTAGACGATGTCACCGTTCGGCGCCGCCGCGAACTTCACCGGGCCGCCGATGCCGGTGAAGACCGGCGGGTTCTCCGGGGCCTGCGTGAGCTTGCCCTGGCCGTCGTACCGCAGTGTCCAGATCCGCTTCGCCACGTAGTCGCCGAAGAAGTACGAGCCGCGGTAGGCCGCCGGGTAGCTGGATCCGTTGTAGAGGATGCCGCCGGTGACGCTGTTGCCCAGCATGGGGCCACTGCCGTGCTGGTATTCGAAGATCGGCGGCTGGTTCGCCACGCCGGCACACTGCGGAAGGGTGCTGTAGCCCGGCGTCGCGTGCGTGCCCTCCCAGCACGGCCACCCCTGGTTGCCGCCGCGCTGGACGACGTCCACCTCTTCCCAGGTGTCCCAGCCGACGTCACCCACGACCGGCAGGCCGAGGTTCGGGTCGACGCTGAACCGGAACGGGTTGCGGAAACCCCGCGCGAAGACCTTGCTGGCGGTCGACGCCGGGTTGGCCGCGTCGTAGTACGGGTTGCCCGGCACGCCGTTCCCGTCGGCGGTCAGGTGGAAGATCTTGCCGTACGGCTGGTTGATGTCCTGGGCGCGCAGCGAGGTCGCGTCCACCTTGGTGAAGTCGCCGTTGTCGCCGACGGACAGCCACAGCGTCCCGTCCGCGGCCGCGTTGACGGCGTCGATGCCGTGGACGTTGAAGCCGCCGGGTACCTCGAACAGCGTCTTCTCGCCGGTGAGCGCGGCCGGCGCGCCCGCCGCGTCCACGCTGACCGTGAACCGCGCCAGCCGCATGACGAACCCGCCGGCCACGTCGATCGAGCGCGTCAGGTAGATGGAGTGCGATGTCGCGTAGTCCGGCGCGACGGCCAGCCCGATGAGACCGAGGTCCTGGTTGATGCGGACCGGAAGCGTCGCGATCGTCTTTCCCGTCCCGCCGGCCGGCAGCCAGCGGACGGTGCCGCTCTTACCGGTGACGAGGATCGAGTTGTCCGGCAGGTAGGCGAAGTCCGTCAGCGGTTCGGTCCCCAGACCGGCGCTGGTGTCCTGCAGCACGAACCCCTGCGGGAGTGTTGTTGCCGCCGCCGCCACCCCCGTGGACACGACAGGCAGCAACGCCCCGGTCAGTACTGCCGCCACGAATGCGTGGCGGATTGCGCGAAGTTTGCGCAAGGCCATTTGGCCCCCCTTTCAGGCGATCACTTATCGCCTGAACAGGGGGGCCGGTTTCACTCGTACGAGTGTTTTTATCTGACTGTTACCTACTGTCCGTGTTTGTCCCGTTTTCGTTAGGGGACAACCTGCACGACGTCACCGACGTGCAGGGTGTTGAAGAACTTGAGGGACGCGCTGGCCGACAGGTGGATGCAGCCGTGCGAGTACACCGAGAGGCTGCCGGTGTGGAACGCGTCGCCCGGGTAGAAGAACACCGAGTTCGGCATCTCCGCGTTGTCGAACTCATTCGACAGGTGCATCTTTTCCTTCGACAGCACGCGGAACGTGCCGGTCGGCGTCGGGTTGCTCGGGCGCCCCGGCAGCATCTTGACCGGCCCGTAGACCACCTTGCCGCCCTGCAGGATCCACGCCTGGTGCGCCGAGATGTCCACGCAGGCGGCAGTGCCCGCCGCCGCGGCCGCCGCCGCGCACGGGACGTCCGGGTTGTTCGCCGGAGGCTTCGGCTTCGGCTTGGGCGTGGTGCTGGTCGGCGTGGGCTTCGGCTTCGGCTTCGACGAGGTCGGCGTCGGCGTCGGCGTCTCGCTGGTCGTCGTCGGCGTCGGGGTGGTGCTCGAAGTCGTGGCCGGCGCCCCGCCGCCGGTCCCCGCCGCGGCGACGGCCCCGCCGCCCGCGTTCGGCCCACCCGACGCGGCCCCGCCGGAGCACGCGGCCAGCACGAACGCGGTGGCCAGCGCGGCCGCTCCCGCCAGAAGCCTCTTCACGATCCGGTACCCCCAATTAGACGATCATCGCTTTTGGACACCCGTAAAGACGGCGGTCACCCGGTCGAGGTTCGTCCGCGAAGGTCACGATTGGGTAGATGATGTCGACCCGGCGCTCAGCGAGCGTCCTGCTCTACGTCGCCATCCTCGTTCTCGTCCTCTGCCAGGCCGTCTACCAGCAGGTTCGCGGCACGCCGCGATCAGCCGCTGACGCGGCCGAGCATCCGCGCGTACATCCGGCCCGGGCTGGGCACCGACGGCGGCACCAGGAACCCCGGCAGCGGCGGCAGCCCGCCGACGAACGCGCCGAGGCGCTCGTACAGCACGGCCGCGCCGGGCGGCCGGGCTTCGGGGTCCTTCGCCAGCATCTCGGCGAGCAGCGCGTTGAGCTGTTTCGGCACCCCCGGCACCGGCGGCGGCAGCTCCTTGACCTGCCGCTCGAACACCGCGTACGCCGTGGGCCCGTCGAAGAGCCGCCGGCCGGTGAGCATTTCGTGCAGCACGCAACCCAGCGCGTAGAGATCGCTGCGCGGCTCGGCGCCACCCCGCTGGATCTGCTCGGGAGCCATGTACGACGGCGTCCCCAGCAGCTGCCCGGCCCGCGTGAACTGCGCGGCGTCGGCTTCGCGGAGCACGGCGAGCCCGAAGTCCATCACTTTCACGCCGCCGTCGGGACCGAGCATCAGGTTGGACGGCTTGAGGTCGCGGTGGCAGACCGCCAGCGCGTGGGCGGCGGTCAGCACCGCGCACGCCTGCGCCACGATCGCCGCGGCCCACGGCACCGGCAGCGGCCCGTGCTCGGCGAGCAGATCGGCCACGGTCACGCCGTCGACGAACTGCATGACCTGGAACAACCGGTCGTCGTGGGTGCCGTAGTCGTAGAGCGTCGGCACGCCGGGGTGGTCGAGCGTCGCCAGGATCCGGGCCTCGCGGGCGAAGCGGGCCTCCAGCTCTTCGTCGCGGCCCGGCAGCCTGAGCAGCTTGATCGCGATGCGCCGGCCCAGCCGGCGGTCGAGCCCGCCGTGCACCGCGCCCATCCCGCCGCGGCCGAGCGGCAGCTCGTCGAGCTCGTAGCGGTCGGCGATCAGCATCCGTTCCCCTATCGGCCCGGGCGGAGCCGTCCTTCGACAAGTCCAGCGAAGCCTAGCCGGACCAGCTCACGGCCCGTTTCGGCCGTCTCGCGCAGGGCGGCGTCGAACTCGGCGAGTTTCCCGAAGACCTGGCCGTACTCGCGCTGGACGGCGATGGTGACCCGCGGGATCCGCACGCGTCTGCCGTCGATCCGGGTCGACGCGGACGCGGCGGGCAGGTCGGCCGCGCGCAGGCAGCCGGCCAGGAAGTCCGCGTCCAGCCGCGCCGGGTCGACGCGGTACACGCTGAGGCCGGCGCCGACCGGCTCCGGTGGTCCACTGTGGACGTACGCGATCCCGGTCACGGACGCGACGACGTCACCCGCTTCGGCGGTCGGGTGCTCGGCATCGGCGCGGGCCGCGTGCCTGACCTCGACGACTCCCGCCTTGACCAGCTCGCCGATGGTCGTGAAGGCCGGTTCGGCGTCCGCCGCCTCGAGCGGCGGCAACCGCGGCGCGAGCTCGGCGAACCGGCCCCGCACCGCCTGGAAGGCCTGGCCGAGGTCCTCGTCCCTGGCCCGGCGCCGCGCCGGCGTGAGGTCGACGTCGTCGTCGAGCAGGTCGATGATCCGGACGCCGGATTCGGGCCGGGCCAGGAACTCCCGCCAGCTCGTCTCCACTGTGGACAGATCGTCGCCCGCCTCGCCGAGCAGCACGGTGGACGGCGGGCGCTGCCCCGCCACCGGGCGCCGCAGCAGCCAGAGGTCGGGCCCCACCGACGTCAGCGTGACGACCGCCCGGACCGCGCCCGCGCGCAGGAGGTTGCCGCGGATGCGCTTCCCGCTGCGCCGCCCGGCCGCCGCGCCCGGCATCAGGATCGCGACCGTGCCGCCGGGTTCGACGTGGGCGAGGCAGTGCTGCACCCAGGCGAGCTCCGGCTCGCCGCGCGGCGGCAGGCCGTATTCCCAGCGCTCGTCGCCGACGAGCTCGTCGTGTCCCCAGGCCCGTTCGTTGAACGGCGGATCGCACAACACGGCTTCGGCGGTCCGGCCGGCGAAGGCGTCTTCGCGCAGCGCGTCGACCGCGTAGACCTCGGCCTCGATACCGCGCAGCCGCAGCCGCAGCGCCGCGATCGACGCCGTCATCGGGTCGCTGTCCTGCCCCAGGACGGTTTTCGCGCCGCTCGCCAGCGCGAGCGCGCCGAAGCCGCACGCGGGGTCGAGGATCGTCGACACCGGCCCGGTGACCCGGGCCATCAGCTCGGCGACCGGCTCCGGCGTGGCCGACAACCGCCGCGAGTGCGCCTCGAAGTACCTGCGGCACAACAGCTCGAACGATTCGACCGGCCCGGACCGGCGGGTCATCTCGCTGAGCAGGGCGAGCAGTTCCGGGTCGTCGATCTTGCTGTCGAAGGTGTCGAAGATCCCGGCCTGAAAGGCGAAGAAGACCCCCGCGCGGCTCACCCGCTCGGCCAGGTCGAGGTCGTCGCCGAGGGCGCGCAGACGCTGCCACGCGCGTTCGCCGGCGGTCAGTTCGAACTTCTTGCCCCGGGCGCGGAACCAGCCGGCGACGTCGGACAGGCCGAACAACGGGCTCGACGCCGTGCCGCCGACCGGCTGCGGGAAGTCCGGGTAGCGGCGGCGCCAGTTGCTCACCGCGGCCCGGCCGACCCCGGCGAGCCGCGCGATGTCGGCCGCGCTGACCGTGGCGTCGTCCATGCCGGAACTCTATCGGATGATGCTCCATTCAGCCGCTGTGGTTGTGAACTCAGTCAACCAATGCTTTCATGGAGGCATGACACACGATCGGTACGTCCTGCGGTACGCCGCGGGGTCGGACGTCGGCAAGCGTCGCCGGATCAACGAGGATTCGCTGTACGCGAGTTCCCGCTTGCTGGCCGTCGCCGACGGCATCGGCGGCCAGCCGCACGGCGAGGTCGCCAGCGCGACCGCGGTCGACGTGCTGCGCGAGCTCGAAGTCGACCTGCGGCGGGTCGACCTCACGGGCGTCGACCTGGCCGCCACCCTGGCCGGCGTGGTCAAGTCGATCGGCGAGCGGCTGGTCGAAGTCGCTTCGCAGGAGCCGACGACCGACGGCATGGGCACGACGCTGACGGCCCTGCTCTTCGACGGCGTCGAGTTCGCGGCGGCCCACATCGGCGACTCCCGCGGCTACCTCCTGCGCGACGGCGGCCTGCGCCGGCTGACCCGCGACCACACCTTGGTGCAGGCCCTGATCGAGGACGGCCGCGTCGCCGCCGAGGACGCCGAGACGCACCCGCGGCGTTCGCTGCTGATGAAGGCACTGCAGACGGCGGGTTCCGCCGCCCCCGACATCTGGACGTTCACCCCGGCCGAGGGCGACCGCTACCTGCTCTGCTCGGACGGCCTGAGCGGCCCGGTCACCGAAGCCACCCTGCGCGACGTGCTGGCGGACATCGCCGACCCGGCGGACACGATCCCCGAACTGATCCGCCTGGCCAACGAAGGCGGCGGCCCGGACAACATCACGTGCGTCGTCGCGGACGTCACCCGCTGACCGCTTCGCGGCGCAGCTCAGACCCGCCTTCGCAGGCGGGGAAGGGCATCCGGTATCGTCTCTCGCGGAGGATTGGCCGAGCGGCCTAAGGCGCACGCTTGGAAAGCGTGTTGGGTTCACGCCCTCGCAGGTTCGAATCCTGTATCCTCCGCGCTTGATCAGGCAAACGCCGGGTGCCCCGCTTCGGGACACCCGGCGTTTCCGTGTGGCTTGCCGAAGATCAGCTCGACGGGGTCCTCGCCCCAGGGGCGGTGGGGAGGCTGGTCGCCCCAGCCCTCGGCGACCTCCTCCAGGACGGCGCGGTGCCGATCGACCTGTCTTGACCAGCAAGTAGGCCGCGTTTCGTCGTTCCGGGCCGGAACTTCCGTGGCCCCGACGGGAGCCGGACAGACTTTCGGCTGGTTGAAACGTGAAAAATCTCGACCGCGCTCAGGCTCCTTCGGCACGGTGGGTCACGACCAGGGCTGAGCGGAGGCCATTGGCCTAGTCGCGCTAGTCTCACCCCACCTCGCCCGCCCCCTGTCGAGAAAGGCCAGCAGTGGCACGAAACTGCTCTGACCTGGGGTAGCGGTGGCCAGCGACTCAGCATGCGGTACTGGTGCCGGGAGGACCCCCGCACAGACCGTGATCGGCCCGGCCCCGGACGTTCCCACGTCCGGGGCCTTGCTGATTCTGGGCCGCGATCACTCGGCAACGTCAGATGATCACGCTGAGTCGTTGAATCTGTTTCAATGGAACACGCCCCCGTACGATCGACGAGATATCGAGGAGTAGAGGCCCGATGGCCGGAGTCGAAGAGATCCGCGCTGGCATCGCGCTCGCCAATGAAAAGGCGTCCGCGAGCATCGCCGCCCTTCAACAGGCAGCGCAGTCTCTCGAAGAAGCCCAGCAGTCGCTCGCCCAGGCGACGCAAGGCAGCAGCCAGCACGAAGTGAGCCAGGCCCACGGTCTGCTAGCGCAGGCACTGCATGACATCAGCGGCATGCAGAGCACCATCCAGGCCAGCATTTCCTCCGCCGACGCCTATTCGGCGCGGCTCTAGCCGGATGACGCTCGCCGAACTCCATCAGTTGCTCACCGCCGTCGTGGCCGGGCTCGCCGATGCGCGTGCCCACGCCGAGCGGGCCACAAGCCTGCTCGGGGAAGCCCGGCAAGCTCTCGTGGACGCTCAGGCCAAGGCCGATCCCTGGCTTCCTTCGCAGTACGCGCAGGCCGGCGAGGGGCTGGACCAGCTCCTCGTCCGCCTGGGCGCCGCCGAGGATCTGGTGAGCGGATACCGCTCACGCCTGTAATGCTTCTTGGGACACCTTCTTGGGGACGCCGATGGCCAACAAGTCAGCCGAGCAACGCAACCGCGTCGAGACCGCACTGGACCGGGTCCGCCACCAAATCGGGCTGGTGCTGGGTGCGGCGGCCGGCGCGCGTCAAGCCGCCGAGGCCGATCTCGCCAAACTCGAGCTGGAGCGGGACATCGTCCGCACCGGCATGAACCACGCCAGCGCCGAGCAGCAGAACGAATGGTCCCGCCATCCCGCCGCACACGAGGTGTTCGGCGCGCTCGGCAGCGTCCGCAGCGCCTTCTACACCGACTGGGGCCAAGGCCCCGCGAGCCTGCGCGAACTGGTCTCGCAGAACGCGCCCGGCGCGGCCGGGCTGCCGCCGGGCGACTGGCTCGGCGCGGTCGGGCACAACCCCGGCCTGACGTCGCCGGGCCTGTGGCGCGTCGGCTCCGCCACGGCCGCCGGCGGCGATCCCACGCGGAGCTTCGATGTCGCGGTCCCGCTGCTCGACGAGTCGCACCTCTCGATCACGTCGGTGCCCAAGACGCGGCGCGCGATCGACGGCATCGTGCAGAACCTGCTGATCCGCGTGCTCTCGACGTTCGAGCCCGGCGCCGTGCGTGTGCACCTGTGGGACATCGGGCAGCTGACCGCGATCCTGCCCGACTTCTACCCGCTGAGCCAGACCAGCGCGCTCTCGCTGTACGACCCCGGCCGGCTCGAGGACCTCCTCGACGAGCTGGCCGGGCACATCCGCCGCATCCACGCCAGCTGCATGTCCGCCGGCTTCACGTCGCTGCGGGAAATGCGGAAGGAGACCGGACAGCGGGGCGAGCCGTTCCGCATCGTCGTGCTCTACGGGAACGGGGAAACCCTCGAGCCCGAACGCGCGCGCGACCTCAAGCGCGTCGCGAGCGGTGCGCTGGCCGCCGGGATCTGCCTGATCATGGTCGACGTGCCGACGGCGGTGAGCGCGCCCGTCGAGACGCTCGGCCTCGTCGACGACCGGCACGCGATCAGCAGCATGACGGGCACCGACCTGGTCGTCGACCTCGATCCGCCGATGCCGTCCGGGCAGGTGATCCGCGCCGTCGACAAGATCGCCAAGGCGCTGATCGCCAAGCAGGGCGGGCCGCGGTCGTTCGACGACCTGCTGCCCACGGAACTGGGGCGCGAAAGCTCCGCGCGGGAACTCCGGGCGCCGGTCGGGTTCTTCGAGGGCGAGCCGGTCGAAGTCGTGATCGGCGACGCGAGCCCGCACGCCCTGATCGGCGGTCCGTCCGGCTCGGGCAAGACGAACTTCCTGTACGCGCTGCTCGGCGGCCTCGCGGCGCGGTACGACCCGAACGAGCTGGCGCTGTACCTGCTGGACTTCAAGGAAGGCGTCTCGTTCGCCGGGCTGGCGCCGGGGCGGAAGGACGCGAGCTGGCTGCCGCACGCGCGGCTCGTCGGCGTCAACGTCAACACCGACCGCGAGTTCGGCCTGGCGCTGCTGCGGTTCCTGGCCGACGAGCTCCGCCGCCGGTCCGCGGCCGCGAAGGAGCACGAGGTCACGAACCTCGCCGACCTCCGCGAAGCCGACCCCGGCGGGCACTGGCCGCGGATCGTCGCGGTGATCGACGAGTTCCAGTACCTGTTCGCGGGCCGTGACCAGGTGACCGCGACGGCGACGCAGCTGCTGGAGGACATCGCGCGGCGCGGCCGGTCGCAGGGCATCCACCTGGTGCTGGCCAGCCAGGACGTCGCCGGCATCGAAGCGTTCTGGGGCAAGCCGGCGGTGTTCGAGCAGTGCACGCTGCGGATCGCGATGCCGAAGGCGCGGCGCGTGCTGGCCGAGACGAACAACGCCGCGGTGTCGGCGCCGAAGTGGCACGCGGTGGTCAACCACGACTCCGGAGTCGCGCACGGCAACCAGCTGGCGCACATCCCCGACGCGAGCAGCAAGAACGTGTTCGTCCGGCTGCAGCACCGGTTGTGGGAGGTGTACTCGGGCCACTTCGCGCGGCCGCGCCTGTTCGACGGCGCGCACCAGCCGGTGCTGGAACAGTTCCCGGTGTACCTCGACCTGAAGCCGAACTCGAAGCCGCGGGCACTGCTCGGCCAGTCGATCGACGTCACCGAGACGGCGTGCGGCGTCGACCTGGCCTGGGCCCCGGGCCGCAACATCGCGGTGCTCGGGTCCGCGACCGCCGAGGCACTGTCCATCTTGGACTCGTCGGCCCGATCGCTGGCCCGGCAGTACGAGCCGGACGCGGTCGAGTTCGTGCTCGGCTGCGCGATCGAGGCGTGCGCGCCGTCGGTGTTGGAGCTGGCCGAACGGCTGCGCGGGGAGGGCCACACGGCGTCCCTTGTGGACGACCTGCCCGGCACGCTCGAGTCGATGACGGGCGCGCTGGCCGGCGGCGCGAAGATCCTGCTGCTGTACGGCGTCGACGCGGCACTGCCGTCGCTCGAGGTGAAGGCGGTCGGGCAGCCGAAGAGCGGGCTGGACCACCTGCGGATGCTGCTGAAACAGGGGCCGGCCCACGGCATCCACACGATCGGCTGGTGGCGCAGCATCGCACGGCTGAAGGACACCCTGGGTTTCGCCGGCACCGACGACATCGGCACGTGGGCGGCGCTCGACGTCCAGGGCAACGAGCTCTCGCCGTTCGCGGCGGGCCAGGTCGTGCACTGGTCACCGCGGCCGGGCCGCGCGTTGTTCTTCGACCGCACGACCCACGGCGCCCCCGAAGTGATCATCCCGTTCCAGCGTCCGGAGAACGCGCAATGACCGATGACGGCGCCACCGCGGCCATGCGGTACAAGGAGATCATCGCCCTTTCGCGGGGTTCGGCGGAGAACCTGCGTGCGTGGGAGCTGGCGCGCGCGGAGGCGCTGGAGACGGAGATCGAGGAAGCCCGGAACGCGATCGCGGCGGCGACCGAGCGCGAAGAACGCGCGGCCGAGCGCGCGACGCGTTGGTGGAAGATGGCGCTGCACAACATCCAGAGCCTGACCTGGCTCGCCCCGGGCGACAACCCTCGCCCGGTCGTCACGGCGCGGGCGGCCTATCTCGAGCGGTACCTCGAGGAGGTCAAGCCGAGCTACCAGGAGCTGGTGCAGGCGGTGCTGGCCCTGGGGTGGCGAGCCAAGCGGGCGGCAGCCAAGCGGGGAAAGCAGCCACCGCAGGTCTAGTGCCGCAACAGGCAACGTTTGCCCTGGCGGGGAGCGGGTGTTGATCTCTGTGATACGTTCGGCGCCGTCGTGCACAACTGCGAGTTCAAGGAGGTGAGACCGATCAACGCTGTGACAGGTCGGGGCTCCCTTCTTCGCAGGGCCTAGGGAGCGCCCGCACAAGGCATCCCGAAAGGCATGAAACGCTGATGCGCTTCACCTCCCAGACGTCGTCGGATGGCGTCACCGAACAGTTCTTCACCGTCGACGAGATCCCCGGCGTGCTGTGGACGCCGGAAGACGCCTCTGGTACTCGTCCCCTGATTCTGCTGGGCCACGGCGGCAGGCAGCACAAGACGGCCCCCAGCACCGTGTCCCGCGCCCGCCGCTACGCCGCCGAAGGCTTCGCGGTCGTCGCGATCGACGCGCCCAACCACGGCGACCGGCCCCAGGACGAGGAGTTCGGCCGGATCGTGGCCGACATGCGGGCCGGCATGGCCACCGGTGCGAACCCGGGCGCGCTGGTCGCCGATATGCACAGCTATCTGGCCGGTCAGGCCGTCGCGGATTGGCAGGCGGTCCTGACCGCCGTCCAGAGCCTCGCCCAGGTCGGCGTCGGACCGGTGGGCTACTGCGGTATGTCGATGGGCTGCGGGCTCGGCATTCCGCTCATCGCCGCGGAACCCCGGATCCGAGCCGCAGTGCTGGGCCTGCTCGGCGTGCACGGGCTGGCCGAAGACGCCGCGCGGATCACTGCTCCGGTGCAGTTCCTGGTCCAGTGGGACGACGAGATGGTTCCGCGGGACCAGAGCCTGGCGTTGTTCGACGCGCTGGCCTCATCTGAGAAGACGCTGCACGCCAACACCGGCAAGCATGGGGACGTGCCGTCGTTCGAAGTGGACAGCTCTCTGAGGTTCTTCACCCGGCATCTGAGCTGACCTCGCGTCACTGTGCCCGGCGCGTTGGCCGGAACGCCGTTCCCGGCCAACAGCTCCTGGCTCAACCGCATCGAGGCCCAGTTCACCGCACTGCGCTATTTCGCACTCGACGGCACGGATCACGCCAGCAACAAGGGGTCAGACGTCGAAGACGGTGTCATAAGGTTCGTCTTCGTAGGCCGGAGCTTGCCTGCGCTGCTGGGGAGTGCGCTGTGGCGTTGGCGGATGTGGGCGCGGCGGTGCCTGTGGCGCCTGAGGTTGCTGCGCGGCAAGCCGTCCCCCGGCGGCGACGGCCTCCCGGATGGCGGCGGTGATGGTCCGGCTCAGCGTGACGGCGTCGAACCGCAGGGCTTCGGGCGCGAGCCGCACCTCGCTGACGACTCCGCCGGGCCCGGCAAGCACGGTGACGGACCGATCCGGCGAGACGACGGTCGTGTGGCCGCTCCCGGCGATCCCCGCGAGGAGGCGCTGGTTCTCGGCCTTGCGGTCCTCGATCTGCTTGAGCTGCCAGCGCATTTCCTCGATCAGCTGGTCGTTGCCGCTCATGCCGTTCTCCCCGGCTGGTGCGGAGTGGAGACGAACTCGTATGACTTCCCGACCCGATGATCGATCAGCGAATAGCCCCGGCTGTACGCGACGCGGACGAGATCCGCCTGGGCCAAGCCGATCTCCATCATCCGGAAGTACACCTGGCTCCGGCCGTCGAGCTCCGCGGCCAGGTCGGCCGAACCGGTCGCCACCGTGGTGATCACGACGCTTCCCCGCTGCGAAGGCTCCAAGCCACCCTCGCCGTCGCCTCGGCGACGGCGGGCCAGGCATCTTCGGATTCCGCGACCACCGAGAGGATCACCACGGACCGGCCGTCCGGCAAGGGGATCTGGTACTCCGCCTTGATCTGGGTGCGCACGTCCCGCTCGGGCAGGTGGAACTCGCCGCCACTGATCGCGACTACGGCCGGGCCGATCGGGAGGCGCACCGGCTGGACGACGGCTCGCCGATGGCGGCTCCGGTACTGCTCGGCCATCGCCGCCACGACGGCGTCACGGTTTCCGGCGGCCTCCGGCCACCGCACCACACCCAGCGTCAAGGTGGCGACGTCCCCGCGGCGCGGCCCGACCGCGAACTTGCCGAAGACCCGGATGCCGTTGGCCTGCATGGTCGGCACCAGCGCCATCAGGTAGCTGCCGAACTCCTCGATGGTCTTCCCGGCGCCGGCCGCCAGGCTCTCGGCCACGGTCCAGGCGTGGCCGCGGTTCATCTTGTCGTCGCTGCCCACCGGCATCCCGGCGAACCCGGGCGGCAGGTCGATCTGCAGAGGCATCAGTTCCACACCTCGTCTTCCGCCCGCTCACGCCGACGTTCCGGCGCGTTGTCGGCATCGACTCCGGCTTCGGTGGCGTTCCAGTACGCGACACCGGCTGGTGAAACCGGGAACACGACGTCCTGGGTGACATCCTTGGGCACCCAGTAGTTCTTGATGTCCCCGATCGGGCCCTCGAAGTCCTTGCCCATGGCGGCGGCGGCGGCCTCTCCACTCACCTGTTCCGCGAACAGGCCCCATCCGGCGGCGGTGACTATCTTTGCCGCCGAGTCCGGCAGTCCCGGGATCAAACCGGCCAGGGACGTGGCCGCGCCGAGAGCGTCGAACGTAAGCGTTTCGGGCGCGACGTCGGCACCGGCAGCTTTCGCCAGCAGGTGTCCATCCAGCGCCGCGACCCCCAAACCGGTGGCCACAGCACTCACGACCATGCCGGCGGGATCGGGAACGAAGTCGCTGGCGATGCCCAGCATGTTGCCGAGGTCGCCGGTCACGTCCGAGAGCTTCGACAGGAGCTCCGCGTGGTCCTCGACGTGGTCCCACGCCTCGTCCACGCCGTCCGCGAGGGTGTTCGTCAAGTCGCCCAGGGCGCCACCGACCGCGTCGCTCAGCTTGTCGAGGACGTCCGGCTCGTCCGGAGCCGGCTCCTTCGCCTTCCGCAGCAGCTCGGCGACCCGGCCGGCCGCCTCCGTGTGCTCCTGCTGAAGCTGCCTCGCCGCGTCCTGGATGTTCTGGCAGCCGTCGATCGCGGTTTGGAGCTGCTGGCCCGCGTTGTCCAGCAGGCGTTGGGCGATCTGCAGAGTCAGCTGGTCCTGGAACGTCCGGTTGGCCAGCGCCAAGTCCGGGTTCGCGCGCGCTTCCTCCGCGGCCCGAGCTGCCGCTTCCGCGCGGGCCTCCAGGTCGGCCGCGCGTTTCCGCAGGTCGCCGAGGTCGCGAGACCAGCCTTCCAGTGCGTCCGCGGCCTGGCCCATGGACCTCGCCGCACCCTCGAGGTACTGCGGCAGCGGGCCGATGCGCCGCGTGAACGCCTCGCTCGCTTCGCCCTGCCAGATGCCCTGCTTCCGGACGATCTGCCGCAGCGCGTCGTCGGCTTCGGTCAGGTCGGTGCTCACCACCCGGTACTTGCCCGCCAGATCGGTGATGCCATCGAGGTCGCCAGGCGCGGGGTCGAAGCCCAGGGCCGGGAAATCCCGGGCGCTCATCGGTCGAGGCCGCTCAGGATGCCGGTGATGCCGCCGGTCGCGCCGCCGCCCACCGGACCGTCGTCCCGCTCGGCCGGGTCGTTGATGCCGGGCACGCCACCGGTGTGGCCACCACCCGCCGGCCCGTCGAGCCGGGGGTGGTTCCCCCGCGCCCCGCCCGGATCCGGGCCGCCCGCGGGACCGTCGCCCACCGCCGATCCGAACTTCGACAGCTCACCATTGAACTGCGCCTCGATTTGCTCGTACTTCTGCTTCGCCTCCTTGAGGCGCTCCGTAATACCCGAAGCCGCGTCGCCGAGGCGCCCGATCCCGTAACCCCAGGCCTCCTCGAACTCGACGCCCGCTGTGCCCAGCTCAGCGGTCCCCAGCGAACCGAACGCCCCACCGCCGCCCAGCTTCTTGTTGGCATCGGCCATCCGGTCCGCCGCCGTGCCGAGGTCGCCGATGAGCTTGCCCAGCTCGTCGACCTTCACCGCGTATCCGTCCACGCCACCCTCCCCTGTGGTCCCGTCAACCGTAAGACGACGAGAAACGCTCCGTGGTTCCACGGTCACCCGATGGAGTGAGCAAAAGAAAGGCCACCATCGGGCATCAGCGCCCGATGGTGGCCTTTTCAGCCAGGAACTACGGGAGGTGCTTGCCGAACACCTGCTCCAGGCAGTCGAGCAGGTCGTTGATCCCGTCCAGGACCGCGTTGCCCGCGCTCGGCCGGAACCGGATCACCTGCGGGTCGTGGTCACTGGCCTGGTCGGCGAACTCCGCGTTGATGTGGACGACGTCGTAGTCCACCCCGCGCGGCGCCTGCGACGCCAGGATGTGGTCCAGCACCTGCGACTGGCCCTCGAACACGTAGCTGTACCGCTCGGCTTCCGGCACCGACGCGATCAGGTCCTTCAGCGCGCCACCGGCGGTGAGCGTCTGGACCGCCGGCGAGAACGGGTAGTCGTTCAGGTCGCCCGCCACGACGATGTTGGCGCCGCGATCCGCCGCCAGCAGCTGGTCGACGAACCCGCGCAGCACCGTGGCCTGCTTCGCCCGCTGCACCTCGGAACTGCGCGACGGCGGCTGGAACCGGCCGTGCGTCGGCTGGTCACCGCCCTTGGAGTTGAAGTGGTTGGCGATGACGAACACCGTGCGGCCCTTGAAGACGAACTCGCCGGCGAGCGGCTTGCGGCTGGCCGTCCAGGCCTCGTTCGCCGGGTCGACGCGGCCGGGCGACGCCGTCAGGTGCGCCTTGCCGTGTTCGCGGACCACGCCGACGGCCGTCGTCGACGTCCCGCCCGGACGGTCCACGAAGGACACCCGGGCCGGGTTGAACAGGAACGCGACGCGGATGTTGCCGCCCGGCTGGCCGCCGTCGGCGTCGTCGACCGGGTCGATCTCGCGCCACTGGTAGCGCGGGCCGCCCTTCGCGACGATCGCGTCGGTGAACCGCTGAAGAGTCTGGTCGGCGGTGACCACGCTGTCGTTCACCGGACCGTTGTTGTCCTGGATCTCTTCCAGCGTCACGATGTCCGGCGTCGCCAGGTGCGTCACGATCGCGTCGGCGAGCCGGTCGAACTTCGCCTGGGTGTCCACAGGGGACAGGTTCTCGACGTTGTACGTCGTGACCGCGAGCTCGCCGGAACGCTGTTTGCGCGTGGTCTCGCCCTGGAGCCCGTTGTCCTTTTCGGTACCGAGCACGTTGGCCAGCAGCGTGTAGCCGCCGAAGTCGTCGTACTCGACCGGGCCCGACGTGGTGCCGGTGAGCACATCGCCGACGTTGAGCTTCGGGAACGTCCGCTCGGCGAACGGGATCAGCGACTGGACCTTCAGCACACCGCTGTTCAGCTGGTCGTAGCCGAGGTAGACGGTGCCACCGCGAACGGAGCGGTGCTGGTCCGGCTTCGTCGTCACGTACAGCTCGTTGAACGAGTTCGTGGGCCCGACGACGCGGGCGTCGGTGACGCTCACGACCTCGCTCTCGTGCGCCTCCCAGAAGTCGAGCGCGTACTTCGACGGCTCCAGGGTGAGCGGCTCGGTGTTCCCGCCGGGCGACGACGCGTACGTCGTCGGCACGGTGTCGGGGTTCAGCACGGTCGGCGCGGGCAGGGCGTTCCCGTGGGAGTCGACCGTCCACTGTGCACTCGCCAGCTCGGTGAGCGACTGGTAGGGCGACGTCGACGGCGTGTCCGGGTAGAACTCGCGGACGGTGCCGGTCGCGGTCACCGCGTCGCCGACCGCGACGGCCGGGCTGGTGGCGCCGGTGAACACGAACAGGCCCTCGCTGGTGCGCGGGTCGGTGTCCGGGTTCGGGTCGGTGAGCCAGAACCCGCGGAGCGAGCCGAACGTCCTGGTCGCGGTGACGACGCCGGTGACGTCGCTGACCTTCTTGTCCTTGAAGGGCGAAATGCGGGTGGTGCCCTGGATTCCGTGGATCTTCGCCGGCGTCGGCGCCGGGCCGGGGTCGCCACCGGCCGACTCGCCCGCGGCGTTGGTCGGGGTCGGCTCGCCGACGGTGAAGTCGGCGGCGTTGTCGTCCGTGTCGGCGAGCGCCGCGCCGCGCGCGACGGAGTTCGTGTTCGACGGCGCGGCGGTCGGCGCGCCCTCGCGCACGGTGGCCGTGCCGAACCCGACGAGGTCCTTGATCCGGGGGTCGGCGGCGCAGTCCGCGGCGGTCTTGCAGGTCAGGGCGGTGGTGCCGGAGACGAGGGCGATCGTGCCCGCGGCGGCCGACATCGCGATCGCGCCGGTCGCGTCCGGCGTGGGCAGCGCGACCGTGCCCCCGGCGCCCTTGCCCTCGGCCACGAGGTAGCGGCCACCCGGCGCGACGCTGCCGGTCAGCTGCGTCACCTGCCAGGTGCTGGACGCGCTCGGCGAGCCGGGCAGGTACTGGACGCTGAAGCCGGCCAGGCTCGCGGCCGCCGGGCCGCGGTTGGCGAGTTCGACGAAGTCGCTGGTGAGCGTCGCTCCCGAGTTGCCCCCACCGCCGTAGACCTCGGCGATGACCGCGTCGGCGCTCGGCGTGGCGAGCGCCGCCGGTGCCGCCACGCCGAGCACCAGGCCCGGTACGACGGCCACCGTGAAGGCGGCCTTGAATCTGTGGGTCTTGGTCACCCTGAGTCCCCTTTGTGCTTGAACAGTCGTGGCATAGTCCCCCGAACAAGTGAGAAGGAGGAAGACAAAGATGCAACGATTGGCAACAACTACTTTCGTCGTCACCCGATCGGCAGAGCAGGTTCCGTGATCACGCTTGTCCTCGGCGGAGACGTCGACATTCAGGGCCGCGCGACGCCCTCGACCGCGTTCGGCCGACTGGATCCGCTGTTCAAGGGCGCCGACCTCCGGTTCGTGAACCTCGAAGGCACTGTCGACGCGGCGGCGGCCGAAGCGCTGAAGTCGGCCGGCATCGACGTCGTCTCGGTCGCCAACGACGCGCCCCACCCCCCGGCGGCCGCGATGGCGAGCCTCGCGGCCCTCGACCACGCCGGGATAGCGCACTGCGGCGCCGGCGCGAACCTCGCCGCCGCGCACGCACCCGCGGTGCTCGAACGATCCGACGAAAAGATCGCATTCCTCGCGTACACCTCACTTCGCGCCTACGGCCAAGCCGCGCAGCCGGAAGCTCCGGGCGTCGCGCAAGCGTTTGCGACGACGGCGTACCAGCCCGATCCCCGCGTCGGGGAGATCCCGGGCCGGCCGCCGCTCGTCCGGACGGCACCGGTCCCCGAGCACCTCGACCGGCTCATCGCCGACGTGAAGCGCGCCAAGGCGGCCAACGACCACGTCGTCGTCTCGATGCACTGGGGCCTGCCGGGCCCCGACCTGGCCGAGTACCAGGTCGCGTACGGGCGCGCCGCGCTCGACGCCGGCGCCGACCTGGTCGCCGGGCACGGGCCGCACACCATCCAGGCCGTCGAGGTGTACCGCCGCCGTCCCATCCTCTACAGCCTCGGCAACCTCGTCTCCACCTGGCCGGACGGGCTGCTGGCCGGGTGCGTGTTCGGCGACGAACCCCGGCTCGAACTGATCCCCGTGCGGCGGAATGCCAACAATGAGTGCGAACCGCTCGCCGGGGACGAAGCGGACAAGGTACTGCGATACGTCGCGGAAGTTTCCGCACTGCGATCGGCGAAGGTGACCGTCCAGGGCGGAATCGCGTCGGTTGCTGTTGGTGCGTAACGGATTGCGCGCAGTGTGTGACAACTGCCCCCCGTCTTGTCACCCATCCGGCGCATCTGCCTTAAATGCAGCTCAAGGACGGGAACAACCGTGCTGAAGCGGCGGTACGGTCTGCGTGAGCCGCCGGAAAAGTGGCACAGACCACTCCCCGACAGCTCGCGGTCGGCACGACACGGGGGAGGGAGAACGATCGTGTGGGGGCTGATTGTTCTCAGTTGCGTGTTCGTGCTGGTGCTGGGGATAGCCGCGGTCGTGGACCTTCGGGACCACGACCGCGGCGAGCACCGGGTCTAGCGAACCGCCTGCCTCCCCTTGTAACGGCTGAGAAGCGTGCGCGCGCCGGCCAGCGCGACCCGCCCGGCGCCCTTCGCGCTCGCGGCCAGGACGGTCGTCCAGTCGAAATAGTCGCGCCAGAGCACGATCCGGCCCGCCTCGACCTCGAACGTGCCGCACACCCAGAACTCCGCTTCCCACGCGCCGCGGCGCAGCACGTCGGTGCGTTCGGTGAGCACGACGTTGCCGTCCGCGGCGATGTGGTGCGTCCGCGCCTCGAACCCGGAGCCGAACCGGGCCATGAGCCGCAGCTGTTTCTCCACCGCCGCGACGCCACGGGCGGGCGGTAACGGCACGTTCTGGTACACGATGTCGCTCGCCGCGAACGTCAGCGCGCGGTCGATGTCGAGGTCTTCGAGGGCCTTCAGAAAACCGGTCACCACTGCTTGGGGTTCATCGGTCATGAACCCAGAGTAAGGCTCAGACCGGCCGGTCGCCCGAGATGGCGACGCGCTCCGCGATGCGGACGTGCGGGTGGTAGTCGTTGACCGCGTAGTGCTGCGTCGCGCGGTTGTCCCAGAACGCCACCGAATTCGGCCGCCAGCTGAACCGGACCTGGAATTCCGGCGTGTGTGCCTGCAGGAACAGGTACCGCAGCAGCCGGTCGCTCTCCGCCCGGTCCAGTCCCACGATGTGCGTGGTGAACGCCTGGTTGACGAAGAGGGTGCGCCGCCCGGTCTCCGGGTGCGTCCGGACCACCGGGTGCGCCACCGGTGGGAAGCGGTCCTGCCACCGGGCCAGCAGGCCCGGGTCGGAGAACCGGTCGAAACCGGGGAGGTAGTCGTGCACCGCGGTGAGCCCGTCGATGCGGGCGCGGACGTCTTCGGGCAGGTTGTCGTAGGCGGCGGCCATGTCGGCCCACATCGTGTCGCCGCCGACCGGTGGCACCTCGATCAGCCGCAGCACCGAGCCGAGCGCGGGGTTCGGCCGCCAGGTGACGTCGGTGTGCCAGATGTTCTCGTAGCCGGGCATCGCCGCCGTGCGCTCGAAGCGCGTGACCTCCTCATCGTCGCCCCGCGCGATGAACGGGTTGGTCTCCAGCTCGCCCCAGTTCGCGGCGAACGCGCGCTGCTGGGCCGCCGTGATCCGCTGGTCGCGGAAGAAGATCACCTTCCACTCGAGCAGGGCGCGGTTGAGCTCCGCGCGCAGCTCGGGCGTCAGCGGCTCGGCGAGGTCGACGCCGTCGATCTCGGCGCCGATCACCCGGCCCAGCGGACGGAGGGTGAACAGCTCGTACGGGCCGCTCCGCGGTTCCCGCAGGATGCGGGGGCCTTCGACGATGCCATCGGCCGGCGCGACGGCGTCGCGCAGCGGAATCCGGGCCGGAAGTTCTACGGACATGGTTGTACTCCAAGGGTTTCGGGGATTCGGACGCCGGGTTCGCGTCAGGCAGGAGGCGAGCCCAGGCGGCCGCGGCGCAACAGGAGCTCCGCGACGCCTTCCCCGATCGACCGCTTGGAGGCGCGGCCGTGCCACCGGATTGGCGTGCTTTCCGAGGTGGCGGGCATGGGTTCATGGTCACCGTCTTCCCGGCTCGCGGTCAAGACGTCCACTTGGTGGAACGCGCCGAACGACGCAGGTCACCGCGATGCGGGCCGCGCGGGGGCATGAGGCAAGATCTTCCACGATCGGGTGAGCGCCCTTGACAACGGAGGTCCCCATGCCGGAAGGCAGAGGCTCGCGGATCGGCAGTGACATCTCGAGGCTTCGCCCTGAGGTCGGGGGCGCCACCCGGAACCCCCCGAAGGCGAGTGACATCTCGAGGCTTCGCCCCGAGGCCGGGGGCGCCGCCACCCGCAACCCCCCGAAGGCGCCTGACCGGCTGCGTGCCGCGGCCGACCTGCTCGACCAGGCCGCGGCCGCCGACGACAAAGCGGCGGGCCGGTTCGCCGAAGCCCGCGTCGACTCGACGCCGTTCGGCATTTCGTCGCAGGCCCGCGAGCTGGCGGCCCGCTGGGCAGCCGCGCTGGCGGCCCGTGAGGCCGACGCCCGGGTGCTCGGCGACGCGACGTCGGACCTGGCGGGACGCCTGCGGATCGCGGCCGACAGCACCCGGAGCACCGGCTTCCGGGGGCGGATCGCGATGGCGCCGTGACGGAGGTCTTCGAGCACCCGTCGCTGACGTCGGCCGCGACACGGCTGGCGACGTTGCGGGCGGCGGCGGGGCGCATCGGCGCCCCGGACCCGGTCGCGGCGCTGCGGCACCTCGACTGTTCGCCGTCGTCGATCCGCACGTCCGCCTCGGCGATCGACGCGGGCGCGCTGGCGGTGACGTCGGCGCAGACGGAGTTCCGCGCCGGCGTCGACCGCGCCGAAACGGGTGGCAGCACGGAGGCCTTCGGCACCTGGGCGGACACAGTGGACGGTCAGTACAGCGCGGCGGCGCGGGCGGCCGCCGCCACCGCGGCACTGGGCGTCCGGATCGCCGACCGGCTGGACGAACTGGCGCTGGCGGTCTCCTCGGAGGTTTCCGTCATCGTTTCCGATGCGGACGCCGCGGTGGCAGCGGTCCTGACGGGCGACCGGTCGGCGGAGGTGGTGAGCGAGGTCAGCGCCGCGTGCACCGCCGTGATCCGGACGGTGCAGGAGAAAGTCGCTTCGCTGACCGCGCTTTCGGCCGAACTGGAGCCGATGACGACCCCGGTCGCCCAGCTCAGCTGAAGTGCTCCCGCGCCCACTCTTCGAAGGGCCGCGCGGGGTGCCCGGTCACGGTGGCGACGTCCAGCGAGACGGGCTCGGGTTCCGCGACGAGAGACGCCCAGTGTTCCAGCGCGCTCGCCGCGAATTGCTCTCCCATGTACTGACTCAACTGCTTTTTCGCTTCGCCGAGCGGCTGTTCCTCCCACCTGACGGGCTTTCCCAGCGCTTCCCCGATGAGCCGGGCCTGCTCGGCCTGGCTGATGGCTTCCGGTCCGGTGACGAGGTAGATCTGCTTCGCGTGCCCGCCGTCGGCGAGCGCCTTGACGGCCATGTCGGCGACGTCGCGTTCGTGGACGAGCGACCTCCGCGCCTGCCCGTACGGCGCCCGGACGACACCGGTTTCGGCTTGCTGCGCCCAGGCGAGCGCGTTGGTGGCGAGGCCGGTGACGCGGAGGAAGGTCCAGTCGTCCGTGACGTTCGTGACGGCGGCCTCGACGTCTCCCCAGACACCCCCGGCTTCCGCGGACATCGCGGAAAGGTAGACGATCCGCTTTCCTCCCAGCGGCGCGACGGCTTTCTCGACGCCGTCGGCGTGGAAGTGGGGCCAGAGCAGGTAGACGGCGTCGACCCCTTCGGCGGCCGGCCCGAGATCGGTGATGTCCCCCTGGACGACGTCGACGCCCTCAGGCGCCTTCGCCGGATCCCGGACAAGGACCCTGACGCCGACCCCGGTGGCCAGCAGGCCGTTGACGACGTGGCGTCCCGTGTGGCCGGTGGCGCCGGTGACGAGAACGGTCATGGTGCGCTCCTCTTGATCAGCTTGTGCCGACCACCGTCACACTTCAAGTTCCCTTCAAGTCAAGTCCGCTGTAGCACTGGAGCCGATCACGCGACTCTTCGGATGTGACTGGCAAACTGTCGCGGCGGTCCACCCTCGCGAACCGCGTGAACTTGACCCTCCTGGCGTGGGTGGCCCTGGGCGCGGGAGCCGTGTTCGCCGTCTGGGCGACGCGTCCGCTCTGGGGCTCGCTCTGGCACAGCCTCGGTGATTGGTGGGCCGCGGTGCCGGCCGTGGCGGCGCTGGCGGCCGCGACGGCGCTCTTTTCCCTCCGTGATCGCCGCGAGCGGGCGGACCTCACACCGTCAACTGAACCGGAGACCCTGCGGTCGCTCACCTCACGGTCGATCGCGCTCAGTGCCGTCGCCCTGCTCACCTTGGGGCTCGTAGCAGCCACTTTGCTGCTCAAGACGTCATCAGGACCAGGGGCCGCCGAACGGCTCGACGCAATCAAGACTGCCGCGACGTTGGTGGCCGGAACTGGCGGCGCGGCCGCGTTGCTGCTCGCCGCGCGACGGCAACGGTCCGCCGAGCTCACGCTTCTCCACCAGCAGCGGGTCTCCCAGGCCGCCGAGCACGACGCCGCCGAACGACGCCTGACCGAGCTGTACCTGAAGGCCGTCGAACAGCTCGGCTCGCCCCACGCCGCCGTTCGCCACGGCGGTCTCTACGCCCTCGAACGGGTGGCCCAGGACAATCCACACCAGCGGCAGACCGTCGTCAACGTCATCTGCGCCTACCTCCGCAGCCCCGACGCCTCGCCGATGGATGGTCCCGACCGTCGCAGGCTCGGGATCAAGCGTCCTGGCGCCGTTTCACGCGCCGTCCCCCAGGAGCGCCACCAAGAGCGAGAGGTCCGCTTGACCGCGCAGAGCATCCTTCAAGATCATCTTCACGTCGATTCCGACAGATTCTGGCCCGACATCGACCTGGATTTCACGGGCGCGACCCTCATCGGGCTCGATCTCGCGGACTGCCGCCTCCAGACGGCAAAATTCACCGATACCAACCTGGTTGGAGACACCGACTTCCGTCGAGCCGTGTTCGCCGGGAAAGTTTCGTTCACGGGAGCCAGATTCACCGGAAGAGCGTCCTTCAATGATGCTCATTTCATGGACGAATCGCGGTTCGACCGATCTGTCGTCCACGGGTACACAACCTTCACCAAGGCAACATTCTCGGGGCGAACCTGGTTCATCGGAGCGACATTCACCAAATTCGCATGGTTCGACCAATCAACGTTCGAGAAGGGCGGCAACTTCTGGAAAGTTCACTTCAAGGAGCAACTCGCTCTCAAGGAAGTCAAGTTCGGCGACGACGCCAATTTCGCTGAATGCACGTTTGCCGGATCAGCATCCTTCACCGATACCGAATTCAGCGGAGCCGAATTCAGGAAGTCCGCTTTTATGAGCACCGCCACTTTCACCAATACGTCATTCAACGGCTACACATGGTTCGCGGGTGCTAAATTCTTGTCGTTCACCGAATTTTCGAAGACAAGGTTCACTGTCCGCCCTGAATTCGAGGACGTCACTTTCGCCAGCCGGCGGCCCGCCGAACTCACGGACTACCTCGCCTCTCCGCCGCCGGCCTAGGCGCAGCGGACTGACCGGAGAAGCCAGAACCCCCGGTCAGCTGAGCTGACCGGGGGTCCGGGTGAGCGGACCTGCGGGGATGTCTTTCAAACCCGCGGGCGGAAGTTCAGCGTGTGTTGAGAACTACTTACCGCAACTGATCAACTTCAGAGCTCGCCACTGAAGTTCTCGCCGACCGAGCAGGTTATCCCCTGAATGCCGACCCCTTAGCCACCCTGGCGGCAACCCTGTCGACGATCCTTTCGATCACCCGCTGCGGATCCTTCCACTTCATCGCCAGCCGATCATGATCCATGCCATGCTCGGCGACGACGTCTCGTAGCTGCTCCAGTTCGAGAGCGGCCAAGCTGGCCCGGAGGCCCGGTTCGCCCTTCTCGGCAAACACGGCAAATGGGTCAATCACTCCAGGAGCTCGCCGGTTGCGCGGACGAGAGGCGCTTCGATCCTCGTCGGGTCCACCAACCTCCGAGAGTGGAACGTCGAGCGCCTTCGACAGAGCGCGACCAAATCGCTGAGTTCGCCCCGCTTCAACCGCCACCGCTCGAACCAACCGGGCGAGCTGCCCCGCGAGCGCAGGATCGGATTCAGCTAGACCTAAGAGCGCTTCGGCAGCCCCTTGGACTTCCAGAGGGAGCCGACTCGAAGCCGGCGATGCCGAAGCGGCCGGGTCCCCACGTCCATCAGGTCCGTGGCTCATCAGACACTCTCCTCAACCAGCTTCATGAACTCCTTCGTCAACGCATTGAAGGCGTTGAATTGCCCTTGGTATCCGTACTTCTGCCGGAGAGTACCCCGTTCCGCGAACTCCGCCGATGCTGCGATACGGTCCGCCTCAGGGATAAATGACTCCATCACGACCGGCAGGTTCGGATCCTCCTCAAGACGACTGATCGTGGTGTTGTGAACCGTCGAAGCTGCTCGATACTTTGTGATCACAATACCAATTTCGGCAATATCTTCGCCGATATTAGACGCGAACTCACGAACACGCCTCTGAATCTGCGGAATTCCATAAGTGGAAAGCACATCCGGAATCGTAGGAATGATGTATCCGTCAGAGATTCGCAACCCATTAAGCGTCACGATACCAAGATTGGGCGGACAGTCCACTAAGACATAGTCATAGTTGTCAAGAACCGGCTTGATTGCTTTACGCAGCAGGTCGGTCGGGTTATTCGCAAAGAATTTCCCGGACGACATCGTCCCAAGCCGGTCCTGCACGTCAATCAGATCCAACGACGAGGGCAAGAGGTCAACTCGATGCACTTCTCGCACTGAGGAGATCCCACGCTGAAGCGTCTTCTCCAAATCAAATTTCGGCGGCTCACCCTCCGGTCTCAAAGCATCGCGAAATAAAGTCGCAAGAGTATGACCTTCCTTGTTGAGTTTTGACCACGCCTCTTCGCCGATGAGAACGGTCGTCAGGTTAGTCTGCGGATCGAGATCGACACACAGAACGCGCTTCCCATATTCACCGGACAGGATTTCCGCTAGCGCGAACGTGGTTGTCGTTTTGCCGACCCCACCCTTAAGATTAATAGTCGAAACAACATGCGCCATATGAGTTTTTCTCCTTTTCAAGTATCGCCTAATTTGAGCAACCCGAAAGACAGGACCCGATTTAAGGTCCGCAATCGGAGCAGGGAAACGCTGATCTCGGTTACGCCAGTTCGAGACAACAGTCCGGCTTACGCCGGCCATCTCCGCAACCTCGTAGAGCCCAACAAGCTCGTCGTCATCCCTAGATATCCCTGCCATCTGCCGCTTCCTGTGAAGGCCGTTCACGCCGTGGTATAGTCAGTGTGAAGGCTGTTCACGCTAGATGTCAAGACCTGGGCCTGACGTGCGGAAAGTACCGACGGGGGCGAGCTGACGGAGCCCCTCGAAGCACCACGCCGACATGATCCAGCGCAGCCAAGGCGACGTCGGAAGGCGCCCAAGGCGAGTCAGACCGCTGGGCGCATCGAGCCGAACCCGCGGCTCAAGCACGGCCGCGAGGCGTCAGCGGACAGCCGTTGCAAGCTCACGTGATTCGGTGATGGCATCAATCACCGCCCTGGCCTTAATTCCTCTCGACCGAAGCGTGAATTAGTTCTAGCAGGCGCCGTACAACTAGCTGCACCCAGAGTTGCATTCAGAAGCGACAGAATACCAGCAGAGAGCCTTCAAACCCGACGACATCGAGAGGTCACTCAATTGCACCAGAAAGCTTCAGGAACATCGTACCTCGCAATGCATCTCGCATTTGCTCTTTCCAGCTTCCGCCCAACGAGCCAACCCTCATGAAGTAGTCGACAACGACCTGAAGGAATTCGACCTCGTCGAGGTTATCGTCATTACCTCGAAGTCGAGGTAAGTAGTTCTCGACGTTGCGATTCCCGCCGACGGGCACAAGATCCATGATGAGGTCTAGCGTACACGCGCGCACACCTCGTTTAGCGTGGTCAGTCTCGTTCTCGCTATGCACAACTGTGCAGCCGAGAGCCTGAAGCCCGGCGCGCTGAAGTGCGGCAAACAGCGCAGTCCATGCCCGCGGACTGCGATTCGCGTAGCTGAAGATTAGATGGCCGTCCGCGCGAAGAGTTCGAGCAGTCTCCTTGAAAATGCGAACCAAGAGATCTTCATACGCGCCGTCATCTGTAAGCTGACCAGTCGCAGCATTTACAACAGCTTCGCCAATGAGCTGGCCACCGGTCAACTTCGCCCACGCCCTTAGCGGCATCGACAGCTCAGAGTACTGGACATCATCATGGTACGGAGGATCCGTTAAAGCGAGGTCAACGCAGTTATCGCGCAAGAGGATTCGCTCGGAAGAGCCTTCAACAACACGGACATCAGTGTCCAGTTCCAAGTGTTTCAAACGTTTGTTGCTTGCTATGGGGCCGTCGATCGTCAACTCTCGACCTGTTTTGTCGTGCAGCCAGGATGCTGCTTTGGTGAGCAGTGCCAGCCTGCGCGTCACTGTTCCTCGACCACTGGACAGCGCACCCCACACGTTTGGCTCGACCGAGAACGTCGTCAAGTTGAACCGATGGCCAGCCATAGACTCGTAGCTCTTGAGATAGTACCGGTCCCAACGAGATAAGTGACCCGCCATCTCGGCCGATCCTATGATCGCCATCGTAATAGCTCGATTGACCGCCGGGTCCGACGAGCACCGCTGAGCCAGATCCAACAAACTTTCCATGATGGCGCGCTGACGGCGTGGGTATAACTGATCCCAGGTTACGAAGCCATGCCTGAGCAAAACCCTTGTCTCTTGCCCGTCGGGGATATCGCCGAGGGTACGACTTGGTTGCCAAGTGTCCGAATCGGCCATCGACTTCTCGGCGTCAGTGGGAATTGCCAGCTCTCGGAAACGATGTCGGCTACGTTCGACAAGAACTACCTCCCATTCCCAGGTAGAAGCCCTGTCGACCATTCGGTCCACACTGCCGCATGCCCAGCACTCAATCTTACGCCCAGCGGTATAGGCTTCAGATGTGTCGAAACGCTCCCCACAGTGCGGGCACTTCTGCGGTTCGCGCGATGAGTCACCGCGGAACAAGTGGCCTCGTGGACACGCGAGGTAGGCTTCAGGTTGATCCTTTTCGCGCCGAGCTAGGAGCGAGACGAGCGCATGTGGAAACATCCGGGCACGTTCACCGCAGCTGCAGCACTGCGATGTTGCAACCCGGAACGTGTGCGAGATCTGACCGGGTTCCCCATCTGACAGGGTCGTACCGTAGGCGGCCTGGACAAGCGTGTCGGACCACTTCTCCAGCGTCGCTTTGGCTTCCTGAAGCACGTCCAGCGCCGGCAAGCCCAACATCGCGGACAGTCCGTCTGCAGCCCACGGATTCAAATCCTGGGCGTAGACCTGATGACCTCGCACCACGGCAGCCAGCGGGATGACCCCACCCCCTGCGAACATGTCAGCAATCAACAGACGGCGGTCAGGCGAGTCCATGCTGACGGCATCGATGATGGCTCCATTGACGGCCGCGGTCCTGCGTGCCCACCATCGATAGGTACTGATCGGCGGAAGGTGGACTTCGCGGTTCCTGCTCTCCACGCGGGCCGCCGAGCTGATCTGCTCGGGGTTTAGGTGCCGCAACGGGCTGCGGAGCGGTTCGGACGACCTCCACGCAAGGTCGGACGCCCCACTATCAGTGGTCGCGCCGTGACTTGTCGTGACTGTCATCGTCATACCTCAATCATGCCCCGTGCCACGTCGTCTACCAGCGAAGACAACACGGCGTGTTTATCAACCCACCCGATTGTGTTCGGGGTCACGGATCGACTGATCCTCGCCTGCATACCATCTCGCAACCCTACACGAGACGCGTCCTTCAATCAGTAGAAGACGTGACAATCATCGATCGAACGGAAGCCCATCGAAGAGAGACCCCTCCGGAACTGATATTCGTGCGGATTGCCACTTGCCTTTGCGATTCGGGCGGGGTGGAGCGTCAGCAGGTAGAGAGGGTGCAATCTCTCCATAAGGGAGCCAGCCAGCGACACGCATCGACATGTTGTCCGGGGATGAGATGATGTCCTGCCGAACTACGACAAGAGCCCACATCGGGTCGGCTTGTCCTTTTTCTGCCTCGCCGCGACTGATGTAGAAATCGACGCTCTCGCCAAGTGACCGCGTAGCTTTTACTTCGAGGTGATGGAGTCGGCCGGTACAATCAGGACTTGACACATCGTAGCCGAGAGTGTCGTCCCGCAAACTCACCCGAACAACGCGAACGGCTAAGTCCTCACGCCCGCGATCAGCGAGGTATTTACGACAGTCTGAAACGACAGTCTCCTCGCCTTCTGCGCCAATCGCATTCAGGAGCTCGATATCAACTTTTCGCGCAACGGACAGCACAAACGCATCCCGTTGCTCTTGTTCGAGAAAAGTCGACTGCAGAAGCCTCGTTGCCTCGTTCGGCACTCGTTCCCAGAAGACTTGATCCTCGCCAGCGAGACTCGGCAGCCACAGGTCCTTGCGCTTGACAAGTATGTGTTCAACGAGCAGCTCGGTGAATGGATCGATAGGCATGCCCTGCCACTCGACTAACAGCTCACCCGGAAAGAGCAAGGCCCCTCGCTGCTCTATCAGCTCATAGCCGAGCAAGAGTTGCTGACCTGCGAGCAGGGACCGTTGGTCGTACAAACCGCCGGTCGGCAGGGTGTTGTAGCTCTTGTTCAGCGCCTCCTGGGTACTTCCAGTCACGTCGAGAGCCTTAGCCGCCCAGAAGGCGGCGTTGCACTGAAAAACCGTCGGTAGTGAAGCTTGTCCATAAGACGGATTCTCACGCTGGGACATCAAGCCTCCCCGCGGAGGTGCGCGAGCACAGCCGTAACGTCTCCGACCTCGTCAAGGACCACGCCGTACTCGTCCTCGTCCTCGCCGGGTAGCGCCATGGTCACAAGATCCGGATCATCGAGCATGTCACTCAAGGCCCGGGCTTTGATGACGATCCGCTCGTCGACGACCTCGTCGATGGTGCTCGCCGTCACCAGGAACGTCAGTCTTGTTTCGACGTCATCGGGAAGCCCCAGGCGATGGATCCTGTCGATGCTCTGCAGGTACTGGCCAGCGTTGAACGTTCGATCAAGGTAGATCGCGTCGTGACAGTCCAGGTGCAGGCTGACACCCTCGCTCATGGCAGCTGGGTTAGCCAGCAGGACCATGCACTCGGGATCCTCACGGAAGCGCTTCAACTCCCCTTCACGCGTGCGCTCGACGAGCGGTCGATTGAGCTCGGACGGAACTCCTCCGTAGATGAGGGCCGGCTTGTACGGCTCTAGCATCCTCTCCATGGTCCGCAGGTTGCGCACGAAGTTCGACCACACCAGCGTCTTCCGCGGGGGGTCGGCCTCCGCGTTTTCCCGGACCATCCGCATAACTTCGATGATCTTCGGCGGCGTCTCGTACTGGTTGTATCGCTGGATGAGGTCCCACAGCCGGCTTCCGGGCTCGACCGGTAGTGGTGGGTGACGAAAGACCGGCGGATCATCGTCACTCGAGCCTGCCGCAAGCAGATGAGGGTTACTGGCTGCTTCAAGGAGGTACATCGTGACGGTGCCCATGCGACCGAGTTCTGCACGATCGCTCATCGTCATACTGAACATTCCCGCGTAGCGATCACGCAGCGCCATATAGATATCTCGGTGGAGTCCTTCAAGGGGCACATGACGAAGCTGCATGACAGGCTGTGTCAGCCCAAGCTCCCGCTTCCTCGTCCGCACGAACAATGGCTTGATTGCGTCGCCAACTCGGTGCATCACGTCGTCCGGTGGCCTGCTGCGCAGCGCGTCTGCTGGCAACAGGCGCCTGGCCTGATCGGGCCAGAGGAAATCGAGAAGTGCCACGAAGTCTGAGGGCGCCTGAGGAGCCGGCGTTCCTGTAAGGATATCCCTTCGCGTTGCCGAAAAAGCGATATCCAGGCAGGCGCTGCCGTGGGTTCCGCTTCGCCCTGCCTTCATTCGGTGAGCTTCGTCAAGCAGTACCAACGTCGGCTCTCGACTCACCCATTTTGCGATGTCGTCGTACCTACTCGCCAACCGGTGATAGTTGACGACCAAGATCTCGGCATCAGTAAGGTAATCACCAGAATAGATGTCGACAGTCGGCACGTCGTCTGACTTAAAACACTCGTCGACCTCTGTCTGCCATGAGTCGAAAGCAGATATTGGCGCAACCACGAGCATTTGGGAAACGCGGCTAGCTACCCGCTCGGCTTCATATGTGGCGTAGGCGACTGTCGTCTTACCGGCCCCCGGAACCGAGAAGTTTGCGCCGTTGGGCAACGCAAGCAGCCGCCCAAGATCCCGCAACTGGAATTGCTTCAACAACCGCCGAAAGCGCGATCCCGCGAGACGCGCTTCAACCTCATCGACAGTGAGCCCTGCGACACTGCCGACGACCTTGTCCAATTGTTGACGTTCCTCGGTCGCCTTCCGCACGAGCGCGACGACCTGAGGATCCCAGTCAATACCAACCCCGTAGCGCTGACACGCCGGCCTAAGCCACTTCAGGTTAGCCCGAAATCGGGATAGCGGCACGCGGACACGCCTCGCCGGGTCGCCGTCGTACCCCCAGATCTCACGCAACTGCGCCCAAAAGTTATCCGGCACACGACTGTCTCGCTCAGCAATGACTATCGGCGGGTTCTCGACTGCCAACACCAGGTGAAGCTGTGGCACACTAGTCACGACTTATCCGCCCCTGGCTCAATTACACCAATACGCTCAAGGGTGATCGCCAACTCGTCGTGCGAGCGCAAGTAGTCTTCATAGGTTCGACGCAGCTTGTGGACGTCAAGACGACCGCCACCTGATATCTCCTTAAGCGCACCGATAACGCGGTCGCATTCCCTGGCGGCGTTGTCAAGGTGCCTCATCGGCGACGACAGCAGGTTTTGCCCGCGGCTATCGCGATCTTTGATGTCGGCCGCTGTCTGGAAGGCTCGATTGATCGATGCCGCGAACGACTTCTTCGGGATACGCAGCTCTTCATCTCCGGCGCCCCCCTTGAAGACAACATCTTCATCATCGGCTGTCGCCGTCAGTGCATTGATAATTGGCTCTAGCGATATTTCCGAAACATCGGTCGGCGATCCGACGTCTATGTCATCGAGCACGTCTAGGCCAGATAGTCCATCGACATCCGCAGAATCCTGCGTTCGACTAGTCAAGGTCGCGACGTGCCCCGCAAGAATCTCCTCTTCATCAAGCGCGGGCAGCAAATAGTCCTTTAGGTACGTGTCGTCAATCTGGCGCACCCGTCGATAGTCGAGACCAGCCAGCATGCCTGCCACCTTGGCCTCACGCTCCCGCAGCGCCAGCGACTCGTCTTTTTCCTTCTGCCCCTGATACGCAGCATCGATTTCACTGAGAGCCTGCTGCTTGTCGTCGAAGAATTCGTAGGTGAGGTTTCCCGAAGACCGTTCGATGATCTCTTCGATCAGGTTCAGAACGCGATCATCGGCTTCTACCTTCTGCCGTGCCTGCTTACGGTGAGCTTCCCGTGACTCGTCGAGCGAACGGTCCATGGCCAGGCCGATGCTCTCTGGAGACCAGCTGGCATCGATGAGGTCGCGCACAAAAAGCAGCTGTGCCGTGAATGAGTAGTCCTGCTTTACGTCACGGCGCATCTGGAAACTGAGCTCAAGCTCAGTAAGTTCGGCCGGACTAGCATCTGGAGGCATGACCTGGACCTTGATGTGGCCGAACTTGAGCTCGCGCAGCGCCACCAGGCGGGTGTTGGCGTTGATCAGCACGCCCTCGTGGGTCATCATGCCCGGCTCGGCCTGGCCATCGCGCGCCAGCTCGGCCTTGATCCGGGCGTAGCCAGGCGTGTTTCGGATGATCTCCGCAATGATCTCCTGCGCTTCTTCGCTGAAGGGGTCATCGCTGAGCACCTGACGCCGCGAGGCGACCGACTGAACCTGCGGCTTGATGCGGTGGCTGTGCGGGTTCAGCAACGCATGATCGACAGGAATCTGCACTTCAGGCCACGAAACGTCCTGACCACGCCACTTCAGAGACCGACGGTCGCTCGTCTGGTTCGCCTCAGCCGCGGCCAGGCGGGTAGCGATCAGATCGCGGCGGGCTTGCCTGGTGATGGGCGTCATCTGGGCCTCTCTTGCTGTGCAGTGCGACGGGCGACGTCATTATGGACGCCACCACCGACAAGATCGCGCGACCCTATGGTTGACCTGGAGAAACGAGCTCCCGGGCGAGAGCTTCGAGGGTCAGGTCCGTGTAGACGCGGCCGCCGAACGCCTCCACGACGTCGATCGACTCCGTTCGGTCCGCCCAACCTGAGCCAGCCAGGACCGCTACCGCCGGCACGATGAGGCTCCGTGGCAGCTTGGCCAGGCTCGCACCGCTCTTGTTGGCGGTCCCCGGGTCGTTGGCGACCGACACCGCGATGGCGAACTTGGTTTCACCTACCGTCGCGACCAGCTTTACCTTCCCGAGAGCGTCGCTTACCGCCGAGCCACCCTCCCCCTTACTCGCGCCCTTCTTCACAAGGTCCTGGAGCGGCTTCTTCAACGTCGCCGTCCTGCCCACTTCGATGTAGCTAATCTGGTGCTTGTCGAGAATGTTCCGTAGTTGCGAGACTACCGGCTCCTGCATCTTCGATGACGTTCGATTTTTGTGAGCACCCCAGGCGGTGCCGACCACCCGCTGAGCTAGCAGATTTTCATAGCTAACACCGGCATCGAACATTGCATGCACCTGCACCCAACCGGAACCCACATGGTCTGCACCGACTAGCAGTTCAACTGGGCGCATAGCCGTCATACGCGGAAAATCCATCTCGATGTCGCCCTGAACAATGGCATTGATCACCTTGAACGATTCGGTAACTTGCTCACTATTCCACCGTCCATCTGGCACGCTCGGCAGGTTGACTGCGCGAGCACGACCCTTCAATTCCTTGAAGGTGATTCCTGCGACAGCGCAAAGGGTATCTATAACAGTAGGGCTCTCGCGTAGCGCGGCCTGGACAGCAGCTGCCGTGATATCGGCTAACGTGCGACTCTTTGTGTACTGCGTGATCAGCGCCAGGTCATCGCGGTAGCGCTGCGGCCGAACGACTGTGTCGACGTCGATCAGGCCGGCCGCGATACCCATCCCGGAGTCCAATTGACCGCGACAGAAGGCGCGAAAGGCCTCCTCGCCGAGCCGCTTTGTATCGCCGTCAGGATGCTCCTCCTTCACGGCCGAGAGCGCCGAGAAGAGCCGGCGACTGTTCGGTGACTGCCTCAGTGCGCGATCCCCTTTTAACCACTCCAAGGCGTCGCGCAGGGTCTTACGCTCCGTAGCTGCGATCAGGTACTGCCGGGCGTCCTCGATGTCCATCTCAAGTCCCTCCGCTACCTTCCCCGGCGTGCTATGTACGTGTGCGCCGGAGCCCCTTCGTACAGATCGTGGCCTTCAAGTCTAGGTGGACGGCGCGGGCGGCCTTCGGCAGTCCACTAGCCGTTCCGAGGTTCGCCGCTGACCTCGAACGTAGAGTCACACTCGATCTACACCGTCAACCGACCATCCCAGCTCGGGATCTCGCTGGAGCTGACGGCTTTCTGACCGAGTGTCACACCCGTGGATCCGGCAAGCGTTCACTATGCTGTGGTCGCTCGAAAGCGAGATGATGCACCATCTGACCTGCTGAAAGGCGCCTTCATGGCCCAAAAAGTCTTTGTCGAAATCGTCGACGACCTCGACGGCGGTGCCGCCACGCAGACAGTGCCCTTCGCGCTCGACGGGGTCTCGTACGAGATCGACCTGTCAGACGAGAACGCCCAAGCGCTGCGTGATGTACTCGCGCGGTACATCGAAGCTGGTCAGCGCATTGGCGGTCGCCGGATCAGGGTCGCCGCAGGCCAATCGACTGCAGGCACCGGCACCAGTCGCGGCAGTTCGACAACCGCCGCCAGCCGCGAACGTAACCAGCAGGTGCGTGCTTGGGCGCTAGCCAACGGTTACGAGGTCTCGGAACGGGGACGGATCTCGAACGAGGTCTACGCGGCCTTCGAAGCTGGCGAGCGTGCCGCGTCGACAGCCGAGCCAGAGCCAGAGCCCGTCGTGGAAGCGCCCGCCAAGCCGGTTCGCAGGCGTGCGCCGCGCCGGAAGAAGACCGACGACAGCTGATAGCCGGACGAGTTAAGGAGGGTGACTGCGTCTGGCTGCGAGGATCCGGCGCTACTTGTCGGTGCTGTCCTTCGGTGGCCAGAGCTCCCAGCGGCCGCGGCTGCCCTGACGCACCTCGGCGGTCGGGTACTTGGCCTGAAGTTCCTGCAGCTTAGCCATCACATCCGCGATGGGGCCCGATGGGACGGTCGCGAGCGGCTGCGGCTTCGGCGCCATCGGGTTCTTCTTGATCGGACCTGGGACGAAGATCGTCCGAAGCAGCGGTGGCAGCATGGCGCGCCACTGCTCGCCGGTGAAGTCCGGCAACGCGTGCGGAACACCCCAGCCGTGGCCGATCTGGTAGGCCGTGGACGCCCAGCACCGCTCCCACCAACCAGGCATGAGACGAGCAAGCGCCTCCGCTTGGGATCCCTGCGCGGGCTGTGAGCGGAACAGGCACAACGATATGTCGTACTCGTGCCACTCGGCTGGGGCCTGGCACTCCGAGCACATCCGCCTGACGTCTGGTACCGGCATCGCAAGCAACGTATTGAACCGACGACGATCCCGTTTCTGCAGCTCACGCAACAGGGGATAGCGCCAGTAGCGCATGTGCTGGTCCAGATGTTGTTCCCGCCGTTCGGCAGGAAAGTACCCGTCCTGGTCGACGACCTCTTCCGGATCGCCAACCTGCGACCGCAGTTCGTCAGCCTCCGCCTGGCACTTGGCAATCCGTCGCTCGGCGTCCTCGCGTTGCGCCGCGCTGGCTGGCTTATCGACCACGTGCTGGAAGAAGGCGGCATCAGCTTCCTTCCGAAGAAGCTGCAGCCGGGCGCTTGCTCCCTCCTGGTCGTACGACTGTGTAACAAGGTCTGCGCGCCGCTGCCTCGCTTCTTCGAGGTCCTTGTCGACACTCTCTCTGAAGCGCTGCTTGAAGGCCTCGAGTTCCTCAGCAGTCGGCTCACGTTGATCAGCGCCGTTGTCCCACTCCTTGAGGACAGCCCACACTCGGTCGTGCTCTCGACTGTGCCGGTCCTCCTCCCACCAGTTCCAGAGCAGTTCGACGTCGGTGTTCATGCGCGTGAAGACCGACAGTGCTTCAAGCAGCTGGGTTCCGCTTGACGTGCCGCCAGGTTGGCGAGTCCAGGCCACACCGTTAGGCGCGGTGACCTGCACTAACCGTTCTCCGTCAGCCTCATTGGTCATCTTGCTTCTCCGCCGGCGCTCGCTGGGCCGAACCGCTGCGGCACCGATGAGTCGCATGGCCCACGTAACCGCCCTGCCGTTCCTAGCGACTTACCTTCGTTGCCGCAACTGGGAGGTGCCTGATGCAACGTCAGGCCACATGGCGGGCGCTCGCCGTCACGTACGCCGTCGTCGCCGGAATGCAGGTCTACCTGGCCATCTCGATGAACGCCGCCTGGGCGTGGGCGCTGGGTGTCGTCTTCGCGGTCGCGGCGGTTGGCTTCGGCTTCGCGGCGTGGCGATCTCGCCACCTTCCAGCCAACGCAGGGCTCCCTCAACCTGCTTCTCCGGCGATCGCTGCGGCCCGCGGAACGCGTAACACGGTCAACTCCCGGAGCGACCTTAGGTCCAGGCACTGAGGCTGAGGGAGGGGTGCCGTGCGGGTCGATGCCAGCGGACTACCCCTTGCCAGTGACTACGCGTCCCAGCACGAGCTGCTGGACCTCCATGTCCTTAGCAACGGCCGGACAGCTGCGGTCGACGCGCTCAAGCACTACTTCAACGAGGACACAGCACGGTCCCGCTACACCGGCCGTTGGTTCGAGCGCTTCGCCCGCGGCGGCGACCGACCAGACATCGCCGACACCGTCACCGAAGCCGACGTCCTGGCTCTCACCTTCCTGAGCATCTCGGACCTGGCGAACGTCGCCGTCGACACGACGATCACCTACGCGGCCGGGATCGCGGAACTGCTCGAGCAGATCCCGACCAGCCTGGCGATGCACGAGGCGCCGTGGACGACGTATGCGCCCGGTTCGCCTGCCAGCAGGTTGTGGTGGTTGTTCAAGCGCTGCGGCGGCAAGGACCGGTGGGTCACGGCCAACAAGCTGCTGGCCCGGAAACGTCCGCATCTGCTGCCGGTCTACGACAGCCAGGTCAAGGCCATACTCGACGCGCCCAACAGTGTCTGGGCCTGCCTGTGGACCTGGTTCCAGGGCGACTCGCGGCGAGCCGAGGCCGTGGCCGAACTGCGCGACGAGGCCGGCGGGATCCAGGACATCAGCCTACTGCGCTGCCTCGACGTCATCCTCTGGATGCAGGCGACCGGACGGACAGCCCAGCCGCCTTCGACGAACGGAGCGCCGACATGACCACCGCCACCGGGCCCGGCAACGCCGAGCAGGTCGCCGTCTTCATCGACTTCGAGAACTTGGCGATCGGCGCCGCCAACAGCCTGCCCGACCAGACCAATCCGGTGCCATACGCCGCGCTCGAGCTGGTCTGCCGGGACTACGGCAACGCCTCGATCCGCCGTGCCTACGCCGACTGGGCGAAACAGCAGTTTGGCAAGTACCAGCACGACCTCGCCATGAACGGCGTCGACCTGATCCAAATCCAGCGGTTCGGGATACAGCAGAAGAACGCCGCCGATATCCGGATGGCCGTCGATGCCATGGAAACCTTGATCACGCACCCGGACATCGGGACGTACCTGCTGGTAGCCGGCGACGGCGACTACTCCCCGCTCGTGCAGCGGCTCCGGGAGTTCGGCAAGCACGTCGTCGGCGTCGGGACCGAAGCATCGGCCAGCCCGCGGCTGGTCTCGGTCTGCTCCGAGTACAAGTACTGGGGCACGCTGGTCGCTGCCGTCGAACCCAGCGCGAAGCCGACGGTCGAGAAGACATTCGACATCAAGCACGGCGAAGAGCTGCTGATCCGAGCGATTAAACAGAGCAACACGCCGACGCCGGTCGCTGCCTGGCTCAAAGCCCGGATGCTGACTCTCGACTCGGCTTTCGACGAGAGGAACTATGGCTGTCGGAACTTCAAGGAGTTCCTCGGCCGGCTACCCAACACCGTGGCGGTGCAGGCTAGCGATGGCCCCGGCGACTTGCGCGTTCGACTGATTGAATCGGTACCCGCGCCACGTGTCGAGGCGTAGGCGCGCATCAGTAACCGACCCTATCGCTGAATGGCGGCTTTCAGAGCGGGTTCGCGTTCGCCCAGTCGGTCACGAATTGGCGCCCAATATCGGTGATGACATAGTGCTGCAGGGCAACCACGTCATACGAGAAGATATGATCAGCGTTCGCCCGCGTCCGCAGCGTTTCGCCGTAGACAATGTACCCGTCGCGCAGGAGGTACATGAGAGCGACGTCCATCCCTCCTGGCAGCGCAATCGAAACTTGCTCGGGATCTTGAGCAAAGTACACAAGGACGCGGCGCTCGAAATCACCGTAACGACTATGCAGCAGCGCCAAGCTTGCTTTGTACTGACGCATTGCTTTGCGATCTATCTTATTCTCTTGATCGTAGAGATGGTGACAGTTCGGGCACAGTGCGATCAAGTTGTCGAACGTATGCTCCTTCACTTTCGACCATGGCTCGATATGTGCTATCTCCACCGTCGTGTGATGACAGGTCGGGATAGCACATCGGTGACCAGCTTCGACGAGTACAGCACGCTTCAGCTCAGCGGGGATGGCAGAGCGATCGGTCATCAGACACTCCGCGCGGGGCTCAGCGACGACTCGATAGCCGTGAAGAAACGTCCATCCGCGAGCTGGAATTCGATGTAGTCGGGTTCGTGGAGGGCGGTCACCGTGGCCAACGTGCCTTCGGGGACGTCGTCGAGAACTACGACCTGGTCGCCAAGGTTCATGCAGCAAGGATGCCACCTGGCTCTGCGGCGAGGGCGCAAGCGGGGCCAGCGGCCAGAGCTTCAACCATCAGAGCTGGGCGGCTTCAGCGGACGTTCGTCCACGTGTGCCGAGTTTCGGCCACCAACGCCTTCCGGCCTGCAGGCTGCGAGGTGACGATCGCCGTCAGCGTCGCCAAGCTGGGGTCGAACTGAAGGGCGATCCCGAGATCGCGATACACGTCTGCCGTCCCCGCGGTGTCGTCGCGTTGGCACGCACCTGGTAGCCCAGCCAGCTGGTTCGTTGCGACCCAGGGATCGACCCGCTGCAGAACAGCATCCTCACGGAGGTAGACCGAAGCTGGATGATCTGCCAGGCTGGCTCGGTTCGGCAGCCTCCGAGCGAGGCAGCGATAGTAGTTCCGATCTCCGTTGACGGAACCCTCCATTTTGCGGCCACAGAGTGCGCAGCGGATCATCCCCTGGAAACGGTACCGGTGCATCGTCCGGCGCGCCGCGCGCTCGATCATGCTGCCGCCACGAGCCTTGGCGCGGCGCAGTAGTTGAACTTGGGTGAAGTCCGCCACCGATACGATGCCCGGATGCGCAGGCCGTTCCGAGCGCACGATATCGCCTGGATCAGCCCGCCGGAACCGAACGGCATGGCCGGCGGCCACGTCATCGGGGTCGAGCAGGACATCGTGCTTCGTCCAGCGGCCGAACACGGCATAGCCGGTGTAGCGGGGGTTCTCGAGGATCGCGCGAACCGTGCTGGCCTGCCAGCCGTCGCCTCGTCGGTGTCGGTTCTGAGCCGGACGCCGAGCAGATGGGCACGGGATTCCGTCACGGTTCAAGGCCGAGGCGATCTCGCGGTCGGTGTGGCTCTCCAGGTACTCGGCGAAAATTCGCGCCACGACCACCGCCGCGTCTGGGTCGAGCTGCAGCACACGTAGCCGAAGCCCTTCGGCGGCTTTGCGCGGATGCGGGTGCGGGCCGCCGTCGACCACGACGTAGCCGTACGGGGCGCGGCCGCCCTGGTGCCGACCTTCGTTGCGAACCTGCACGTCCATCGCCGCGCGGACCCGCAACTGGACATGCCGACGCTCAGACTCACTCATCCCTCCGAGCAGACTCATCAGCATCGCGTGCGACGGGTTCCGCGCCTCGTAACGCCCGCCCAGCTCGGGCACCCACAAGTCAACGCCGTACGCCGCTAGTCTTGGCGCGGTCAAGGAGAACTGATTGCCGAACCAACATCGGGTTCCCTCGCCGACCACGACGGCGGCCCACCCACGACCGCGGTCCTTCAGGTCGAGCAGGAGCTGCGCGGCAGCCGGCCGCCGATGCCACGGCACCGAGCGGGACTCCCCGACGTCGAAGTACTCAGCGACAACCCGCCCACCTCGCGGCTCGATGAACCGCCGGGCGTTGCCCAGCTGCCAGCCTCGCGAGGTCTGCGGATCCTGGTTGTCCTCGGTGGAGCATCGGCCATAGAACGCAGTGGCATCCGCGGTCGCATCAACTGGCTTCGCTGCTCCCTTACCCCACAACGCGTCCAGGGCGGCCCACGGATCGTGCTGAACGCTGCTGGTCATGGCCGCCTCCAACCGCACGGCAGTCCGACTCGCGCCCGCCGCCAACCCCGATGATCAGTGTCAACCCGTGGGAATCGAGCAGCCGCAACTTTCACTCCGACGAGTGGTCATCACGCGGGGACACCTCTGTGAACGGTCGAGGCCGCCCAGGTGCGAAACTGGGCGGAACGTGACGACTCAAGGAGTTCGGCGTGGTCTCTGACGCCCTCGAAGGACCGGTCCCGGACTCGAGCGGACGAGGCCAGCCGATCCTCGGCCTGCTGGACAAGGCCATCGGCGCGCAGGCACCGCTAGTCGGCAAGAACATCGCCCGGGCACGCCACCGCAACCCGAATGCGACACCGGCGGAGGTCGTCCACACCCTGGAGCGGATGTACGTCAGCGCCCTGGCGTCAACAGGGGCTGCAGTCGGGGCCACCGCGGCCGCGCCCGCCGTCGGCACCGGGATCGCGCTGGCGCTGTCGGCGGGCGAGTTCTTCTCCTCGCTCGAACTGAGCACCCTGTTCGTGCTCTCGCTCGCCGAGGTCCACGGGGTCCAGCTGGACGAGATCGAGCGCCGCCGCACGCTTGTCATGGGGATCTTGCTTGGCGAGTCCGGCTCCACGACCATCGGCAAGGTCGCCGAACGCACCGGTAAGCATTGGGCCCGTCACCTCGTCGACAAAGTGCCCGCAGCAACACTGCTCAAAATCAACAAGGTCCTGGGCAAGAACTTCGTCACCAAGTACGGCACCAAGCAGGGAATCATCGTGCTCGGCCGGGTGGTCCCGTTCGGCATCGGCGCGGCGATCGGTGGTGGCGCCAATGCCACCATGGCTGCCCTGGCCGTCCGGGCGGCCAGGCGCGCGTTCGGCCCGGCACCGCAGGTGTGGCCCGGGGCATCACCGGATCCCGCGCTTTCGACGCTGGATTCTCCTGATCGGCGCCCCTGACCGGCGCCGAAGCCAGCCGACTCCCCCGACAACTCACCGCTGAAGTTCATCGAGGGTCGACAGCCGGGACATGGCCTGCATCGGCGGAGGTCCATCATGGACCTCCGCCGATCCCCAGACTAGGACAGGTGGTCCATGAACCAGATGACTAGCTTGATAACTTGAATCACACAGTACACAGCCTTGCATGACCGCCAAGCCCATTTTTTTCTTTCCCCCTGCCGCTAGACTGGACCCGATTGAACACAATCTTTTCACTGAATTTCATGGCATTTCCTTTCCCAAATAGTTCCTCCGACCTGCAGAACCTTCTTGCGTCGGTGCAGCCATCCTAATCGACTAGCGCCTCGACAAAAAGGGGGCGCACCCACCTCCGAAGCTGGCCAGGTCAAACCATTTCAACAAAGAAAATTGCACTTGAATGTCATAAAAATCTGACCAGCAGGAACAGGTCGAGCGTCGAAGTCGATAGCAGACGCGCAAGGCGCCATACGGTGACCGAGATCGCAGCTTGGCTAGACGATAGCTGAGCCGAATGGGTGATGCGCCGCCTAGTTGCTCACCGCGCTCAGCTGTGCTCGTAGAGTGGACGCCGATCTTGGTCATCCACGGGGAGGGTGCGATGCCAGACGGCTTTGCTGTCGACGTCGAGGCGCTGAAGAATGCCGGGCTCGGACTGTCCGATCTGCTCGGCGATCTCGACGAGCTGCAGGTCGAGAACATCGACTGCGACCGGAAGTTCATCGGGCATACCAAGCTGGCCGACTCCTACGAGTCGTTCACGACCCGCTGGGCGCTCGGCGTCGAGAACCTGACCAAGGACGGCCAACAGCTTTCCCGCCGCATGGTCGACGCGGCCGGCGCCTACATCAAGGCCGACCAGGCGCACGAGCACAAGCTCAAGGGCATCTTCGACGACACCGGAGCCGACCCTGGCGCAACGGCGATGAGCGATGGCTGAACTCGGCGAAACCGACGACCCGAAGGCCCTCGTGCCCGGCGAGGCGAAGGAGATCCGGGCGTCGACCGTGCACCTGACGGTGTACGGCGACACCATGATCCGCATCGGCGAGGGCTTCAAGAAGCTGGACACCGGCGGCTGGTCGGGGCCTGCGGCCGACGCCTACCACAAGCGGACCCACGCCGAACCGGCCCGCTGGCTGACTGCCGGGGACGCCTTCCACGCGGCCGCAGCGGCGATCAACGGCTATGCCTCCACGCTGGATTGGGCCCAAGGCCAAGCTCAACAGGCCATTGACCTTTGGAAACAGGGCGAGGAAGCCACCCGCCAGGGACGCACTGCGTACGACCGCGACGTGGCGGCAGCCGGACAAGAGGCTGCCTCCCATGGTCAACCGCCACCGACCGCGGCACCGTTCCAGGATCCCGGCGAGCCGAAGCGTGCTGAGGCCCGCTCGCTCCTGAACGAGGCCCGCAGTCAGCTGGACTCGGCGGGCAACCAGGCGGTCGGCCAGGTCGACAAGGCCCAGGCTGGCGCCCCGGAGGAGCCAACGTTCCTGGATGACATCGGCGACGGATTGACTTCAGCCGCCGAGTTCGTCGGCCACAACCTCGGGACCGCGCTCGGCGATGTCACGAGCAACGTCATGAACGCGACCGGCGACTTCACGAGCGACGTCGTCCACGTCGCCGGGGACATCGTCCACGACCTCGGCGACGGCGTCGGCGGGGTGCTCAGCGACGTCGGCGAGTTGACCGGCTCGGACGACCTGAAGAACGCCGGCAACACTGTCACCTCATCCATGCATGATGCTGCGGACGCCGTCGACCGCGCCGGAGACACGGCCGACCACTGGCTGCAGGAACGCGGTAACGACGCCAAGGCGTTCCTCGGCGGCGACGAGCCGGAGCCCAAGGGGCCGCACTACGTCATCATCGACCAGGGCGACTATCCCGAAGCTGCCGACCACGCCCGCGAAGCGCAGATGGGCACGTCTTGGCGCGGTGACGAGTCGTTCCCCCGGACCCAGCCGGCGGACGTGACGATCGACCGGGAGGGTGCCGAGGACCGGCGCACGGAGTCGATGAAGCAGGTCCCGCAGACGCGGCCTGGCTACGATCGCGACGAGTACCCACCGGCAGTGTTCCTGGAAGGCGGCGAAGGCTCGTCCGTGAAGTACATCGACCCGTTCGACAACCGCGGCGCGGGCTCCTCGGTCAAGAACCAGATCCGCGACCTCGACAACGGCGAACGCGTCACCATCCTGGTGGACTGACAGATGACCGATCTACGCCCGCTCGACCAACTGCTCGCTGCGGCCCGCGCGCCACTCGGACCCCATATCCAGCTCGATCTGGGGCACGACACCGGACCGTTGGCCGAGCTCGCCGAGCTGCTCACCCGCGTGAACGGCTTCACTGCCTTCAACGCCGGAGTGCAAGTCTTCCGCGCCGGGACAGCCGGCCTCGGCCCGGAGCTCGGACACTGGAACGAGCCGTCGACCTGGAAGAACACATACGGCGGGTTGGCCGACGGGCTGTTCTGCTTCGGCCAGGACCTCTTCGGCTGCCAGTTCGCGGTCACGGACAACCGCGAGGTCGTCATCTTCGATCCGGAGACCGCCGACCGCACGCCCATCGGCACCGGCCTCGGCGACTGGGTAGCGTGGTTGCTCGAGGATCCGGCTGTCCGCGGCGCCCACCAGTTCGCCACCGCCTGGCAGGACGAGCGCGGGGCACTTGGGCACGACCAGCGGTTGATCCCGCTGCAGATGTTCACCATGGGCGGGACGTACGACTTCGATAACCTCGTCGCCAAACGCGCCGTCACCTGCATGCGCATCCGCGGCCCGCTCGCCCAGACGATCCACGACCTACCCGATGGAGCTCAGGTACACCTCATGGCTGACAACGCACCGGCCGCCACGCCCGGCAGCAAGCAGCTGGCCTACGCCGAACTCGACGTCTTCGCCGACTACAACAGCTTCATGGTCCAGGACGAAACCGCCCGATTCGAGCCGGACCGCGCGTGGACCAAGGCGCTGATCACGGACATGATCGCGGCACGCGAGGGCGTGATCGGGGTCGGCACCGCCCGGAGGACGACTGTTCCGGTCATCCTGGACGTCCGGTCACAGGCGCCCGACGACAACTTCGAGGGCTGGGACCACGTCACCGAAGCCGGCCTGCACGTCGAGTCGGGCCAGGTCATCGTTTCGATGCTGGACTACAGCGACGCCGTCCCACGGAGTGAAGTGCCGACGGGCGACTACACGGCGCGCGTATACGCAAAAGGGTTCAGCACGATCTCAAGCGACGGTATCCACGGAGACGATCTCTATCACGTGGTGTTGTGGCCCGGCACAGTTCGAGAGCCGCGAGTACTCGTACGGTACCCGGGGGTTTTGAGTGGTGGTTAGAAGCCGCGGTCGATTGCAGCAGCTAACCTCGTCGAGACACTCAGACGGTAGGCAGCCATCGTTGTCGCCTACGACGAAGACTACCGCCCCGTACCAAATGTACGCCTTCGCGAGGCGAATTCTTTCACTGCTGCCACAAGATCCCCGCGGCGGAAGTCAGGCCACAGGGTGTCCGTAAATACAAGCTCAGCGTACGCTGCCTGCCATATTAGAAAGTTAGAGAATCGCTTCTCCCCAGCCGTCCTGATGTAAAGATCAACATCAGGTATGTCGGGAGTGTAGAGGTAGCGTCGGATCGCATTTACATCGAGATCTTGGCGCGACTCCTGCCCCGCTTCGATCGCGTCACACAAGTGAGCAACCGCTTCCGCAATCTCTAGTCGCCCACCATAATTTAGGCAGAATTGCAGCATGAGGCCATCATTACCCAATGTGCGCTCTTCAGTTTCCCGCAAGAGGCTAAGCAGGTCTCCAGGCATACGATCGACTGACCCCGCCCATCGAAATCGAACACCTAGATCATCAAACAGGCTCACTGAGCCTCTCAGCACGTGCGCGAACAACGCACTTATCGCATTGACCTCTTCCGCCGGCCTTGCCCAATTCTCCGACGAGAAGACATGCAGAGACAAGTAAGGAACATCGAGTTCTACACATGCCTTTAAGGTAGACAGAAAGGCTTTTTGACTTTCCTCATGCCCTGCAGTCCTAGGTAATCCGCGGTTTGTTGCCCATCGACCGTTACCATCGGCGGTAATTGCAACGTGCTTCAGGTCGCCGTGCACCACCATCCTCTTCAAAAGTGACTCATCCTCAATCATAATATACCTCCTAACTTGATTATAGCAGTACGCCCAATATGCTCAGACTTTGGATGCCACGACTTGGTAATATTGCATATCGCCACCATGGTGCGCAGCCTTCATGGCTTCATGAAAACTTTTCGTTTCTAGCCTCCTCGCAGTACTGCGATCTGAAGTTGTAATTTCACTGTACGCAACACTCAAGCCCCAGTAAGGTATCTGCCTGTCAGTGCGATCACGTAAATATCGGATTCGATAGCCCGCCGCCGTCAACGCTGAGACAGTTTCCTGAAGGGAGGAAATTTCGCTTACCCAATACTTATTGTAGTACGCCGCAATCTCACTAGTGCGACTCGCGACATAGTGATCACTAAACGCCAAGACTCCTCCCGCCCGCTGCGTTCTGGCCAGAATGTCGAAGACTGTTTCCTTTCGACCCATCTGACTAAACGCGTCAAAGCTCATGATTAGCCCATATGGCTTCGAAGGTCGCCAGTCATCAGGAGAGAAAACATCGCCTACGCGGGCCGTCACCAAGCCGGCCAAGTTCAGGCGGTCGGCCTCGCGCTGAATATGACGCCCCTGCGAAGGAACGATCGTTAAGGCATCAACCCGCAGTCCATACCGCTCCGCAAGCAAGATAGACGTCCCACCCAGACCGGCTCCACAGTCTAACGTTTTGGGTTCCGGCTCAGTCAACCATTCCGATGCAAGCTGGAAGAGCTCCGACACGCTTCGTTCTTGCCCAAGGTGCATTAACATCTTTAGTCGATCAACACCGAGGTCACTATCAACCCATCCTGAACGAAACAACTCGGGTTGCCGTTCCGGATCGTAGATGCCGACATGGGCATGCGCTCGATCATTCAATAGGTACTTTCCTAGATATTCCGACTCCTTGCGCGAATAATAATCGATAAGCTCTTCACGAGTCGGCATCTATGCCTTCCAAGATCACTAGTGGTTTGTGGATCCCTTAAGTATCGGATTGGTCCGCATAGCAGTCTTCCATCGGCTATCGAACCATGCTCGAACAATCTTTACAAACTCCGGATCTGTAAACTTTATCGCCGTGTACGTCGTGAGCGTCGGGAAGGCGATCACTACCTCGCGATCGCTTAGGCCTTGCACACGAATCTTATTGTCGGGCAAGCCAGCGATTTGCGCACTTCTGATAGTGGAGAATAATGCAACAAACTCACTCAGAGCAGGGTGACCAAGGGTAACTAGGTACCTAAACTGGACGCCTCGAGCGGCCGCTTCCATTACGCGATCGTGCACGCTTCCCGGAAAGTTTTGCAACCCGACGGTATGGGCCCAAATATCGTCCCCTTTGTTGGCATGCCTGTACTGCTCCAACAGGGAATCGATCATCTCTTCCCTGGACCAGAAGACCACGATTGTCCGACTGGTACCACCAACGAAGCCTCGGCGTTCGAGCGCATACATCTTGCGCGCATAATGAATAGCAATTATCGACGTGACAAGACTGGTTATACCGAAGATGATCGCGAATATGTTATTTTTCAGAAACTCAAGCAAGCAGACTCCCCCTCCTGTCACCTATATGACTTATCTGCGATATTTGATCAGTCACTCTATTGTCGGTGATCAAGTGAACAGCGTTACACTCCACACCGGAGGATCAAGCCAACGATAGCCCCAGTCCGGCCAGAAGCTACCAACCGAGGAAACGTTCGACAAGTCGACAACTCTTTACGACATTTGGACACAGTCTGTCAATGTTTCACGACCAGGACCTGAGGGGCGGCTAACAGAGTCTCGATGCTCACACGAACGCCGCGCCAGCCCGAGGGAACACCCGACCGTCGAACCCCTCATTGATCGCCCTAGTCGGCGCCGTGGCGAGTGACCGTTCGACGCCATCGGCGGCAAACATGAAAGCCCCCTGGGCACGCGAAGTGCCCAGGGGTTTGTTGAGTCAGCCGCCGGTTCCGCCACCGCCACCACCGCCGCTGTTGCGCATCATTGATCACCTCCTGTCGAATGTTCCAACACAGAGATCTCCCAACTTGCCGACCGATGTCGATAGAATGGAAGATGGCGAGAGCATGCCGCTCAATCGCTTGTTTCAAGAGTAACAAACTAGTATTTAGTTGCAAGCAGAAGCAGTTTCTTAGCTCTCCATCTCGTCATCAAGTACCCATACAAACGCGGCTCCAGCGCGGGGGAAGACCTGACCGTCAAATCTCACGTCGATCGTCCTGGCCGGGGCCGCTTTCGGCGACCGCTCGACCCGCGAGGCATCGGGGCTCGCGAAGTAGTCGACGACATTGACTTGGCGGATGTCGACCTGGCCATATTCCATCTGGACGTGCACGCCCTTCGTCGGCCGTGGCAGGTCGAGAAACAACAGATGCCCGTGGCGCTGGACCAGCACACGGTACGTGTACGAGATCGTGGCCTCATCGCCGCTGATCGCAGCCTTGCCCAGCGCAACGGTATAGACCTGGGCACCGTTCCGGGCTGTCCGCCGGATGGAGCGCTCCGCCCCGTCGATGCTGAACTGGACGAGCTCGAACGCCTCAGTACTCGCAGGATCGACCGGCGACGTCTTGCCGAAGTACCACTGGCCAGCCACCGTCGGGTCGCGCAGCAAGTCCTGGTACTCCGCCCGGTCGGATACACAGGCGAAACGCATCGTCGGGCTGGCGGGCCGGACGCGATACTCCCACCGAATCGTGGCCACGAACATCGAACCGCCGCCGGTCGCGGGGCCTGCGGTCCACGGGCTAAGTGAGACTGATATATCGACGTCACGCCACCGCTCCGGCGAGCGGATGACTTGTTCGCGCAGGTCAGCGTAGGCATCGCGAGCAAGCTCGGCGTCGCCGAGGCGCAGCCCGATCGCATTCGTGGCGATCTTGTCGAGCGTCTCGTCCGACGCGATGCTCCGCATCGTCTCTGGCTCGAACGCGAAGCTGTCCAGCACAGCGCTGCGGATCGCAGGCGCCTCCTGCCGGATCGCATACCGAAGCTGCTCGTTCGTCCGGGCTGCGGTCTCCTTGCGCGCGTAGTACTCGAAGATGACCGCAATGACACCGGCGCTGAGCAGCGCACTGCCGACTTCGCCAGTAGGCCAGCCGACGAGCCAGCTCAGGACGGGAATCGCGTCGACCCGGTGCGACACGACAATCAGGGCAATACCGAGGAGTGCTGTCACAAGCCCGGCGAGCCGGAGCTTGGTCTTGTAGAGCTGGTCGAGCAGGTGATTCATCTGCCACTAATTATAGCAAGCTTTGTATTCGTGTTGAATAGCAAAACGAGAACCCTGGGCGAGTACGGCGCCCAGGGTTCTCGCGTTCAGGTGTGCCTACCTGGCTCAGGTGTCGCCACCACCACCGCCACCCATCGGATACTGGCGCATTGGTTCACCTCCTTCGGATCGCCGGCCGCGGCCTTTTCGGCCGGATCGCGGCCGACAATATCCGATTTTGGGATATTGGCAAGGATTACGGTCCGCTACCCCTCGTGGACAAGTCGATCTACTCCGCGGAGTACCAGCGCCTCTGCGCGCTCCTCCGGGAGCTGCGCCACGAAGCCGGGTTGACGCAGGTACAGGTCGCCGAGCGGCTCGACGAGCCGCAGTCCTTTGTGAGCAAGTACGAGGCCGGCGAGCGGCGGCTCGATGTCGTCGAGCTGAACCAGGTGGCAAAAGCACTCGGGACCACCGTCGTCGCGATCCTCCAACGCCTCTGGCCCGAGAACTGACCCTTCGGCCTGACCTCAGCGTTCGGTGTCTGGATCAAGTTCCGCGTAGGCGAAGCCGCCCGACCTCCGCGCAGCGAGGGACTTGTCGAGCTGCGACCAGAGCCGCGGCTTGAGCAGTGGCTCCGCCTCGGTCAGTGTCACGAACTGCAGGCCAGCGAGTTCCTCGTCGGTCAGACGCAGGTTCGCCACCGCCGCGTCGTCGAGCTCGCCGCCGTCGAAGAGGAACACCAGCTGGTCGTCCCACGGTCCGTGCGGCGGTACCCACTCGACCAGCAGCAACCTACCGACCGTCAACGTCAGCCCGAGTTCCTCGCGTAGCTCCCGCTCGGCGGCGTCCCGCGGCGGCTCGTTCGCCTCGACCATCCCGCCGGGGAGGTCCCACCCCTCTTTGTAGGTGGGATCCACGAGTAGGACGCGGCCGGCCCGGTCGGTGATCAGAACGTCGGCGGCGACCCGCTTGCGCGCCTGCTTGGCGTTGCCCTCGGCCAGGTACGCGAAGCGGGCCGCATCGTTCTCAGTCACACCGGCCACGACGTGTCAGATTCCGGCGCAGCCGCGGGTTGCAAGACATGAGAGCAGTCTGCCAGGAACAGCTGGACCGCGGGAACTGAGCGGTGCGGCCGCAGCAGCACTTGGAGGTCGGCGAGCCGACTACGCACACGGTTCGACGTCAACGACCCAGCCGCCGCACAGATCTCGCGCCCCAGCGAGGCAGCCTCGTCGATCTCACCGCCACCAGCGAGTACTTCAGCGAGCGTCAGCTGCCCGAACGCCCGGCTTCGCACCCGGTCGCCGACGCGTAGCTCAAGTACGCGGCGAGCTTGGCGTTCGGCCTGACGTCGGTCGCCGAGCGCGTCGTAGCAGAGAGCTGCCTCGCCAGCGAGAGAGGCTTCGTCGAACTGACTGATCCACTCCGCTTGTGTGTCCTCGTGGAGACGCTCCAGCACGCGTTCGGCGTCGATGAGGGCTCTGCGGCTGGCTTCAGCGTCGCCTTGCATGGCGAAACCGCGTGCGCTCATGGCGTGTAGCCGCGCCGACAGCCGCTGCCGCGCGGGACCGCGTTCAGCATGCGTCAAGCCGACCTGAGCGATCCGGACGGCGTCCGCCGCCTGGTGGAGCTGGCCGGCGAGGTGGCTCATGCTGGCGCAGATGTTGGCGAGAAGCGCTGGGTGATCTGCGGCTTTGGCGAGCCGGTACGACTGGCTGAAGTGGCGCTGCGCGTGCTGGTCGCGGCCGCTGTCGTGAGCCATCCATCCGGCGATCTCAGTCAGCGAGGCGGCTGCCTCGAACAAACGCTCGCCCAGGATGTCGCTGCCTGGGTCGAAGAGGCGCGGACTGATCTCGGTCTGCAGGTAGTGGACCACGGTCGAGTAGATCTGGCCGCCGCCGACCTTCCGGTCTGCAACCTGGAATGCCGTGGCCATGGCCTGGATGGCGGCGAGGTCAGCTTGCCGATCTGGCCGAGTCGGTTGGGCGGGGCGAAGGAGTTGTACGTCGGGCACCGCCTGTGGCGGACGTCGCTGCTCTTCGACGCGAGCGACCACGACTTCGCCGGGCTGCTCGCTGCGAGGATCGGCCCCTGCGTGCGTCTGGCCCTCGCGCAGCAGTTCCTCGAGGCGGTCTGCGCTGACGTTCAGCACAGCGGCCAACTTGGGTCGCTTGTACGGCAATGGTTCGGTCTTCCCGGATTCCCAGTTGCCGACCGTCTTGACGTCGACCGCAAGAGCCTCAGCGAGCCGTTCCTGCGTGTAGCCAGCTGCCCGCCGTGCCCGTGCCAGTTCGTCGCGCTTGGCGACCATACGCGCCCCTCCGTATACGGTCCGTGCCGCCCGGCCACATTACCGCAGGTCAGCCCCTGTGGTTGGGGTTCTTCTTCGCCAATTTTCCCGATCTCTTCCCTGGGATCCGGCTCGGCGGCCAACCAAGGTCAAAAGCGGCATCCGGCGCCGAGGTGGGCGCCATACCCCGCGGGCGCCACCGGCCGTTCTTCCCCCGACGGCTGGGCGAAGCCCTCGGCGTCGGATGCCGTCCAAGATCGACGACGAGACGGACGGAGCGGTCATCATGGCCGTACGAACGATCGACCTGCGCAATGGCCCACGAGTGTCCTGCGCCTGGCAGCGACGGCTGAACCGGCTGTCGGCGACGGTCAACGAGCGGATCCCCGAACCCGCGCAGCTCTACAGCCTGATCACCCTGACGTTCGTGTTGCACGAGCCGGACCCGGCGAGCGGCGACTGCGCCTGCTGCGAGGCGGTGTGGCCCTGCGAGATCGTTCGTCAGGCCTACCGGCTGCGCGAAGGCTTCTGATGGTGGCGGACGCTGTTTTCCCGCAGCTGCAGCGGTTCGTGCATCACCTCAGGGAGCGCGGGCTCGTCGCGTCGCCGGCCGGGAAGCCGCTGCTGGTCTACGGCTACGTCCGCTCGCCGGAACCGGAGCCCGCGTACGCCAACGCGTGCGCCCAGGTACTCGACTGGTGGGCGACAGCGGCGGGGTGGGAACTCGGCGCGGTGTTTCGCGACGTCGGCGTTGGCTCAAGCCAGCTGACGCGCCCCGGCTTCACTGGCCTTCTCGACGCTCTCCGCCTGCCGGACGCCGCCATGGCAATCGTGGTGGAGAAGCGTCACCTCTCCCGCAAGCCCGACGGCGTCAAGCGGCTCCGAGCAGCAATCCGGCAGACCGGTTCCAGTCTTCGCATCCTCGCCGACGAGCTCGAACCCCCGTCATGACGGTCCGCATCTACCTCGACCTCGACAAGCTTCACCTGGTTGCCCGCGGACAACGCCACCGCGCTCGGCTGGCTCGCGTTCCCAACCCCGGCGACCAAGTCACCATGCTCTGCGGCTTGGTCGAGGTCGTCGAGTACACGACCGAAGCCGAGAAGGCGGTCGCGACCTGCTGGACCTGCGACGTGCACTACCGGCGCGGTCTCGGCTTCCCGATTCCGCCGACCCATCCCGGCTTCTCGTCCGGCAGGCGCACTCCGCGCAAGCGGCGGTACACGAGCGAGTCCTGACCCGCCCAACAGGTGGCGTGCGTTTGAGAGCGCACCGCCTCTCGGAGTTCACCCTTCAAGGAAGGAGAGTTCTGTATGCAGGAGGTATTGCCTCCGGTCCAGCCGCTGGCCGGGCCCGTCCCGCCGCCGATTCGACCCGGGACCCGGCTCCGAGCTGGCGTGGTCGGACTCGGCAAGCAAGCGCTCGAGGACCACCTACCCGGGCTGCTTGCCGCCGACGACGCCGAGCTGGTCGCCGTCTGCGACGAGAACGCCGGCGTCGTGCGCGAGCAAGAATCCGAGCTGGCGGTCAACGGGTACATCGACGTCGAGGCCATGCTGACCGGTGAGCAGCTGGACTTCGTGGTGGTCTGCGTGCCGCACAGCGCCGGCCGCGCGGTCATCGAGGTGGCGGCCTCCCGCGGCGTGCACATCCTCAAGGAGAAGCCGTTCGCCACCTCGCTCGCCGAAGCCAAGGAGCTGGCGGCGCTCTGCGAGCGGTCGAGCGTCGAGCTCATGGTCACGCTGCAGCGGCGCTTCAACCCGATCTACACCAGCTTCACGCAGCTGGCCGACCAGATCGGCACGCCGATCGTGGTCGACGCGGCCTACACGCTGCACGTCGACGATCCGTCCGACGGCTGGCGCGGGAAGAACGCGGTGGCGGGCGGCGGCTGCATCATCGACATGGGCTACCACCTCGTCGATCTGCTGCTCTGGTACTTCGGCCTCCCCGACCGGATCCTCGCGGACACGTCGGCGAGCGCCCGGCCGGACCGCAGCTACGACGCCGAGGACACGGCGCTCATCCACTTCAGCTATGACAGCGGCCTGTACGGGTCGCTGCTGCTGTCGCGATTCATCGGGCCCAAGAGCGAGAAGATCCGGCTGGTCGGCAGCCGCGGCATCGTGCGGCTGGAGCGCGGGCGGATCCAGCGGATGACCAACGACGGCGAGATGATCGAGTCGCTGGCCCGGGAACAGGCCTGGCCCTCGGCCGCGACCTCGCAGATCAACCACTTCTGCCACGTCATCCGGGGTGATCGGCTGAACTTGAGCAGCCCGCGGGACAACATCGCGCACCTCGCGTTCATTGCCGCCTGCTACGAGTCCGCTCGGGCGGGGCGTCACGTCAACCCGAAGGAGCTCATGTGACGAGCAAGCTGGCCCTGCTCGGCGGCCCGCCGACGATCTCAGCGCCGGGTCCGCACTTCAACTGGCCGCCGCTCGACGACCGGACCGACCTGCGCGTCCTGGCGCAGCTGCAGCGGAGCATCTCGATCTACGACCGCTCCGGCGTCATAGCCGAGCTGGAGACGGCGCTCCAGGACTATTTCGGCGTCCGGCACGCCGTGCTGACCAGCTCGGGGACGGCCGCGCTGCACTCGGCGTACGCGGCGGCTGGCATCGGGCCCGGCGACGAGGTCATCGTGCCCGCCTACACGTTCCTCGCCACGGTGACGCCATTGCTTCACCTGGACGCCATCCCCGTACTGGCTGATTGCGACGAGACGGGCAACTTGTCGGTGAGCGACGTCGCCGCCAGAATTACGCCGAAGACGACGGCGCTCATGGCGACGCACCTCTGGGGCATCCCGGCCGACCTGACGGGACTGCGTGCCCTGGCCGACGAGCACAATCTGCTGCTGCTCGAGGACGGCTCCCACGCGCACGGCGCCGCGGTCGCCGGCCAGAAGGTCGGCAGCGTCGGGAACATCGCGGCCTTCTCCATGAACGGTCCGAAGCCGCTCTCGGCAGGCGAAGGCGGCTTCGTCCTGACCGACGACGACGAAACCTACTACCGGCTCCTGCTCTTCGGCCACTACAACAAGCGCTGCAAGACCGAAATCCCGCCGGACCATCCGCTGCACCGCTTCGCCGTCACTGGCCTGGGGCTCAAGTTCCGAATCCATCCGCTGGCCGCGGCGATCGCGCTGGTGCAGCTCCTCGATCTCGACGACTACCTCGTGGGACGCGCCGAGCTCGCCCAAGTGCTCGGCGACGAGCTCAGTGATGCGGAGGGCATTTCCGTACCGAAGCTCGCCGATGATGTCCGTTCCGCCTGGTACGGCTACCCGGTCATCTACGACCCCGACGGGCTCGACGGCCTGCCTGTCGAGCGCTTCTACGAGGCGCTCCACGCCGAAGGGCTGGTCGAAGTCGACCGGCCCGGCTCCACCTGCCCGATCAACCTGCTACCGCTCTTCCAGGATCCGCGGCCGCTGTTTCCGTGGCATCCGAACGCCAACCAGATCCGCTACGAACCGGGCCAGTTCCCGGTCGCCGAGCGGCTGCACGCCCGGACGCTCAAGATGCCGGTCTGGCACAGGCAGCAGGACATCGCACTCGCCCGTCAGTACGCCGCCGGCTTCCGTAAGGTTGTCGGCCTCCACCACGAACTTAAGGGATAGGGCATTGGTCGACTCCACATTCCTGACGCAGCTCGCCTCGGAAGCCACGGCGGCGGGCATCCAACAATTCGTCGTCGGCGCGGTAGTGCAGTCGCAGGATGAAGTTCTGCTGCTCCGCCGACCCGCCGATGACTTCATGGGCGGGCTCTGGGAACTGCCCAGTGGCAAGGTCGAACCGGGCGAAGCGCTCGACGCGGCGCTCGTCCGCGAGGTCAAGGAAGAAACCGGGCTCGACGTCTCGGTCATTGGGTACTACCTCGGCAGCTTCGACTACACCTCCGGCAGCGGCAAGGCGAGCAGGCAGTTCAACTTCGCCGTCGACGTTGCCGCAACGAAACCGGTCGTACTCCAGGAGCACGACGTCTACCAGTGGGCCAAGCTCGATGGCGAGCTGCCAGTGACGGATGCCGTCAAGACGGTCCTCAAGGCCTACGCCGAAACCCGCCAGGGCAACTAGCTGGCGGTTTCACGCAGCGAAGTAACAGACGTACCCATCTGGGCACTGCCGCGACGCTGACGGCGGTGCCCAGATGGGTACACCAGCGGTTGGATAGCAGGTACAGGGGAACCCTCAAGCCGGGCCAGGTCCTTCTTACGCCGCGGCTATCAGCCGAGACGCACCCGGTTGGCCTGCCAGCGGCTCAGCCGCAGCAGTCCGACCAAGCCCACCAGTGCGGCGCCGGCCGCCGTCAGCACAACCGATCCTGCGAGCAAGATGCCGCAGACCACGGCGCCGAGCACGACCAGGAGCAGCGCCGAACGCCAGATGTGCGCCGGATCGCCGAACAGGATCTGCCGCAGCAGCTCCCACACTGGATGCGGCGAGACGTGGTCACGCTGCAACCTCCGGCAAGGCGGCTCGAGCACCGTGCCAGGCGAGTTGGTCACGATGGCCGACTCGGCGGCCGCCTCGAAAAGTTCCTCAAGGCCGACGTAGTTCGGATCGTTGTCAAGTGTGATCCGATCGGGGGATCGTCGCTCTGGCATGTCGCCACCTAGCGGCGGTAACGTCGACATGTTCGTTGCCTCTCTCAATATTTGCGTGTTGGACGGGCGGTGCGAACACCGACGCGGCTCCCAGTTCCAGCTGGGGGCCGCGTCTGCATGTCTGGGTTACCCCAGGCGGTGCTGAGGTCATCTTGGCGGAAAACCACGTACCTACGGCCCGGTAACAACGCCATTCCGGCCCCCCAGTCGACGACCGGTATTTACGGCACGACGAGCGGTCGGCAAAGTGATTGTGCGTGACTAAGTGCTGGTCAGACACCGTTTAGCGTCATTCGATGTCACTCATTCGAGTGACATCACTACGCATATTTGGGAATCCTGGGACAGATACATGGCGCTCGCGACTCTTTCGAGTGAATGCGCTAGAGAGATCGAGAAGTGAGCACCTCCGGCGGCAATCAGGGGGTGCAGACGCCCGTGCAGGTGCAGTGGAGAGTGAGGCGTGCGAGTGCACGGTCTGCCACATGACGGGGCTTTTGCCTTGGAGCGCACCCAGGATGCGAGCTACCGGAGTTCGCGCTCGACGTCACGAGGATGACGTTCAGTAGACTCACAGAAGCGCCTGACCGCCTCAGGCCGCCGAGATGGCAGAGGCCCCAATCGGCACCCCGCCTAAACTACGTGCCAGATCTTCCAGACGATATAAGCAACAGCAGCGAGACCGATCCCACCACGAACGCGACGTTCTTCGAGCCGAGACAGACGCCTCTTTGCCCCGTCAGCCCCCTGGCGTTCGCCGCTCGTGCGAGCGGCCGCAGTCTCGGCCTCGAAGTCTTGCTGGCCGGCTGACATGAGCATCCCGCCGAATAGCCCGATAAGGATGACCACGTAGCCAGCGCCGGTGATCTGAACGATGAGCGTTGCTGCGTTCGCGGCAGACGTCTCCGGGTCCGCGTCGCTCTGCGCGATCAGCGTCGTCCAGGAATTCCTTAAGGACAGAATGAGACGGTCAAACCAGTCTGCATTGCCCGGGATCTTCTTCATACCACCGAACTGGCCGACTACGAAGTAGTAATAGCCAGATGCGACGCACCACGTCGTCAGACCCGCCCCTACCATAACCTTCAGGTCAGCCATTAGGGCCTTCCTGAACTGGTGATGCGGTCCGGCCCACGTTTTAAATACCGTCGCCGAGTAAGCACCTTCGGCTGCGACAGAGATCATACAAACTGACAGCAGCGCACCAAGAACGAAAGCTAGCCACTTCTGCCAACTCTCCATCGGAACGACCGTAGAACTGGCCAGCAGTCCGAGACCGAGAGCAGCCAAGGGGGCAAACGCATATAGAACCCAAAGTCGGCGCACGAAGAACAGGAAGTATGCCAGTAATCGTCGACGTCGAAGTTTTGCCTGCAGGTAGGCGCGATGAAGCCGATACGACTTTACTCCGAATGGGAAGAAATTCGCTCCGGTCTCGTCGTAAAAGTCCATGAACGAAGCCAGGTTGGCGCGCTCGTCCACTGACAGATGACTACTCCTTGCGACGAACTCGGTGCCACTCTGCGCGATCCAAACGACACTTCGAATCAACGAGTAAAGCCGCACTACCGTTACGGCAATAGCGACTATCAAGAGCGCCGTTGTGAGCCATCCAGGGAGCACTACGCCTCCATCTTGCATGACCGACACACCTATGTTGACAGCAGTGTCGCTTCACCGCGGCATGACGTTACGGCACAACGTGCTCGTAACCAGACCGATACCAAATATGACCGAGGAGGTCGGTCTCCCATCGAGGTACAGCAATCACCCATGAGAGTCACAAAGCCAGTGTTGACTAACATCGTATTTGCGAGTCACGCCAGCAAAAGGTCATCTCGGCAAAGTTGAAACAGAACTTGATGATCCGATTCGCGACTTGATCACCTTCAGCGAAGAGCACACCACCTGCGCGCGACATTATACAAGTACGCGCATCAGTTAAGGCAACGAGCGACGCATTTACTTTTTTCTGCCAACAGCTGTCAACTCACGTAAATAGGCTTCCGCTACCGGTAAGAACTCCGTTCGACCGACCTCGACCATATCTGACTCGTCGACCTGGTTTTCGAACCGGACTTTATCGCCCTTAATGGAAATCCAATAACCATCGCCACCTGTCCCAAAGTCTTGCCCGGCACGAAGGTGCTCTATAATTTCAGTCCAAGTCTTCGGGTATGTAAGGTCCTCCATAAGCTGAGTCATTGGCAGGTACTCCTCAGGAGCACCGATTCCAACCCCCTCGTCGACCTGCACGAACTGAACCTTATCAATTAGCTTCATTTTACCTCCTTCATTTACCATACTTCGGGTACGCTGTACCGACGTCGTCAAGGGTTGCCGACGAGAACGTTGCACCGCTCCCTTGCTTGAACAGACCTTCAACAGTAACTCCATTATACACACCCTGCCATTTATTCGGCAGGACCTCACCAAGCTTATTCAGCACCGGCTCGCGATGTTCAAAAGCTTGCAGGACCGCATCCTTAACCTCTGCCTTCGACCAGTTATCTGGGAAGAACGTACTTGTCTTCTTGGCAATTGATCCATCCTCCAGCGTTCCCTCGACTACAGCTTGGTAGACTCCATTCTTATCGGGCGGCAACGTCACCTCTTTCAATCGGAAGTCGCCAAGGTCTTCGCCGCCAGGCCTGAAGTGATAGCCGGATATCCTGTCAATGCGGACATGTCCGCGGAAGAGGTGCTCGTCAAGGTGCTCGGTGAGCTTTGCTACTTTCTCTAAACGTCCGAGTTTACCAAGGCCTTTGCTGCCCAAAAAGCTAGGAATCAGCCCGCCAGCCCACTTCGCAGGGTTATCGCGCTCGCCGTCGTAGTCGATGAACTGCTTGAAAGCAGCGTCCGGGTCGGCAGCAGCGAGCCTGACAAGCTCAGCGCTTCCCTCGGCCATACCCTTCCAATTAGCCGGATTTACGATGCCAAGCAGGTCTACCAGGCCTTCGCCAAAACCTTGGAAGAAGCTTCCGACGTTGTCCAGGAACGACGGATCCGTCGGCGCGTGAGCACAGGCATCGTGGAACTTGCGCGCCGTGTCGGATGCGACCTCGGAGAGCTGCCGCCGGGCTTCATGGAGCAGCTCTACAGCCTGCCGCTTCTCGGCACCACCAGGATCGTTCGGCAGGACAGTCGGCGGCCGATCCGGACTCATGAGCAGCGCCATGCCGGCCGAGGACCCAGCGAACAAGCTTGGACCCGCAGCATTGGTCTTTGCTTGTCCTGACTTCCACAGCACCACGGCCTCGACGGCCTGTGTCTGTGCCCACTCCAACGTCGATACGTAAGGCACGAGCGCATTGGCGCCGTCTCGGAAGGCGTCGGCCGCCTGGATCCAGTTCACCGGCTGCTGCTCAAACCGTTCGCGGAACTTGTCAGCCGCCTTACCCTTCCAGTTGCCATCATCGATCTTACGCAGCCCGTCACCGACCGCCTCGAATGCGTGGCTGTACGTCTGCATCGTGACGATCAGGCCGTGGATGTCGCGTGGCGTGCCTGACACGAGCATCTTCGGGTCGTCAGTGAAGCCGAGCTCAGTCATCGAGCTTCTCCTGGTTGATTTCGCTCAGCATGTCTATGACTCGCTGCTCGTTACCCGCGTACGCGCGGATCGTCTGCTGCAGCCGGCCGTCGATCTCCTTCAAGTCTGTCGTCAGGTGCTTCACACCGTGGTGCCACCGGCGAGCGAACTCCTCGACGGCACCGGCGACCCGATCATCGCCGAAGCTTCCAACCTCGTTCGCAAGTTCGCGAACCGGCTTCTCCTCGATCTCATCGACCAACCTCCGGATGCCCATGCACGCTTCGTAGAGAGCATCGAGATTGACTTCATATCCATCAGCCACAGTTAGCGACACCTACCATATGAGCGGCCTCTACTCCGTCGACATTACCTTGCAGATGCACGGCCTATAACGCTACGACCACCCGATCCCATAGCTTCGTCCAAGCTCAAGAGAGTGGAATTCTGCGTACGCTTCTCCGACGTTATTGATCGCGATCGACTCTGATTGCGGCTCCAGATCATTGACTGCCGCAGCCACAAGTCCGTCGATCCGCCAGACCTGCTTAGGGTAAGCCCCGACCGGGAACTTCACGCGTGCTCCGAAACTTGCACAGACGCCGCGTGGAGTAAGGACGTAGAACGGCTTCATCGTCTCCTGTGGCCCGGAATTCTCGACAGCAACCTGGTAGGTATGGCGTTCCCCCATCGCAAGCGGCTCAGGCAATCGCACGATGAACTCGGCGTGAGAGCGACTGATCCGCCGCTCATCGACGATCTCGCCGCCGTAGACCATCTGAGCCGCGATGCTGCGCGAAGGATCGGCGTCGGTCGTGCGCGAGCCGCTGAACGCTATGACGATCTCATCTAGCTCGTGGGCTACAGCGACAATCGTCCGCTCCTCTGTGAGCGTCGGGACGTCAAGGTCGAGGCGGAGTGTCGACTGCAACTTCTCGGTGTACCAGCTATCAGACATGGGCGGACGCGGTGGCAAGTCGTCAGGCGTCTCAGTGAGTAGGCGTGCCAGCAACTCGAAGGACCTATCGACCCGTCGCGCCGCGGTCCGCGGATCCCTATCAAGGATCATTGAGAGGTGCCGGATTCGCCGGTGAAGAAACCGAAACTCTTCCCGATCGAATCCTTCGTCGAGCGCTAGTGCTATGAGAGCCGCCTGCCGTAGCGGCGCCGGCAGCTGGCCGCATTCATGGGTTAGGCGCAAGATCAGCTTTTCACGCGTCTCGCCTGGCCCATCAGCGACGGAAATCCCGCACGCACGACGCAGACTCGGGCCGACGCGCTCGAGTACGTCATGCGACCTAACACCATGGCCCCGCCTGAGCTGTTTCAGCTCTTCCACAGTCTCCTCGACTGCCAACTTGCCGACCGCCCTTCACATCTGCCTGTTCGTCAAGGAAACTCTCACTCCAGTCAGAAACCGTCGTTCATATGACGCGCCGCCACGCGCGCCACAGATGCAGGACAGCGCAAACCTACGTGATTGATCAGCCCCCGCCTAGCTGACAAAAACATGACAACTAGTTGCTCAGATCAACATCGCTGCTGCCTGCAGAAACGAGCTGCCTGTGGACGCCAGACGACGCCGAGCTGTAAAGGCAACCTCCGAGTTGCTCACTTCTCAACTCGCCAGTAACCCGGCGTACGTACGTCGGTGGCGACGCGCGGGCAAGCGGTTTCGTGGTGATCAAATCTCCCCAGCGGCAGCTGCGCAGGTCGTTGCCGAGTACCTCTGGGACGTCGGGGAGTACTCCGACGAAGCGGAACCTGATCTTCCACGCAAGCTCCGCGATAGGATGAGGCGAGCCTTGATAGGCTCATACATGACCGGCGAGACCCTGACCTGGGTCATTGGAGCCTTTGAGATGACCGACGAGGACGCTCAGAGGCTGTGGGCAGCCTTCGCTGGAGATGCGGTCGGCCCGCAGGACGGTATCCGGGACACTGTGACGCTACCTCGACCTCTCGGCAAGCGGCAGTGGCACCGCACCCGCACCCTCTTCGAGAAGTATCATTTCGCCGGTGACGGATCGTACGAGCGTCGTCACACACTGCAAGTGATTGAAGCGATCGAAGATGGGGTCGATAGCTACCTCTTCAACCATGAGCCATACGCCGACAGAATCTCGGTCGCCTACGGTGGCGCAGTTGGACAACATTATGAGTACGGAGGCGGCCTCGTCAGCGACGAGATCATGCTCGGCCGCACTCTTCAGATCGGGCAGCGAATACCGATTGAATATGAGACGCACTTCGCTCACGGCGCCCATTACCCGTCTGAAGTTCGCCGAGCAGTGCGCGCACGTGTTGAGAACTTGGACTTTGCAATACATTTCGCGCCTGAGCGCCGACCGAACGTGGTGAGCTTTTGCGCGTGGCCGGACCACTACGACGGCGAGCCGGTGCTGACCGAGCAACTGACCGTCAACGACGACGGCTCTGCGCACCGCTTCGTATCTTTTGCCGAGCAGACCGTGCTGGGCTTCAAGTGGGCTTGGTGAGCTAGCCCGTTACACGTCGATGGCGCACGTCTTGAGTGCGCCATAAGTGCGCCATCCGCCTGATTGAGTCCTTCCTGTCCACGAAGTACGGAACAGGGAGGAGGTCGGCGATGGAGTCGTACATCGTCAAGCTGGTGCTCCAGCTGCTGGGGCTCGCCTGATATCGGGTAGCTCCTAGCAACTTCACGTTGCGTCGCCACCGCCCAACTCAACTGGGCGGTGGCGACGTGACCAGGCTACCTGCTGTTGATGATGACCACCTCGCCGATGCGCCTTCCTCCTTATTGGAGGTGAACAGTGAACAGTCCCATCAGCCGACGTACGGCCGCTCCTACCTGGTCAGCGGAACAACACCGCGTCTCCGCCCGCCTCGTGCGAGCAACTCACAACGAGATCGACCAGACGCAGGCGGCAGCACTCGTCCAATCGACCCGAACTCAAGCTGTCGGCTATGTCGCCGCGTCTGCCCTCCGGGCCGTCGAGGACCTGACGAACATGGAGGAACTGGCACTCCAACGCAGCCCCCTCGGCGAGGCCCGCTACCGGGCCATCGTCGACACTGCGGCGGGCGTGATGGCACACATCGTCGCCGAGACAGGACGCTGACATGGGAGTCCTCGTGATCCTCCTGCTCGTCACAGTCGCGCTCGCAGTTATTGCCTGGCTGTGTTACCGCGCTGGCAGGGTCGATGAAGCCGATCAGTTCGCTAGCGAACGTCAGCAGCTCGACGCTGAGTGGCGAGCACTCGAGGGCGCTCGCCGAGTTCACGACGTCTTCTATCGGGCTCGACAGGCCCTGCGCGACGCCAGTGAACAGAACGAACGTCGCCCAGGCCGGTGGTCGTGATGCTGGCGTTCTTCGCGGCCGTAGCCTTGGTCGGCCTGTCCGCGGCATTCACCGCCGGCCTCGTCTTCGGCATGGCGCTGCGCTCGCGCAAGCTGTACTCGGACATCGCCCGAACTAGGGACAAGGCCGCGGCGGCGGAGCATGGGATCCGGCTTGTCGTCTGGCAGTCCGGCAAGAGCCGTCAGCAGATCATGCACGACTACCGGTTCCACGGGAATGAGTTGGAGGAGGCGTCCTAGTGCGCTGGCTTCAACGTGACGGCGATGCATCCCGGCCGCCGCTGGCCGGTCGTCTGATCGGCTTGGCGGTCGGGATGTTCGTACTCTCTGGTGCCGTGTACGTGGCGGCGGGCGTTGTGAAAGTGCTTATCCCCCTCGTGGTGCCGCTTGTCGTGCTTATCGGCATCTACATGATAATGCGCGGCAAGCACCATAAGTAGTTTCTAAGAATTATTTCAATTTCTTGTGCTATTTATCTGACGGGATACCCATGCCCAGACGACGCCGGAAGCAACTGGTGCTTGTCGATGAGGACTACGAACGGTACTGCCGCGAAGAAGGCTACCGGCGGCTTGAAGTGGCACTGCATCGACAGTGGAGCAGCCGACATTCCGATGCTCCATTAACAGAGGTCATGGCCTCCCGATCGGTGTTGTATAAATTCGGAAATAGCTAGACAATGTAGAGCGTCAGTCGTCATAGTAAGAAGCGAGCCGCGCTGGCGCCACGAACAGCATCCCAAGTCGGATCAGGACTACGAGATACGAAGCGTTCGAGCACCACACGCGGCCCGCTATGTGAAACGACACCCTCGAAATTCAGCGAGGATGCCTAATTAGTCATTACACACCGCATGCAGATACAAGTCAAGGCGTGCAGTATTTAAGGATGTGTTAATGATTCGCATCCTCCTGCCTTCGAGCTGTCTCGAAAGGAGGAGATACCACTATGTCCGAGCCATCGGATCGACCTGTGAAAATTACAGCAGCCGTGCGCCAGCATCCGGCTATTCGCAAACTGGCCAGGGCCTGCATCGAGCTGGCTCGGCAGCTGCGCCTTGACTCGCCACAACACCAATCAGCGGACGCCTCACCAGCACCGCGGGAGCAGGCCGATGCCTGAGTTCCGCTGGTTTGAAGCGGCCTTGCCACCGACGACGTCGCACGCCGACGCCACGGCTGTGGTGCGGGCGCTTGCCGATCGACCGCACCAGGGGCTGCGCCGGCTGCAGCCGATGGTCGTCTTCGAGCTGTGGCTGCGCCCAGACGGTGTCCACTGGCTGGTCGGCGCTGAACCGCCGATGGACCGAGGGCTCCCCGGGCTGCTCGAAGCCCAACTGCCAGGCCTGGTCCTCACAGCGACGAAGCAGCCGGATCGTCCCCGTCCGACGACTGCCCGCGAAGTGCGGTTTTCCAGCCTTGCCTATCCCATCCGCCTCGACACGGCGACGGCCGTGACGGCAGCGTTCCTGGCCGCCCGTCGCGAACTCCAGCGCGGCGAAGCCGTCTGCATCCAGTTCGTCGTCGGCCCGAGTCACTACTTCAACCAGGTCCCCGTGCCGTATACGCCGCTGGATGCCCTGGGGATCACGACACCACGCACACCTGATAGCACCGCGCGATCGGCCTTCCGCCAGAAGCAAAGCGAACCGCTGCTTGGCGTCCGCGGACGAATCGGCGCCGTTGCTCGGGAACCCCGATGGGCTGGCGGCTTGCTCCGCCCGGTCGCGTCGGCCTTATCACTCGCCAGCGGCGCCCACGCTCGCCTGACCGCGTCGCAGCAGTCGTCCTCGACAGCGACGCAGCTCTTCCAAATCATGGGCAGACGGCGGACCTGGTCCGGCATCCTCAACGCGTCCGAACTGGCCGCGCTCATCGGTTGGTGCATCGACGGCCTGGACGACCCCGCGCTGCCTGGCAACTTCGCGCCACCGCCCGCGTCGCTGCTTGCCTTGAAGACGACACGGGCTGGCCGGCTTCTCGGCGCCAGCCAGCACTCATCTACCTACGACGTCACTGTCCGGTTGCCCTGGTCAGGCTATGCGGCACACCTGCACGTGGTCGGCCCATCCGGTGTCGGCAAGTCGACATTGCTCGCTAACTGGGCGCTCGCCGAAGCAGACGTCGGCCGATCAGTCCTGGTCATCGAGCCGAAAGGCGATCTCGTCGCCGATGTCCTGGCCCGCATCCCCGCTTCGAGGCGCGACGACGTCGTGGTGATCGACCCGGGTACGAACGGCCCCGTCGTCGGTATCAACCCGCTGCAAGGCTCCCGGCAGGATGCCGAGCGCCGCGCCGAGTCGCTGCTGCAGTTGTTCCGCGAGCTCTTCGGCACGGCCATCGGGCCGCGGTCGGCCGACGTCTTGCTCCACGGCCTCATCGCCATCTGTCGCCTGGAGGATGGCACATTGCCGGACGTACCGGCCTTCCTCACCAATCCTCGCTTCCGCCTACGGGTACTTGCCAAGGTCACTGACCCGCTCACGCTCGCGCCTTGGGCAGCGTGGTTCGACGGCATCAGCGAGGCGGAACGCGCCCAGGTCGTCGCGCCAGTCCTCAACAAGTTGAGAGCGGTGGTCTCTCGCCCGAGCGTGCGGCAGCTGTTGGCCCAACCTAAGCCGCGCTTTCAACTCGACGATCTGTTCAGCTCGCCAAAGGTCGTGCTGATCAATCTGAACGCAGGCAGCATCGGCAAGCAGACGAGCGAGCTCATCGGCAGCCTGGTGTTCTCGCAGCTCTGGGAGGCGATCCAACGCCAAACCACCAAGCCGGCGGACGGGCGCCGCGAGGTCGCTGTGATCGTCGACGAGTGGCAGCAGTTCACGGCTGGAGTTGACTTCGCCGACGTCTTGACGCGGGCTCGCGGCGCCAAGACGTCGTTTACCGTGGCGCACCAGCACCTCGCCCAGCTGAGCACCGACCTCAAGGCCGCAGTCCTGGCGAATGCCCGCTCGCGCGTGGTGTTCCGACCGGCCCAAGGCGACGCTGCCGCCCTGGTCCAAGTCCTCAGCGACTCGGTAGTCGCTGCCGACCTTGAGCAGCTGGCCGCCTTCCATGCTGCCGCCCGTGTACTGGTCGACGGCGCCCCGAGCGCCGCGTTCGAAGTCGCCACGCCGCCGTTGCCACCTCCTCAGGCCAACCCAGCCGAAGTGGCCCTGGCCAGCGCTCGGCGCTACGGCGTAGCAGCTGACGAGCTCGACGCGGCTGTCTTCGCCCGCTGGGACGGTCGAAGCGACTCGGCAGACGGCCCGATCGGGGCGCGGAGGAAGCGCCCATGAACGACGGCTTTTCTACTCGCACCGGCCCTACCGCTCGCCCTACCGATCGCCTCAGATCAACACGCCGCTTACCAGGGGAAAGGTCGAGTTGGCGACATCGACACTTGGCCGTTCACGGAGGTTTCCAATGAACCGGCCAGGCCACGCGGGGCGGCTGGCTGCCCGGCTCGGCGAACGCGACGCAGCGATCCTTCTCAGTCTCCGTGAATTCAGGCTCATGTCCGGAGAACAGCTTCGCCGGCTGCACTTCGGTGGTGGTCAGTTCACGACCCAGGCGCGTAAGGCCCGCGCCGCTTTGAACCGCTTGGCCGGACGTCGGCTCGTCGTCCGACTAGCTCGGCAGGTCGGCGGGGTGCACGCCGGCTCCGATGGGTTCGTCTACGGCCTCAGCGGCTGGGGCCAAGCCGTGCTCGATGTCCTCACCGGTACGACCACCAAGCATCGCCGGGTCATCGAGACCAAGCCAGCCTTCCAAGATCACACCCTTGCGATCGGCGAGTTGGCGATCGAGCTGTACGAGCGTGCTCGCGTCGGCCGGGGACATGTCGACGAGTTGCGGGCCGAACCCGCCAGCTGGCGACGCTTCGCCGGCCTCGGCGGCGACCGCCGCATCTTGAAGCCAGACGTCTTCGTCCGCGTCACTGTCGGCGACTACGAGCTGAGCCACTTCGTCGAGATGGACATGGCCACCGAAAGCCGCTCGACGATCGCGCGCCAGTGCCGGGTCTACGTCGACTACTACCGCAGCGGCCAGGAACAGCGCGACCACGACGTCTTTCCGCAGGTCTGGTGGCTGGTGCCAGATCGACGCCGCCTGGACACGATCAAGGAAGTGGTCCGGCGTCTCCCGGGCGACGCACAAGCACTGTTCATCATTGCCCTCACCAGCAGCGCGGCCGACCAGCTGATGCAGCTCCCGCCGACGGGAGGTGTCGTATGAGGGCGGCGGGCAGCGCACTCCCGCTGGGGCGCGTCCTCGTCGGTGACGCCCTGGCGCGGCTGGCCGAGCTACCGGACGAGTCGGTGGACTGCATCGTCACGAGCCCGCCGTACTTCGCCATGCGCGACTACGGCGAGGTAGCCCAGCTCGGCGCCGAAGGCACCGTCGACGACTGGGCGAATGCCGTCGCGGCCGTGTGCGACGAGTTGGCCCGGGTGCTGACGTCGACCGGCAGCTTGTGGCTCAATCTCGGTGACGGCTACAGCCGCGCACCTCGGGAAGGGGCCAGTAAGAAGAGCTTGCTGCTCGGGCCGCCACGCGTTGCGCTGCGGCTGACACGCTCTGGCTGGCTGCTGCGGAACCAGATCGTCTGGGCCAAGACCAACCCAATGCCGCAAAGCGTCGGCGACCGGCTGACCAACACCCACGAGTTCGTCTACCTCTTCACACGCAGGCCGACGTACTTCTTCGACCTGGACGCCATTCGCGAACCAGCCGACCCCACAACTGCGACGCGTGGGCGCGACGCCTCGTCGCTGCCGCGATACGCCGTGCCCAGCCTGGGAGCAGGGACGACGCCCCGCATCGACCTGAACCGCGGCCTGGCTGAACTGCGTGCGGCCGGGATCAACAGCCACCCGCTCGGCAAGAACCCCGGCGATGTCTGGCGCATCGCCTCGGCCAGCTTCCGCGGGGCGCACTTCGCGACGTTCCCGTTGGAGCTCCTCCGTCGCCCGATCTTGTCCACATGTCCAGCCAAAGTGTGCACAGCCTGTGGACAACCGTGGCGCCGAGCCGCCCGGGTGATCGACGGTCGGCGGCTTGCGACCGGCCCCCTCAGAGCTGTCTGTGACTGCCACGCGCCCCCTCGTCGGGGCATCGTGCTCGACCCTTTCCTCGGCTCCGGCACGACCGCCATCGCCGCCGAGACGTACGAGCGGGACTGGATCGGCATCGAGCTCAACCCCGACTACGCCCGCATGGCTGAGAAGCGACTCGCTGAGTGGCGGGCACGGGCAGGGCCGGAGCAAGAGCAGACCAAACAGCCCAGCAACGAAAGGAGGAACCACTATGGCGATGGAACAACAGCCGGGCGGTAGCGACGAGCGTAAGCCTTCTCCGTCCGGGGACGATGCAACCGAACGACTTCGTCGCTACGTGCCCCACCTCTACGCTGCCGACCTCGCCAGTCTGGAGCGCGGCATTCGGCACGGACTATGGATCGACGCAGACCAGGATCCCGATGATCTGGACGCTGACATCGCGGCCATGCTGGACAGTTCCCCGACCGTTGGCGCTGATGCGTGGGCGATCCACGACACGCAGGACTTCGCTGGCATGGCGCTGTCCGGACAGCAAGACACCGCGCTCATCTCGTGCCTCGCCCGCGGGGTCGTGCACCACGGCGAAGCCTTCGCGGCCTATGTCGACTGGCGTGGCACCGAGGCGCAGCAGCTCAACCAGTTCAGCGACCACTACCTCGGCACCTACGCGAATCTCGACGCTTGGGGACGCGCTGCGTTGAACGAGCTGCAGTGGCCAGAGCAAATCAGGCAGCGCCTCGATCCTGAGATGACCCCCTACGTCCGTCTCGACTACGGCGCATGGGCCAAGGATGCCAGCCGTGATGTCTACGTCGCCCATGGCAGCGAGGGCATCCACGTCTTCCGGCCGTAGGCGCACCACACCCACGTACATAACTTGAAAGGAGGAACCATGGAACGACAACCCCAGACACCACAGGAAGGAGGTGAACGCCCCGCCGTCAACAGCTACGGGACCGACGACCTTGCCCTTCAGGACAACATCGAGCAGGCCCGCGCCGCAGCCAGCGAGCAGCGGCGACGGAACCGCGCGCAGCTCGAGGAACTCGTCGAGGCTGGCCTGTCGCCGGACGACGCCGAAGCCGTCATCGAGTACGAACAGGCGCATCCTGATCTCAGCTCTGGCGAACAGCCGGTCGAAGGGCCCGAGCTGCTACCCGACCAGCCGCCCCGCATCTACGTCGCCGACGTGGCCGCGCACGAGGCCGGCCGGGTCCATGGCCGCTGGCTCGATGCCACCGACCCACTGCCCGAGCTGCAAGAGCAGATCGTGGCGCTGCTCATGGCCTCGCCGGTTCCGAACGCCGACCGGTTCGCCATCGACGCCCACACCGGCTTCGATACCGACAAGATCCAGAAGGACACACCGCTCGCCATCATCGCGAAGGTCGCTCACAACGTCTATCGCTACGGTCCGGCTTACAGCGCCTACCTCACGTTGATCGACATTCGGGACGAAGACGCACTCGAGCGCTTCGATGACCTGTACGTCGGCACGTTCGACTCGCCAGAAGCGTGGGCGCGCGCTTTCGGCGACGACATGCAGTGGAATCTGCACCTTGACCGCGTCGTGGACAAGGGACTGCGGCGGTTCGTCCGCATCGATTATGAGAAGTTCGTCCGCGAGGCCCGCCAGCACTGGGACATCGTCGAGGGCGCCGACGGCAAGACGCACATCTTCATGCGCTGAGCCGCGCGCTTCCTGCCGCTCCTCGGTGGCCTGCGGCTGCCCACCACTGCCCGTATTCGCGGGCATGGGCGGTCGCACCACACCGAGGAGGTGATCAGGTGACTGATCCGACCAACGGCACCAAGACACTCGGCGTCAAGCTGCCGCCGGGCCTGCACGCCCAGTTTTCGCTGGTCGCGCAGCTCGACGACATCAGCCTGAACGTCGCCGTGCTTCGTGCCGTCGAGCAGTACGTGGCCAACAAGCAGTCCGAACCCGACTTCGCCAAGCGGGCCGCCGAGGCCCTGGCGGAGATCGAGAAGGAAGCCGCCGCGCGCAAGGCGGCGATCGAAGGACTGTTCGGTGAGAAGGGGCCGCAGCCGGATGCCAAGGCGGCGCCGGCCGCAGACCCGCCCGCCAAGGCCGCCACTCGGAGCCGCCGCACTCCCGAATCGGAGTAGCGGCGTCAGGGTCACAGGTAGCGCACTTCCCCGCGTTACCTGTGACCTCTTACAACCAACAACGGGAGACGTAACGATGCTCAAAACTAACCCTTATCGCGGGCCACCGAATAGCTTGCTCTTAGCACAAGACAGGAAATGAGGTATAACAAGAAGAGAGGCTTTATGAAAAAAGAAATCACACCAGGACCATCATTCAATGAACCAGCCAACGGACCGCCGATCCTGCTGACCGTCGACGAAGCTTGCCGTCGGCTTCGGGTCAGTCGCTGGACGTTCTACCGGCTTGTTCAGCGGGGCAAGCTCAAGACCATCCACATCGGCCGCCGCCATCTCATTCCTAGCGCAACCATCGACGAACTCGTCGACCGACTTCGCTCGGAGGCGGTTGGCTGATGGCTGGCCGCAATGCCAACGGGGAAGGGACCATTTACCGGCGCAAGGACGGCCGGTACGAGGCTGCGCTGTACGTCACGACGGCGAGCGGGATCCGGAAGCGAATCCGCCTTTACGGGAAGACTCGCGCCGACGTCCACGCCAAGCTCGTGAACTCAAGGGCGCAGGAGCAACGCGGCGTCCCGGTTCCCGACAAAACGTGGCGGCTTGGAGACTTCCTCGACTACTGGCTTGAAAACATCATCAAGCCAAACCGCCGACCTGCGACATACGATCGCTACGAAGCAGCCGTACGTCTCTACCTCAAGCCTGGGCTCGGTCAGCGGCAGATCGCTCGGCTGTCCGTACAAGCGGTACAGACGTTCCTCAATCAGCAGCTCGCCGCAGGCAAGTCCGTACGCAGCGTCCAGATCCTACGAGAGACCTTGCGCTCCGCTCTCAGTCGCGCCCGCCGCGAAGAGCTCGTCTACCGGAACGTCGCTCAGCTCGTCGAGTTGCCGAAGTGGGAGCAGAAAGACGTTCGACCATGGACGATGGCCGAGGCCAAGGCGTTCCTCGCTGCCGCCCAAGCCGACACGCTGTACCCAGCTTTTGTCCTCCTCGTCTTGTACGGGCTGCGACGCGGCGAAGTGCTCGGGCTCCGGTGGTGCGACGTCGACTTCGCCGCTTCGGTGATCCGGATCCGGCAGCAGGTCCAACGTGTCACGACAGGGCTGCATATCGGTCCGGTCAAGACGGCGGCCGGCCGCCGCGACCTGCCGATGCTCGGCGCCGTGCGCCGACTCCTAGAATCACTCCGAGATCGACAAGCAGCTGATCTGGATTCCACTGGCACGGTCCTAGCCAGCCGTAACGGCACCCCGATCGAGCCGCGCAACCTCGTGCGGTCGTTCCAGCAGATCTGCCACGATCATGGCATCCGACTCATCACCATCCACCAGATCCGCCACACCACGGCGACCCTCCTGAAGGATCTACGCGTGCCGGTTCGAGACGTCCAGCTCATCCTCGGACACTCGGACATCTCGATCACACAGCAGATCTACCAGCACGACACGCCGGTCAGTCGACGAGCGTCGCTCTCACAAGTCGAAGCTGCCTTATTCGGCGAGGAAAGCGAGCAAAACAAAGACGGCAACGCTCGGGAGCGTTGCCGTCAACTTGTCGCACGTTGCCGTCAAACCTTAAATTTCAAGCTCGACATAGAAGTTGTCTTATCTGTTATATTTGGTACACCCGGTTGGATTCGAACCAACGACACCTGGTTCCGAAGTTGCACAGAGTCCAGGTTATCCAACCGTCTCGCAGTGGTAAGTTCGGCCGTCGACAGCCACAGAAGACGGTGGTTAATTGGATGCGCTGCCGTCTACCACAGCCGTCAGGTCAATATCGAATCAGCGGGAGTTTCATCAGATATTATGGACACAGGTGGCCCATATGTCAATTAGCACCACGATAAATTTATATCCAGCAGCAGTCGCCTAGCTGACGCTAACCGTCACTTCAATGGACCCTTGGTTGTCCGCGTAGCAGTGCGGGTTCGGGAACGTAGCAGGGAGCTTGTCGGCATAAGGACACTTGTCAGGAGGGATCTCATTCACCATGAGCCTAAGGGCGCCAGACTCTTCCGCCACAAATTCAAACTTCGGCCCGATTGGTCGCCACTTCTTCTCGTTTCCCACCTTGCCCAAAAGGAGGCAAATATTCTGACCGGGAACCTCGAAGGTTTCAGAGTCGCCTGCGTGTTCCGCGCCTTCAATCCCCGTAAAAGGTGTCTCCTGCTGCGCGCAGGCCCACTTCTCACTTGGATTGTTCTGCGTAACGTGTACGGTTTGCCCCTTTTCGATACTGATTCCTGGCACTGGAGGCGGCGAGTACACATCGGAATAAACTCGGAAGACGACAGAAGGGCCGGAACCACTCGACGGCGTAGACACGCTGGCCGGCGAAGCTGGCGCGCTCGGCGGGGTAGAAGACGAGGCGGTCGACTGACCTGCGTTGCGGTTCTTCAAATCAGCGATGCTGCTACCGACCACTCCACCCAGCACACCAGTGGCAAGTAGTAGGACCGATGCGATAACGATCGTATACCACCGCAGCGCCACCCGACGTCCTCCACGTTCGCGGACTACGACAACGACGAGGACTGCGAGCCCGCCAGCGCCCACTATAGCTAAGGATATCGCCAATAGTTGCCAACCACTATTGGCGTGCTGCGCGAAGTATTGCGCAATCCCCGAAGCCACGCCGACCACTGCGAGAAGCGGTGCCGCATACCGGCGGAAAAGCTTCTTCTCGGAGCCGGTCAGCCGCCACCAGCGCTGTCGACTTCGATCGTCAGTTTCTTGGTCTTCCGGCGAGCTATTCATTGGCGTCCTTCAGAAAGGTGATCAACCATCATTCGATCCAGCGTTAGCGCTCCAGGCTCCGCCGAGTCAATCTAATCCGGCGCTCTTTTAGGAGCTGGCCAGCAGCTTTTTGAGTGCCACGGAAAGGCCGACACCTTTCGCGTCAAATTTCAAGCGCCGTCGGTCAGGAATATTACTGTTGCTTATCAGTACGGGTCCGTCCGCATGACTGGCGTGACCTGGTTCAAAGTCAAACAGCTGAGCATTCCCTTCGGCCATTGGGTAAACAGTCGGCTCCTCGGGAATCTCCTGATAATTGATATCCTCTAAGATACCTTCGTAACTCTCGTGGCGAACGAACAGCTCCCCGTCTACCCCTAGGCAATACAAAACCCTAGTTACGATTGTGTTCTCGATTCGACCGCGGGTCACCTTCTTATAGAGGCGTTGATCCAGAACCCAGTAGTCTGGACACACTCTTGAGGAGACGGGGACCGTATACCGCTCGATCCGCTTCGAAAGACCGAACAAGCCACCCCGAACCTCGCGAGTGCGCGACTCCTGCCGAACGTTAGTTCCCGAATGTCGAGGCGCCTTGGTTTCGCGAGCAACTCTAACCGCAAACTGCTGAAGCCGCTCCCAGTCAATCTGACTCTGATCGTACTGCGCCCGACGCGATGCTCCCATCGCTACCGCCTGACCTCGTGGCTTGTTGGGCAGTTACGTACAGAATACATATTGGCCATGCTTCACCTCGCACCATCGAGCGGTGAGTCTCCTGGTGCACTAGGTCGCCCTTGACGCTTCGCGTGTTACACCACCGACTAGCACAGTCCATCCATGACGATCGACACCCCGCCAGCCGCCACCCTCTTGGCCACTGGCGGCGAGCTGACCGCCGCCCTGTCATCGTTGAATGTTTCCGCCGGAACGCCGCCACGGTTCCGCAGACCTTGCCCTACACCCCCGGTGTCGGCCGGAGCCCGGTCCCGCGCTACCGCGACCAGCCCGCCAACCTGCAACCCTGGTCATGACCACCGGACGGAAGACCGGGAAGATGGTGACCTGGCGTCACGGCTCCCGCACAACCCCGGTAATCCCACCGCGGCCCTGTGCTCGAGATTCCTGGCCTTGCGCGTCCGCCCAGCCAACCGCGACATCCCCCAAGGCCCACGACGGCAAGTCAGCTCTGAACTCACCGTCCCGCAGCTCGCGCCGGCAGGCGGGAAGCCTTCGCACGTTCGCTACTCGCAGTCCTGCTCATGACGCTCGATCCACCTCGAAAGGGCGCGCACCCCAACCCGGACGAGTCGACGAACCCGCCGCACGACCCGGCCCACCCAGCGCACGAACCGCGCAGCCTGCTTGAAGATCTGGATCAGCAGGATCACTGCACCCAGGATCGCGAGCAGACGCACCCACAACTGGTCGCTGACGGCGACCACCCAGTGCTCCACAGCCAGCCAGCTCGTTACGTCCATCCTGTAGCTCCTCGTCTACGGAGCTGCCCACACGCATGGGTTCAGCTCGTCTGCCGAGCCGTTGGGCTCGTGACGATCAAAGTTGACCTTTTGCGGATGGTTCTGTGACAGTCTGAGTGTCACAGACACTGACATGACAGTCTCCGCACCGTGACATGTCATAGAGACGTCACGGTGCGGAATAGACGAACATTATTAAACTTGTTATGATCAGATTGTGACGACAGGGCCTATCCAAATACACCGGTACGGAGCCAGCAAGGACTACGGCTATTTCCTCATCTGCGCAGGGTATCTAGTAGAGGACGCCAAGGTACTTCTTGTGCACCACAACGGGTTTGACAAATGGGTCCCCCCTGGCGGACACGTCGAGGCGGGCGAAACCTTCGCAGAAACCGCTGCTCGCGAATTCTGTGAAGAAACCGGCCTCTCGGTGACAACTTTGTCCGCGAGCCCTGAAATACATCCTGCTGATGACAACGCCACACCGGAACCTGCGCCCTTCTACGTGGATGTCGAGCGCGAGGGATTCAAGCTGCCAGCACTAGTCCAGTTCTTCTTTATGCGCCGAGCAGACCGTAGTGCGTCGATACATCCACAGTTGACGGAGGTTCATGACGCAAGATGGTTCTCACTAGACGAACTCGATCACATTAAGACGTTCGATCAAGTTCGATCCCTTGCGCGATACGCGATCGTAAACCATCCAGATTCCGGCGAGCAATAGGCCTAGGTCGGAAGTTGATAGCCCCGCCCGCCAGCGGCGCTCTGAGATCTGACAAGCCGGACAATCCTACCATCTGAAGCTTTCTCTATTTTCTCGTTCAGGCGTTTAACATATTGCGACACGGAGTTTTCAGAGATCCGCATTTCGACCGCGAGCTCTTGCCGAGATCGCGGTTTGCTCGGCTCAGAGATCAATACCTGGACCAGCTTGAGCAGATTTTCGCTTACTGCGCACTTATAGCTACCACTCTCCGTCTCAATCACGATCGTTCCGTTAGCTTCGAGTCGGACGGCGCTCACTGCCACATCATCCGATTCGCCACCGCGGCCAGCCGCCCTGATTGACGCAAGCTGCTCTGACATGCCAATGTCGCCAAGTCGGAGCCTCGCTTGCTCATAGGCGCAGACCGTATAGTAAGCGGCCCTGACCGTCGGGATCGTCGCCGACGCACCTGGCTCTGCCCACATTTTCGATTCAGCATCCCACAGTGATGCCATATATTTCCAGGCCTTAACGAGCCGTTCATCATAGGGATTTGCGCCGCCCTCAAGCGCCGCATGCACACACAGGCCGTACGCCATATGGTTCCATGCCGTTCCTTGCACGTCCTTATCATCTTCGATCAGATATTCCCAACGCTCATGACTTCGCAATAGCCACTGCGTCGCCTGCGCAACTACATCTTGCAACGACATCTGAGCCAGATCGTCCGTCGCGCCACCAACATCGAATTGCGCACTAGCGTCAATAGACCATTGATTATCTTCCTCAGCCCTACCGATGGCAGCCGATGTGGCCAAGAGGCAGAGCGCAGTCTTGCTGGGACTCGGCGCAGTATCAACGTACGTCCGCCAGCCCCAAGCGCCGCTCGTCCGGCGATGATACAGAAATCCATGCAGACCGTGAAGTATCAGAGGCCCAATGCGATTCAACACGGTGTCTACCGTGACCGCATCTCCCACTAACTCGTACCCACTACCATACTCAAGTAGGACGTCGCGAAGGCGAGACAAAGCAATAATCGCAAGGGTTGTTTGGTGGATTGAAGCGTCGTTAATGCCGGCAACCTCCGGCCAGCCGCCCTCAGTCTGATGTTCTTCCAGCCAACCAAGACACCACAGAATAGCTTCGAGTACATCCTGCCGAAGCACAAAGTGAGGGAATTCCACCAAACCACGAAGACCAAAACAGACGAATCGCGTATGCTCTCCGCGTCCCCCTTCATGTCGAGGAAGGGCATGGACTCGAATAGACGTCGCTAAATACCTGGTAGCTTCGACGACTGGAGCACCCTTTTCGCCAGCTGCATGAAGTATTTTCAGCACTTCCGAAGTATTCACGATGGAGGACACCGACGTCAGGGTCAGACCCCATCCTCCATCGTACCCCTGACACGCCAGCAGCGTTCGCGCGGCCATCTTCAGTCGAGACTCGTAGTCGCTTAGCCCTATCGACGGCACGGGCATACCTTTCCCAATGCGCGGCTCTCCCCGCGGACGACCACCTGAGGTAACGCACGGAGGCCCGGTGGTCCTCAGGTCCACTACCTAGGCTTATACTAACATCGGGCAAGACCGGCCGATTATTTCAAGATCAATTAAAAGACAGGCGACAACGTCTAGTCGGGTCGCCTCGTCAGAGTTCCACAGACTCTGCCTACCGCACCGGATCGCCTTCGGCTACTCCGCTCGTAGCAAAGGGTATCGTTCACGTGGCACGCCTGCTAGCCATCCCCGCACGGCTATCGATCTGGCGGTTCGCCGTGACGGGCAACCTCTATGGCTGTAGGAATGCACGAAGAACCCGGCACCGAATGATGCCGGGGTTCTTCGTTCCCACTCTTAGATCACGGGTGCCAGCTGACGCCCTGCTTCAGCCCCGTCAATGCGGGGCACGTCGTGAGGATCCTGTTCAAGTAGGGCATAGCCGCACGGTACATTTCCCAGTGGTCGTGCTCGGCGGAGCCGGGTCCCCAGTAGTTGCAGACCAGCACCCGCGACCGATCGATGCCCGCAGCCCGCATGTCGTTGAAGTAGACCTTCTGGATACCGGCGTGCGAGTTCTCTGCCGTGATGTTCCCCGACAAGATGGTCAGCCGGGCGGACGGGTTGGCCTTCAGCCAGTCGGCCAGGATGAGGCTCGGCCGCCGGAAGGTGAGCGGCGGCTTCACGAGAATGTTCGAGTTGTCGCATCCTGACAGGGTTGTGAGGTTGCCGGGATCGATCATGGTTATTCCATCGATCTGCTGCCGCTGGGCACCGCTCGCTCTAGCGATGGCGTAAACGGGGCCGAGGCGACCAAGGCTCCATCCAGTGAGCACCGTGGCCGTTGACGGGACGTTTCCAAGCGCCAAGTCGTCAACACACTGCTTCGGCGACTTCCAATCGTCTTTCTGGACGCTGTGCACCGCCGGGTCGGACGACCAGGTCTCCCGCGTCGAGTCCCTCACGTTGAACGGCGAAAAGTACACTGCCTTCACAATCGGCGCTGGAGTGCTGCCACCACCGCTGCACGACGGCACGCTTGGGTGGGCGTGGTTCGCCGTCATGCCGTCGTCCACGTAATGCGTGTTGATCCAACCCTCGTTGGAGCGGCCGGCCGCGGTGGGACGCTCGACGTCGTAGGCGTAGTACCAGATCTTGTTGCTGTACGGGCCGAGCGCCGTCCCGATGGTGTAGCACTTCACGCGGACGTGCTCGCCCCGGTAGACGCCGACACCGGTGGTCCGGGTGGTCTGGCTCGGGTCGGGGCCGTAGCGGAACCACACGCCGTCAGGCGGCTGTTCGCTGGTATTCATCACGGGGAAAACCGGCAGGTTGGCAGAATCGGCCGCACTGGCTGCTCCAACGACACCGGCTGCCGTGATGATGACGACCGCGCCCACCTGGCCAAGCCTCTGTCTGAGCTTCATGGCACTCCTCAATCGGTCGAGGGCCATCGACGGTACGTCAGGTTTTCAGGGGCGGCCACTCGTTAATCTGATCGTGTCACAAATCGGGGCGTGGTGATTTTCTGACGGAGATCCGGTTGTTGCTGACTTGAGCAGAATCGCCGCACCAAGCTCTCCATGGCACTCCAGGATGGGAACTGGTCAGCCCCCGTCGATCGTTATCTTCCTGATCGATGTCCTGTGCACCAGTGGCAGGACAGCCTGTCCTGCCTTGGCACACCACTGGCCAAACGGGAAAATTGACCACAAGGAATCGAGGATTCTACGTCGAAGACGGGCATACCATGGGAACTGCAATTCCACGTGAAGGCAGCGCTGTCATCTATCTTCGCAGTTGCGGCAATGAGCTTGATCCACGCCAACACTCCGAGTGTCTGCGCATCGCTGAGCGGTCTAACCTCACGGTTCTTCGGGTTTACCGCGACATCGGGACTCCCGCGCGGCTTGAGCGGCAGACTGACCTACAGAGTCTCCTGGACGACCTCGCTCAGCTTCGTGACGCCCGGTACGTGATCGTATGGAACTACCCCCGGATCGGTCACGACCTCGCGCAGATCAACGACGTTTCGGCCCGACTGCATGCCTGCGATGCCGAAATCATGACGATCACAGGCGTTGAGGCGGCCGCCCGTTTCATCCAGGGCCGTATCGACGACGACGGTCGGCGATGAGCATCGAGCCGGGCAGCCGGCACGACGGCCAGCCAAACTATGACCCCGTAGAGCAGGGACTTGCTGACGACCTGCGCGAAGTTCCGTACACCACGAAGGAGCGCCAAGCCCGCCAGCGCCGGTACAGCAGCCGACAGCACGCTCGGCAGCGAGACCGATTCGAGGAGCTGACTCCGGAGCAGCTGCGTGAGCTGCTCGCCTGCGAGCAACGCGAAGGCTCCGAGCTTGCGGCCCCATCGAATCTGGCCGTCATTTACCTGCGAGTCAGCACCGAGGAGCAGGCCAAGGTTGGCGGCACCGCCGAGGGGTATTCCATCCCCTACCAGCGCACCTGGTGCCGCAAGAAGGCCGCCGAGCTGGGCCTGACAGTAGTCGGGGAGTACGTCGACGCCGGGCACTCCGCCAAGTCGACGAGGCGGCCTGAGTTGCAGCGAATGCTTCGGGAACTCCCTACGCTCGGCGCCAGCTTCGTGATCATCCACAAGATCGACCGGCTGGCGCGCAACACCCGCGACGACCACAAGATCAACGACCAGATCGCAGCGGCGGGCGCTCGGCTCATTTCGGTGGTCGACCTCATCGACGACTCACCGCAAGGCCGGTTCAACTACACCATCCAGGCCGGCCTCGCCCAGCTCTATTCGGACAACCTGGCCCAGGAGGTCATCAAGGGCCTCAGCGAGAAGGCGAAGTCCGGCGGGACGCCGTACCGGGCGCCGGTCGGATACCTCAACAAGCGGCGCTTCGAGGGGGTTGCTGACATTCGCTGGGTCGAAGTCGACCCGGTCCGCGGGCCGCTCGTGAGTTGGGCCTTCAAGGAGTACGCCGGTGGCGAGTGGTCCGTCATCAGGCTGCTGGAAGCGCTGGGTGCGAAGGGCATGACGAACAGCAACGGACGGCCGCTTAGCAACAACGGCCTTTACACCATCCTGACCAACCCGTACTACACCGGCATCGTGCCGTTCCAGGGCGCCTACTACGAAGGCACACACGAACCCCTGACCGACCTGCAGACGTGGCTCCGCGTCCAGGACGTGCTCAAGGCGCACAACTTCGCCGGGGAGAAGTCCACGGTGCACGCCCACTACCTGAAGGGCTCGATCTACTGCAGCGACTGCGGTTCTCGGCTGCTCTTCAGCCGCAACCGCGGCCGTGGTGGCACCTACGACTACTTCATGTGCCTCGGGCGGCATCGCAAGCGCAACGACTGCAAGCGCAAGGCCGTCCCGGTCAGCGCCGTTGAAGAAGGTGTCGAGGATGTCTACCTCCGCTTCCAGCTGAAAGCCGAGCAAACGGAGTGGATCCGAACCGGCGTCAGTGCCGAGTTCGCGCGCCTTCAGGCCGTCGCTGATACGGAGAAGCGCCGAGCGCGCCGTCGAATTCAGGAGGCCGAAACGCAGCGCCAAAAGCTGCTGACGGCGCTGTACAACGACGCCATCCCGGAAGATCTGCTCAAGCAGGAGATGCAACGCTTGACGGTCGAGCTCGGCAACGCGGAGGCGCAGCTTAAGGAGAACGAGACCAGCCTAGAGGAGCTGGATGAGCAGCTCGACCGCGCCTTGTACGTCGCCAGCCATTCCACCAAGCTCTACGCAGCGGCGAAGCCTGCCGTTCGTCGACAGCTCAACCAGGGTTTCTTCGAGAAGCTCTACGTCAACGAGCGCGGCGCGATCGTGCGAGCCGAGGTCACCGAGCCGTTCGCAAGCCTGCGCGTGCTCTCACTGGCAATCAGTTTGGATAAGCCCAAGATGATCACCTCGACCACGGCAGACCCCCTGAACGATGATCAAGACGGTGGCGAGACGGTGTTCCTGTCGGCGGGCGTTCCGGGCCGGTCAGATGCCCCCGAAGACGACCAAACCCCCGGTCGCATGGTCTCGACCGGGGGTTTGAACGTTGCCCCTATGGCGGTGGCGGTGGGATTTGAACCCACGGACGGGGATTAGCCGTCACACGATTTCGAGTCGTGCTCCTTCGGCCGCTCGGACACGCCACCGCCGAGAACAATACCGGAGGGCCTGCCGCACCCTCACAAGGGGTCGGCCGGACGCCTGCTTCGCCGCTTGGCCTGGGTGTCGCGCACCAGACCACGCGCCTTCGAGCGCAGGTCGTGGGCTACTTCGCGGACCTGAGCCGTCCGGCGCTGGGCTCGGCCGTCTGCCGTGAGACGGCGGTTTCCGGTCACCTCGCCGAGCTTCTCGCGAGCGCCGCCGACCGCCTTCTGGACCTTGTCCTTCATCGTCATGACGTACCTCCTTTCCCACCGGAGGGGTACCCACCGCGAGGGTCAGCGACGCGTCGCGAAGTACGTCTCGAGCAGCGACGCACACTCCGTCGCCAAGACTCCGCCGTGGACCTCGGGCCGGTGGTTGAGACGGCGGTCACGCACGACGTCCCAGAGCGAGCCCACCGCCCCCGTCTTGGGCTCCCACGCGCCGAACACCAGCCGGGCGATCCGGGCCAGCACCAGCGCGCCCGCGCACATCGTGCACGGCTCCAGCGTCACCGCGAGCGTGCAGCCTTCGAGCCGCCAGCCGTCGCCGACCACCTGGGCGGCCGCGCGCAGCGCGAGCACCTCCGCGTGGGCCGTCGGGTCCGTCAGCTCGATGCGGGCGTTGCGGGCCGCGGCCAGCGGGACGCCGTCGGGGCCGAACACGACCGCCCCGATCGGCACGTCCGCGCCGGGGGCGCGCGCGGCTTCCAGCGCGGCCTCCACGGCCTCGGTGTCGGACGGGCGTCTCAGAGCTCGTCCAGGAGCTTGGCGAACTCGCTGCCGAACCCGCAGCGCTGCGCGATCATCTGCAGCTGCTCGTCGGGGTAGAGGTCGACCTCGCCGACGATGACCTCCAGCTCCGGCCCGGGCAGTCCGAGATCCGTCAGGATCTCCAGGTCGCCCTCGGGCCAGACGGAGTCGTCCTCTTCGTCCGGTGGATCCACGCGCAGGACGTCGAGGACGTCCGCCGCGATGTCGTAGTCCAGTGCCGCCGCCGCGTCCGAAAGGAGCAACGACGGCCCGCGCGGGCTCGGCCGGACGATGACGAAGAACTCGTCGTCGACCGCCAGTAGCCCGAAGGCCGCACCGGTGGAACGTAGTTTGCCCAGTTCAGTGATCGCCGCGTCCAGCTCGGTCAGCGCTCCCGGGTCGAGCACACTGCACCGCCACCGGCCCTCTTCCCGGACCACGGCCACCGCGAAGCCCGTGACCGGCTCATCCACCGCCATGCGCACACCGTATTCCGCTGCTCGATGGAGCGCACGCACGGTGCACCCGAAGCGCCGCATGCGCCACTATCGGGAGCATGACCGGACCCACTGACCTGCCCACCTTGCCGGGAACGCCGTTCACCGGACTCCTCGACGACGCGCGGGCGCTGCAGGACCGCACCGTCGCGCTCCGGCGCGCCGTGCACCGCCGGCCGGAGCAGGGCCTCCAGCTGCCGCGCACCCAGGCGGCGATCCGCGAGGCCCTCGCCGACCTGCCGCTGGAGATCACCGAAGGCCGGGCCACGACGTCGCTGACGGCCGTCCTGCGCGGCTCGCGCCCCGGCCCGGCCGTGCTGCTGCGCGGCGACATGGACGCGCTGCCGCTGACCGAGGAGACCGGCCTGGACTTCGCGTCCGAGGATCCGGAGTCGATGCACGCGTGCGGGCACGACACGCACGTGGCGATGCTCGCCTCCGCGGCCAGGCTGCTGGCGCAGCGCAAGGACCAGCTGGCCGGCTCGGTCGTGTTCATGTTCCAGCCGGGCGAGGAGGGCCACCACGGCGCCCGGTTCATGATCCACGAGGGCGTGCTCGACGCCGCCGGGACCCGCGTCGAGCGCGCGTTCGGCGTGCACATCCTGGCCAACGCGCGCAGCGGGCTGCTGCAGCTGCGGCCCGGCCCGCTGATGGCGTCGGCGGACTCGTTCAGCGTGCGTGTCACCGGCAAGGGCGGCCACGGGTCCGCGCCGCAGCACACGATCGACCCGGTGCCCGCGGCCGCGGCGATGGTCGGGGCGCTGCACACGATGATCACGCGCCGGGTCAGCGTGTTCGACCCCGCCGTGCTCTCGGTGACGAAGATCCAGGCCGGCACGACGACCAACATCATCCCGGAGACCGCGGAGCTCGCGGGCACGATCCGCACGCTGTCCGAGCAGACGCGCACGCTGGTCCGCACCGAGCTGCCCAAGGTGTGCGAGGCGGTCGGCGCGGCGCACGGCTGCCGGGTGCTCGCCGACGTCGAGCCCGGCTACCCGGTGACCGTCAACGACGACCGCGTCGCCGCCGAGGTGCTGCGGCTGGGCGCGGCCGTGCTGGGGCCGGAGAACGTCGAACTGCTCGCCGACCCGCTGATGGGCGCCGAGGATTTCTCCTACGTCCTGCAGCGCGTTCCCGGCGCGTACGCGTTCCTCGGCGCGTGCCCGCCCGGCGTCGACCCCGCCGAGGCGGCCGCGAACCACTCCAACCGCGTGATCTTCGACGAGGACGCGATGCCGAGTGGTGTCGCGATGCTCGCCGCGTTCGCGCTGGACGCCCTGCGCTAGGGCCCGGTGCGTGACGGGCGGCCGTCCTCCAGGTGCCCGGCGAAGCGGCGGCGCCACCCCGGCGCCTCGAACAGGGCGTCGTACCAGCCGTTCTTCGCCGGCACCGGGAAGTCGTGCGAGCCACCGGGCGGGATGGTGACGCCCTGCAGAACGACCGGCGACGGTCCGCTGTTGGTCACCGTGATCCGCAGTGCGGGCGTGTTCACGAAGGTGACGGCGGCGTCGAGGCCCGCGCCGCCCGAAGCCTCGACGACGAAGCCGTTCGGGCCGTGGACGGCGACGTCGTACGACCCGCTGAAGGCGATTTCGCCTGTCGTGGAGACGCCGGGACCGACGTCGAAGCGCTGCGACGTCCCACCCGCGTGGTAGGCGTACGCGGCCAGCTGCAGCGCCTGCGTCCCGTGGTTGGCCAGGTGCAGGTTCAGGACATCCGGCTCCGCCGTCACCCACGCGACCGGCTGGTACGGCAGCGGGCGCGCCTTCGCCGTGCCGGGCTCCTGCACCAGCGCACCCGGCCCCAGCCCGGGCTTCGGCAGGCGTGCCTGGGTCCGGTCGGCTTCGGCGCGCAGCGCGTCGGCGTCCGGCAGCAGCGGGATCGTGGTGTCGTGCGTCCGGAAGTCGAAACAGCTGGTCAGGTCGCCGCAGATCGCGCGGCGCCACGCCGAGATGTTCGGCTCCCGGACCCCGGTCCACGTCTCGAGGAAGCGCAGCACCGACGTGTGGTCGAAGACCTGCGAGTTCACCCAGCCGCCGCGGCTCCACGGCGAGACGACGGTCATCGGCACGCGCGGCCCCAGCCCGATGGGGAGGGGCGGCCCGGACGGCTCGCCCTTCTCCGGCCGGTTTCCCGGCAGGTACTCACCCGGCGTGCCGGGCGGCGGCGTCGGCGGGACGACGTGGTCGAAGAAGCCGTCGTTCTCGTCGTAGTTGATGAAGACGACGGTCGATTCCCACAGTTCCGGCTTGTCCCACAACGCTTTCAGCATCCGTTGGATGTACGCGGCGCCGTCGACCGGCCGGGCCGCCGGGTGCTCGCAGTAGCCGTACGGGGCCACGACCCACGACACCGAAGGCAGCGTCCCGGCCGCGCAGTCGGCGAGGAACTCGGCCAGCACGTGGTCGAGGTCCTTGCCCTTACCCGAGTCGGGCAGGAGCTTCGTGCGCAGGTTCGCGCGCTCGGCCAGCCGCCGCTTCGCCGGGTTCATCGAGTACAGCGAGTCGTGGTAGTTCCGGAACAGCCACAGCGGGTTGTCGCCGTAGTCGCCGACGAAGTGCTCGGGGACGCCGCGCTCCTCGTCGTTCGCGTAGATCCGCCACGAGATCCCCGCCGCCTCCAGCCGTTCCGGGTAGGTCGTCCAGTGGAACGACGGCTCGTAGTCCGGGAAGTTGTGCGTGACCGGACCGCCGGCGACGCCGTCGGGGTCGATCGTGCCGGTCCAGTGGAACAGCCGGTTCGGCTGTGTCGGGCCCTGCATCGAGCAGAAGTAGTGGTCGCACAGCGTGAAGGCGCTCGCCAGCGCGTGCTGGAACGGGACGTCGTCGCGGGCGAAGTACCCCATCGTCATCGGGCTCTTCGCCGCGACCCAGCTGTCGTACGCGCCGCCGTTCCACGCGCGGTGGGTGCTGTTCCAGTCGTGCGGCAGCTCGCCGAGGTCCTGACCGTCCACAACGGACGTGTCGATCCGGAACGGCAGCACCGGCCCGCCGCGGCCGCGCTGGCCGAAGACGTCACGCAGCGCCGCGCGGTCGCCGAAGCCGCGTACCCCCGCCATGGTGCCGTAGTAGTGGTCGAACGACCGGTTCTCCTGCATCAGCACCACGACGTGGCGGACGTCGTCGATCGTGCCCTTCCGCGGCGCCGGGGCGCACGCGGCGGACAGCGCGCCGCCGACGGTGACCGCGGCCGCGCCGCCGAGCACCGTGCGCCGCCGGATCCGGCCCATGCCCACCTCCTCGGGCGAGCTTTCCCCACGTCAACGGCCGGGACAAGGAGTACCTTTCCCACCGAGATGAGGTGAAGCCCATGCTCGGCTCAGCGGAACTGGTCGCCTTCGCACCGTCGACCGACCTGGAGCGCTCACGTGCCTTCTACACGGATGTCGCCGGGCTCGAGTTCATCGAGCAGACCCCCTTCGCGTGCGTGTTCCGGAGCGGCCGGACGATGGTGCGCGTCACCGCCGTGGCCGGGTTCACGCCGCAGCCGTTCACGGTGCTCGGCTGGGAAGTGGCCGACATCCGGGCGGCGGTGGCCGAGCTGCGCGGCCGTGGCGTGGAGTTCCTCACGTTCGACACGCTGCCACAGGACACCGACAAAATCTGGACCACGCCGGACGGGCGGATCGCGTGGTTTCACGATCCGGATGGCAACGTGCTGTCACTGACCGAGTTCACTGGCAATTAAACAACAGTGTTGATTTAATGGCCGCATGACCGACGCCGATCGCCTCGCCCAGCTCGCCGAGCAGGAGGACCGCCTCCAGTTCACGAAGTTCGACAACGAGACCGCGCTCGCTCTCGGTCAGCAGCTGCTGGCCGCCGCCCAGGAGCGGAGGCTGCCGGTGACGATCTCCGTCCGGCGCAACGGCCAGCGGCTCTTCCACGCGGCGCTGCCCGGCACGTCCGCCGACAACGACGCCTGGATCGACCGCAAGAGCCGCGTCGTCGACCGCTACGGGCACAGCTCCTTCCTGGTCGGCACGCAGTTCCGCGCGAACGGCGGTTCGTTCGAGGAGCATTCCCGCCTGGACCCGGATGAGTACGCGGCCCACGGCGGCGTGTTCCCGGTGCTGGTGCGCGAGGTGGGGCCGGTCGGCACGGTCGGCGTGTCCGGATTGCCGCAGGCCGAGGACCACGCCTTCGTCGTCGAGCAGCTGGAGATCTTCCTGGCTTGAGTTCGTCGATTCGGCTCCGCCTCGGACGACGGGTCCGGTGGCTTCGACGTCGGCGGCTGGGTGACAGGCTCGTCGAGGAGCGACGGCGAGGTGGGGCACCGGGTGTCCCGGTGCCCCACCAGCTCAGCGGTTGCGCAGGTTGCCGATCACGAACTCGGCGGTCTTGAGGACCCCGCCGCAACGATCCTTGTCCCAGTACGTCGAGGTTGAGCCATTTCCGTGGAAGCTGAAGATGAGCATGGCGTCGTCGGTGACGCCGACGGCGACATCGCAGTTGTCCGGCCCCCGCATCTCGTGGAAGACCACAGCAGGCAACCCCGCCACCGACACCTCGGTCCACGGATCGAAGGCCCCGGATTTACGTCGCCCGGTGTTCTTGAGCTCGGTGAGCGTGAGCGGATCGTGGATCGGTTTCTCCACGGTGACGAGCGGGGACCGCCACGTGTTCCAAGCACACCCCACCGACACGGTGTTGGACAGCCTGCGCGGCTTCACGTCGTCCGGCGGATCGGTGACGACCGCGGCCACCTGTTCCCCGGTGAGCAGACCGCACGGATCGTCATCGAACTTCGCCAGATCGACCGGCTGTGGGACCGGCGTGAACGGCACCGCCGATCCGGTGACCGCCGGGGCCGGCGGTCCGGAAAGGACCCGCTTCGGCTCGGAAGGCCCACAGGCCGTGACGAATGAACCGAAGATCGCGGCTCCGAGAACCAACCGCAAAACGCGCACTCGCATCGTGTTCACTCCGGCCACGCGGACGGGTCGACCCGCCACTGCTTCTGGTTGTCGATTCCCGATCCCGAGGCGAGCTCCGGGATCTCCGGGAAATCGATGTCGCTGCGGACCAGGGCGTCCGCCTTGGCCCGGAACTCGCCCATCTTCTTGCCCGCCTCGGCCAGCAGGTCCACGAAATCCTTGACCAGGGCTCCGAAGGCTTCGATCACCGTGTCGATGACATCCTTCGCGGTGAAGACGTCCACGATCGGGATCACCGCGGTCAGCAGGGCGATGAGGACCTTGGCGTCGATCTTGGCCAGCTCGGCGGCGCACGTGCCAAGGAACTGGATCGCCGACGCGTAGGTGTCGACCACGAGGTTCGTCATGTCCGTGAGAATTGAGGACACCGCGCCGACAGCGGAGTTCTGCTTGTCCAGTGCTTCGCTCACCCTGGTCGTATAAGCGCCGAATTGGCCGGCGCCACGTCCCGACCACGTACCACTGACGGCCTGAACAGCGCCGCCGATGTCGGCTTTCGCGTCCACGAGGGTGCCGACGGCCGCGAACCGCTCCGCCAGTTCCTGCACACCGACCGCATTTCCCAGCAGCTTGTTTCGCATGTCGTCGAGCAGCCGGAGAATGTCGTTCCGCCCGAAGATGTCGGCGATTTCGCGGACCTTGGCGTCGGCATCTTCAGGATAGGGCGCCGGCGCCTGCCGCGGTCGCGCCGCGGGGACAGTTGCATTGACCATGATCAGCCGAGACCTTCTTCCTTCGCACGCAGCCGCCGGTAGTCCTCTTCGTCCTGGGTCTCGTAGTAGTCGGCCGCCTTGTCCAGCGCTTCGGCCAACGTGGCCAACCGTTCGGCGCCGCGTTCGCTCTTTTGGCGCATGCTTTCGATCACCGAGTTGAACACCTGCACGATGCCCGACCTCACACCGAGCATGCCGACGTCCTCGTCGTGGAGGGTCATCGGCGCGAGGTCCCCCACCGCGAACTTGGTGACCTTCTCACGTGCCGCGAAGACCTCGTTCGTCGCCGCTCGGAGGCTTTGCGGGTAAACCTCGAAGCCCGAGTCACCGCCAATCGGGTCGAACCCACCGCTGCTCATCGACTCCCCACCTCCCGCGCGGCCGCGTCGATCATGGTCTTGCGTCGAGCCGACGCCGCCGATTCCGCGTCGGTGATCGCGCGCAGGACATGAGCCGCCAGGCTGGCGCCCGTCTGCCCAGCGACCGCGTCGCGCGTGAGATCGACGGAGACCAGGCCGCCCGAACCGTCCACCGTCACGGTGCCCAGGCCCGCGCCGACGTTCTGGACCAGCGGCAGGCTGTCCCCGGTCTTCGCCGCCTGCTCCACGGCGGCGACCCGCGCGTCGATTTCCTTCGCGAGGTTGTAGAGCTTCTCTTCGCTGTTCACCAGCGATCACCCCCGGACTGCGGCTCTTCGTCCGTCAGGAAGTCGAACTCCTCGAAGCTCTCGTCGTCGTCCGCCTCGACCGGGCGGCGGGTGGGTCCCGGCGCGGCTGGTTGGTGCCGCGGCACTGGTTCGGCGGCCGGAGGAGACGGAGGCGGCGGTTGCTTGCCGAACAACGCGTTCAACTGGGGCAGTGACGACGCGCGTGCGGCGTTCCGCGCGTTCCGGACCGCCTCGGCGATGCCGAGCCCCAGCTTCTGCGCGTGCGGCCCGGCCAACGCTCGATCGTCGATCCGCAGGTCAAGCAGTTTGCCTTGGCCGGTCACGACCGCGGTGACCAGTTGGTCCGCTGATTTCGCGGTGTGCCGGGCGGCCGCGAGCCGCGCGTCCAGTTCACCCGCCTGCTGCTGCAGAAGCCTCAAATCCCGGTGCGGTGCGGTCATGACCGCATCACGACGTCCAGCATCCCCACTCCCCTACTCCAGGTCCCATCGCCATGACGGAACGTGCCCGGGCTGCACCTTACTGCGGCCCACCGACAAAGCAACCGCCCCCGGAAAAGAACTGGCCGGGATCACACTTCCTGCTACCGTCGATTCCATGAAGCGCGCTGCGAACACGACGACGCCGGAAAGTGTCCCGGCGCGCTGAGCCATTCTCACGAAAGCCCGGGGCGGTCGCCCCGGGCTTCGTCTTGTGGTCGATCGCCTCGCCATCCCCGAGGAGTCCACAATGCACGATCACCGCAAGCTCGGCCGCGAGCTCGGCCTGTTCGACACCGACCCGCTGATCGGCGCGGGCCTGCCCTATTGGCTGCCCGACGGCGCGATCGTCCGGCACAGCCTGGAGGAGTACGTCCGCGGCCTCGAACGCCGGGCGGGGTACCGGCACGTCCATTCGCCGGTGCTCGGCAAACGCGAGCTGTACGAGATTTCCGGGCACTGGTCGCACTACCGCGACGACATGTACCCGCCCATGAACGTCGGCGGCGAACAGCTCGTGCTGCGGCCGAGCCTGTGCCCGCACCACGCGCTGATCTACCGTTCGCGCGGCCACAGCTATCGCGAACTGCCGCTACGGATCGCCGAGCTCGGCGGGATGTACCGGGCCGAGCTGTCGGGCGTGCTCGGCGGGCTGAGCCGGGTGCGCGCGATCCAGCTCAACGACGCGCACATCTTCTGCACCCCCGGCCAGATCGAAGCCGAGGCGGCCGCCGCGCTTTCCCTGATCCGGCAGGCCTATGACGCGCTCGGCATCAGCGTGGCGCGTTACCGGCTTTCCCTGCCCGGTGCCGGTGGGAAGTACGTGGCCGGGGACTGGGACCGCGCCGCCGGCATCCTGCGTTCGGTCCTCGACGACAGCGGACTCGACTACGACGCGGCCGAGGGCGAAGCGGCCTTCTACGGACCGAAGATCGACGTCCAGATCACCGACAGCGCGGGCCGCGAATCGAGCCTGTCCACCGTCCAGGTCGATTTCCACCAGCCCGAACAGTTCGGCCTCGAATACGTCGGGCCGGACGCGGCGAAACATCGGCCGGTCATGGTGCACCGCAGCATCATCGGCAGTGTCGAACGCGCGATGGCCCAGCTGATCGAGGTCCACGGCGGCGCGTTCCCGGGCTGGCTCGCGCCGGTGCAGCTGCGGCTGCTGCCGGTGTCCGAGGCGGAATTGCCTTACGCGCAGGGCATCCTGGACCGGTGCGGAGACCTGCGGGCGGAGATCGCTTCGCAGGGCAGCCTCGGCGCGCGGATCCGCGAGGGACGGCTGGTGCCGTACCAAGCCGTGATCGGCCCGCAGGAGGCTGCCGCAGAACAGCTTTCCCTGCGGCTGCGCGACGGACGCCGTCTCGACGCCGAGCCCGCGGACGAAGCCTTGGCGCGGATCCAGGCGGCGGTCAGGGTGCCGTGGCCGCGGTCAGCCAGTCGAGCGCCGGTGTCAGGCTTTCCGGAGCCGCCCAGCCGTTGATCACGGCGAGCAGTTCCAGGTAGCGCTCACGGCGTGGGTCGTTGACGGTCCCGAGCCATTCCCGCAGTTCGGCGGGGTGACGACCGAGGCCGTCGACGATCGCCGCGGCCTGCGCGGAGTCCGGCGCGATTCCGGCTTCGAGGGCCGGCGTGACGGCGTCGCGCACCTCGGCGGCCAAGTCACGGCGCAAGCCGCCTTCGAGCTGCTCCGCGAGGCGACGCAGGCTAGCTCGGAATTCGGCGTCCTGCGTCAGCTCGGCCAGTTCGATCCAGGCGTCGAGCTGTTCGGGGCTGGGGTTCTCGGGCAGCTCCGGGGTCAGTGTGCGGGCAAGCCCGGCGAGGTCCGCGCGGTCACCCAACGCGTCGGCGAGGAAGTCATCGACCAGGCGACGGCGTTCCACTTCGGACAGTCGGGCCAGCTTGTGCATGAGACTCGTCTCCTCGGGGTTCGAACCGCGCCGGGCCACCGCCGTCAGCACCGCGCGACGCAACCGCAGCACGCGGATCTCCAGTTCCAGCATCTGGGCGTGCCTCGCCGCGACGTCGGCGACGGTGGTTTCGCCGTCGACGATCCGCCGGATCGTGGCGAGGTCGACGCCCAGGTCGCGGAGGGTGCGGATGAGGTCCAGCCGGGCGAACGCGGCGTCGTCGTACCGGCGGTGACCTGCGGTGTTGCGCCCCGACGGCGGCACGAGACCGCGGTCGGAGTAGAACCGGACGGCCTTGATCGTCAGCCCGGTGCGGCGGGCCAGCTCGCCGATCGAATACCGCATGCCGGACAGCCTGACAGCTCCCCTTGGGGGAGCAGCAAGCCTGGTTTCACCAGATCGTGTCGATCACATGTTCGATGATTCGCGGTAATGTCGATCACGTGCCGGCGAGGAAGGCACGCCAAGCAGAGGGGGTAAGGGAGAGATGACCGGAAGTGGGCGCCTTGGAGTCGCGGACCGCTACGGACGAGGCCAGCCGGGCAACTTCGACGCAGTTGTTGCCACTGGCGTTGCTGTATCTGCTCTTCCGCCAGGTCAGCCCGGTTCGCTCGGGGATGGGCATCAGGGTGTGACCTCCGCTCGATCGTGGGCGGCTGCCCAAGTCGGCAACCCATGCGCGCGATTCTCCCTCATTCAGGGCCACCGCATCGAGCTTGGAAAGGAACTCGCGGTGATTCGCCACATCAGCAGGACCGTCCATGAACGTGCCGACGGTCAGCCCTTCCGTGTAGACCAGCGGCGGAAAGCGCTCGTACTTCGGAGGCCAAGCGCGATGCAGCAATCCCTGCCGGGCCAAGCGGGCCTGAACCCGCATCTCGAGGCTCTCGGGCTTCAGCATCCCGCCCCAGCGAAGCAAAGCCCGCACATAGCCCTCGGACTGCAGCAACCCGGGCACGACCAGCGGTTCGAACTCGATGATCTCGGCGGCGATGCTCTCCTGGACGATGAGCGAGCGCAGCTCGTCCGGCAGTTCCGGGCCGTGCGGGCGGACCAGGTACCTCGTGTCCGACTCGGCGGCCAACGCCACCAGCCGGTCGTACTCGGCCCGCCGATGGGGCCCGCACGCCGCCAGGTAGGCCGAGACGTCCGCCGGCGACGGGGGCCGCCCGCCCGTCTCCATCTGGGACACGTGCGGCGCCGACCAGCCCAGCTTCCGGCTCACCGCCCGCAGGCTCATCCCCGCCGCTTCGCGGTGCTCGATGAGCTCCGCACCCATTTCGCGCGCCCGGTACCGTGTACGGCTGCGCCGCCCGCTTGATGCCCATGGGAATCAAGCTAGAAGCTCACCGCGATCCCGCGCAGCCACGACACCTTCCTTTCACCGCAAAGGACTCAGCCGTCGGCAACCCGGAACACGTCAGGTTTCTTCGCGAATCCTCGTGACCAGCTGGGTCGGGTTCACGAACCGCATCGCGGCAATAAGGAGGACGAGCATGGAAGCCGTGTAGATGGTCGCCATGGCGTCGACCGACTGGTTCGCGCGGATGCCCGCCGCGAACACCGCGAAGACGCCGCCTCGGCGCAGGGCGAACGACAACTGGAGGCCGTAGAGGAAGGGGTGCCGCAACGCCGGGCGGGCGCTCGCGACGGCGGTCATGGCGCGAACACCAGGACCCGCTCGGCGGGACGCCGATCTTCACGGTGTCGCCGGGGGTGAGGCGCTTGTCCGTCCGGAAGTAGACGGGCAGCCCGCTCGCCAGCCGGGTCGAGACCGACAGCTCGCGGCCGTGGTACTCGACGATCTCGACCGTGACGTCGAGGGCGTTCTCCGTGCCGTCGCCGACGACGAAGTCCTCGGGGCGGATCGCCACCCTCGCCGGGCCCTCGGTGAGCGAGCCGCGGTTCGCGCCGGTCAGCCGGACGCCGGCGCCCTCGACGGTGGCCGAGGTGCCCGCGGTGCCGGTGACCGTCAGGTCGAGGAGGTTGCGGAGCCCATGAAGGACGCGACGTAGCCGTTCACCGGCTGGGCGTAGACCTCCTCGGGCGTGCCGACCTGCTGGACCTCGCCCTCGCGCAGCACCACCAGGCGGTCGGCCGGCGACAGGGCCTTCTCCTGATCGTGGGTGACGTACACCGTGGTCAGCCCGAGCGTCTGGTGGAGACGGCGGATCTCCATCCGCATCTCGAGCCGGAGCTTGGCGTCCAAATTGGACAGCGGCTCGTCCATCAGGTCGACCGGCGGCTCCAGGCGCGGCCGACCTTGCGCATCTGGAGGCCGCGTCGATGCGGGCGTCGTCGAGCCGGATGCTGCCGCCGGCCAGCGGCAGCAGGCCGGCCAGGCAGTTCAGCGGCTGCTCCCTCGGTTCGTGATAATGTTGATGTCGCATCGTATATCAGATCGGACATGCCAGTGGCGAGCACGTCTTCGGCCAGGAGGCCGCCGCCGCCCGTCTCGCGCACGGATTTCGTCCGCCACGCGATCAAGGAAGCGATCTTGAGCGGGGAGTTCGCGCCGGGCGCGACGCTCGTCGAAGCCGAGGTCGGGGCGATGCTCGGGGTGTCGAAGACGCCGGTGCGGGAGGCGCTGCGGATCCTCGCCGGTTCCGGTTTGGTCACGATGAGCACGTACAAGGGGGCGGCAGTCCGCGTCATGGACGCCGAGAACGCGTACGCGGTGTACGACCTGCGCGCGCTGCTCGAACCCGAGGCCGTCCGGCGCGCGGTCGAGCGGGGCGCGAACTTCAGCGAGGCGCGGCAGGTGCTGGCCGACGTCGAGACCGGCACGGCGGCCACCGACCGCGCCCGGGCCAGCCTGACCAACCGGCTGTTCCACCGCGCGCTCTACGCCGGGTGCGGCAACCCGTTGCTGGTCGAGGTCCTGGACGGCCTGCGGGACCAGGCGGCGCTGATCACCGTCACCGGCTGGGGCATCAGCCCGACCTGGCAGGGCGAAGCGGGCGAACACCGGGCGATCCTGAACGCGGCCGAAAGCGGGAACGCCCGGCAGACCGAACACCTGCTGCGCAAGCACATCACCGATTTCATCGACCGGGTCGCCTTCGGGCTCCCGGGCGAACGCACCACCGAGACCGGCGATCCAGAGGGAGCCCGATGACGTTCGAGCAGGAGAAGCGGCGGCTTTCCGGAGTGGTGGCCATTCCGGTCACGCCGTTCGACGCCGAGGGCGCCGTCGACAGCCAGACGTACGCGAAGCTCGTGGACCGGCTGGTCACGAGTGGCATCGAGGTCGTGACGCCGAACGGCAACACCGGAGAGTTCTACGCGCTCGACGCGCGGGAAGCCCGGCAGTGCCTGAAGGTCACCGTCGAGGCCGTGGCCGGCCGGGCGAGCGTGCTGGCCGGGATCGGCCACGACGTCGCGTCGGCGACGCGGGCCGCCGAGTACGCGCGGGACGCGGGCGCCGACATGATCATGATCCACCAGCCGGTGCACCCGTACATCTCCGGTGACGGCTGGGTCGACTACCACGCCGCGATCGCCGCCGCGGTGCCGGAACTCGGCGTCGTGCTCTACGTCCGCAACCCGGCGATCGCCGGTGAGCAGCTGCACGCCCTGGGTGCGGCGGCGCCGAACGTCATCGGCGTGAAGTACGCGGTACCGGACCCGGTGCGGTTCGGCTCGGTCGCCCGGGACGCCGGCTTCGATCGGTTCGTGTGGATCGCCGGGCTGGCGGAGCTTTCGGCACCCGGCTACTTCGCCGTCGGCGCCACGGGCTTCACGTCCGGGCTGGTGAACGTCGACCCGGCGATCTCGCTGGAGATGTTCCGCGCACTGTCCACAGGGGACTATCCGGCGGCGATGACGGTCTGGGAGCGGATCCGGCCATTCGAAGAACTTCGGGCCGCGAACGGGAACGCCAACAACGTCAGCGTCGTCAAGGACGCGCTCGGTCAGCTCGGCCTGTGCCGCCCCGACGTCCGGCCGCCGAGCCGGCTGCTGACGGCCGCCGAACGGGAGCGCCTCTTCGGGCTGCTCTCGTCGTGGGGGTTGTCCTGACGGCGATCCATCGGCGGGCTGCGGCACGGTGATACCGGACCGCAACTCGCCAACGGATCGTCCGATAACAGAAACCTGATCGGACGGCCACTTGGCACAGCCCTGATGGGCGCCCCGGGCTGTCACTCTGCGTGACTGCGGGCGGCTGCTCGCCGGCTACTCGGCCGACCTGGCTGTGGTTCGAAATGGGCGCTCGGACTGGACTCCTGTCCGGTCGGGGGTTAACCCGGCCCGTCGGTGGCGGGGCTGGACCGGCTTCGGACCGGTCATCCCTGCGTTGCCGACTGTACACCCTTTCGCCCCCTCTCCGGGGAATTGCCAATCCGGCGACGGGGTGGGAGGCTTGAGCAAGGACGCGGTACCCACCGTGACCAGGCTCCAGTGCCCTTTCCCGAACCGGACCCAGACCCCGTCAGGGCTGGAAACCGTTGCTGGACAAGCCTTTACGACTTACCCAGAGCGGTGCGTTGATGTCTTCCACGCAAATTCCGGACACTCCCACGATGCCCGGCAGTGATTTCGCCGAGCTGTCGCGGCTGGTCAAGGCCGCCGGCCTGATGCAGCGGCGCCGGCGGTACTACGCCGCCCGGATCGGGCTCAACCTCGTCGCCTTCGGCGGCGGTTGGGTCGCCTTCGTCTTCCTCGGCGACTCCTGGTGGCAACTGTTCCTCGCCGCGTTCTTCGCGATGGTGTTCGCGCAGCTGTCGTTCATCGGGCACGACGCCGGACACAAGCAGATCTTCCAAAGCCGCAAGGCCAACGACGCGACCGGACTCGTCCACGGTGGGCTGACGGGGCTGAGCTACGGCTGGTGGATCGGCACGCACGCGCGCCACCACGCCAACCCCAACAACGAGGACGAGGACCCGGACGTCGACATCTCCGCGCTCGCGTTCAGCAAGGCGCAGAGCTCGCGCAAACGCGGATTCCTGCGCTGGGTGGCGAAGTACCAGGCGTTCCTGTTCTTCCCGCTGCTGCTGCTCGAAGGCCTCAACCTGCACGTGTCGAGCGTGAAGGCCGTGTGGCGCAAGGACGTCCGCCAGCACAAGCTGGAGTCCGCGCTGCTGATCGCGCACCTCGTCGCCTACCTCGCCGCGGTGTTCATCGTGCTTTCGCCGCTGACCGGGATCATCTTCGTCCTGGTGCACCAGTTCCTGTGGGGCCTCTACATGGGCTGCTCGTTCGCGCCCAACCACAAGGGCATGGAGATGCTGTCGGCCGGGCACAAACTGGACTTCCTGCGCAAGCAGGTGCTGACCTCGCGCAACGTCCGCGGCGGCCCGGTGGTCGACTTCGCCCTCGGCGGGCTGAACTATCAGATCGAGCACCACCTGTTCCCGAGCATGGCGCGGCCGAACCTCAAGCACGCGCAGGTGATCGTCCGGGACTTCTGCGCCCGGCACGACATCTCCTACGCCCAGTGCGGCTGGGCCCGCTCGTACGGCTATGTGCTGCAACACCTCCACTCGGCCAGCGCACCCCTGCGAGCGTCGAAGGTGACGACATGACAGCCCCGGTTCCCGACGCACCCGACGTTCCCCGCTCCGACACGGAGTGCCCGAGCTGCGCCCACCCGCTCGGCATGCACGACGCCATCGCGCGCCGTTACTGCGCCGCGACGACGGCCGGCCAGGCAGCCGACCGCGGCTGCGTGTGCGGCACCGTGCAGGACCACATCAAGCCTCCCGAAAAGCAAAGGACATACCGATGACCAGTGCCACCGAACCCACCACCCGCTACCGAATGCGCGTCGACCGCGTGAAGCACATCGTCATGGAGCACACCAAGCTCAACGACGCCAAGGCGCTCGCGCTGGCCGTGCACATGGTGCACGAGCTCGACACCGTCCCGGAACGCATGCGCTGAGATTCAGGCGCCCTTCGGGCGGGCCGTGGCCACGGCCCGGCCGAGGTGTGACCGAGGCCTTGGCTGCGAAGCCGCCGATCACCTCGAGCTGCACCGGCGCGTACCACCACTCGCCGGCGTCGAACCACCACCAGACCGGCGGGCCGCCGCTCATCGGCGTGTTTTTGGGCTGACGGCTTCGAGTCCGGCGAGCAGCACGCCGAGCGCGTACCGGAAGTCGTCCTCGACGGTCGAGCCGGCCCGTTCGCGCAGGCCACGGGCCATCAGCGGGAAGGGGAACGACTCCGCGTCGATCGCCGCGGCCTCTTCGCCCGGCGACGGCCGCGTCTGGTCCTCGACGGCCCGGCCGAGCACGAAGTGCACCAGCACCCCGGCCGCGCGGGTGGCCTCGCCGAGCGGGAAGCCCGCGTCGTGCAGCACCCCGACCGCGCGCTCCGCGAACTCGCCGAGCGCGCGGGCCGTGACGAGGTTCGCGCCCAGCGCGACGCGGGCGCCGTCGCGGTGCGCGAGCAACGCCGTGTGCAGCGCGAACGCGGCGTCGTCGAGCCACTTCAGCCACGGCCCGCCGTCGGGCAGCCCGGCGACCACCGGCGCCACGATCGCGTCCGTCAGGTGGTCGAGCAGGGCGCGCTTGCCGCGGAAGTGCCAGTACAACGCGGGTGCCTTGACGCCGAGCTCGGTGGCCAGGCGCCGCACGGTCAGCTTGTCCAGGCCCTCGTCTTCCAGCAGGTTCAGCGCGACGCGCACGGCGTCGGCGACTTCCAGTGGCATGCTGCTCCTTGACGCTTTAACTAGTTAAGGACATCCTAGCTCCTTAACTAGTTAAGGAGCTCTCATGGATGCCGATGTGATCGTCGTGGGCGCGGGCCCGGTGGGCCTGTTCCTCGCGGCGGAACTCGAGCTGGCCGGCGCCGAACCACTCGTCCTGGAACGGCTCCTGGCGCCGTCGAAGGAGACGAAAGCGCGTGGTTTGGGGGCGCTCGCGACCGAAGCACTCCGGCGACGCGGTCTCGGCGACCAACTCGCCGAAGCCGACGTCGAAGGCACGAAAGACCTCGCCCGTGACCACGGCAGCACTCGCGGGCACTTCGCGAACATCTTCAAGATCGTCCCGGACCCCGAACGGCCCCGGACGAACATCTGGCAGCCCGAGCTGGAACGGGTCCTCGCGAAGCACGCCGCGGGCGTCCGGGTGCTGCGCGGCCACGAGGTCGTCGCTGTCGAGTCCGATGTGGACGGTGTCACGGTCACGGCGGGGCAGCGCGAATGGCGCGCGAAGTACGTCGTCGGCTGCGACGGCGGCCGCAGCGCGGTCCGCAAGCTCGCCGGGTTCGGCTTCCCCGGCACTCCGGCGCTGCTGCGCACGACCGCCGGCCGGGTGCGGTTCGCGGGCGCCGTCCCGCCGAGCGGGCGCTACGCCACCGGCACCTTCATGCACGGCGGCAGCATGACCGGGGTCTCGGAGCTCGTCACCGGCCCCGAACCGGAGGGGCCGGAGGGGCCGGTCACGCCGGCGGAGCTCGCCGAGGTCATCCAGCGCGTGACCGGGACCGAGGTCGTCGTCAGCGAGATCCATGACGCGCGGCGGTTCGGCGACCAGGCCCGCCAGGCGGCCACCTACCGGCTCGGCCGCGTGTTCCTGGCCGGGGACGCCGCGCACGTGCATTCGCCGAGCGGCGGTCAGGGTCTGAACCTCGGGCTGCTGGACGCGGCCAATCTCGGCTGGAAGCTCGGCGCCGTGATCCGTGGCGACAAGCCCGAAGCGTTCCTCGACACGTACACGCGCGAAAGGCATCCGGCGGGCGAAGCGGTGCTACGCAATACCCGTGCTCAATCCGCGTTGCTGGCGCCCGGACCGCATGTCGATGCCCTGCGGGAGATCCTCGGGGAAGTGCTGGACCTGCCCGAGGCGAACCGGTACTTCGCCGACCTGCTGTCCGGGGTCCGCGAGCGCTACGACTTCCCTTACCCCGCACCGGCACCGGTCGGCGAGCACTGCCCCGACCTCGAACTGATTGGCGACGGCCGCGTCTCCCGGCTGCACGAGCACACGCGCACCGGCCGCGGGCTCCTCCTGCGCACACCGGAAACCCGGCACCTCGCGGACCCGCGTGTCGACGTCGTCCCGGTGACGAACACCGGCCCGCTGCTGCTCCGTCCGGACGGCGTGATCGCCTGGGCTGGTGAAGGTCCGCTCGACGTCGCCCTCGGCGCCTGGTTCCAGAGCGGCTCGACGACGTCGCCGCCGCCTCGGAAAGCCTCGTGATTTTGGTCCCCCGCCACCGATTCCTCGGCTGACGGCGATCCTCGCGCCGGATCACGCGAAGCTGGCCCAGGGGGCTCGCTTTCTCCGCTGGTCTCGATACGCTGCGCACTTGACAAATCACATGCCGAAACACAGGGAGGGACGGCATGGGTGACGAAACACGTGCGCGCACGCTGGACAATACGGACAGATCGCTGATCGCCCTGCTCCAGGAGGACGGCCGGGCCTCGTTCACCGCGCTTGCCAAAGCGGTCGGCCTCTCGGAGGGAGCCGTCCGACAGCGCGTGCAGCGGTTGCTGCGCGACGACCTGATGCAGATCGTGGCGGTGACCGACCCGGCCAACGTCGATCTGACGCGGCAGGCGATGGTCGGGATCAGCGTCGACGGCGCGGATCCCCGCGAGGTCGCGGACAAACTCTCCGAACTGCCGAACGTGCACTACGTCGTGTTGTGCGCCGGGCGCTACGACCTGCTCGCCGAGCTCGTCTGCCGAGACGACGACCACATGCTCGAAGTGCTCGGCGAAGAGGTCAGGAAGATCCCGGGCGTGTCCGGGACCGAGCTGTTCGTCTACCTGAAGCTGGCCAAGCAGAACTACTCCTGGGGCCGGCTCACGGCGTAGCGGGCGGGGATGACGGGCCGGCACCCCGCCCGCCATCCCCGCCCGGCTACAGGAACCGCCGGTGCCCGGCCGGTGTGGGCACGCCGGCTTCGGCGAGCCCGGTCAGCGCCGCCGGCAGCGGCTCCCGGTGCACCACCCCGAGGCGCTGCGTGGCGCGGGTGAGCGCGACGTACAGCTCGGCCGCGCCACGCGGGCCCTCGGCCAGGATCCGCGCCGGGTCGACGACGAGGACGGCGTCGAACTCCAGGCCCTTGGTCGCCGACGGCGGGATCGTGCCCGGCACCCCCGCCGGGCCGATCACGACGCTGGTGCCTTCGCGACCGGCTTCGTCGCGGACGAACTCGTCGACGGCGTCCCGCAGCTCGCCTTCGACGATTCGTCTGGACCACGGGCGGACCCCGCACGCGCGCACGGATTCCGGCGGCCGCGCGCCGGGCGCGAACCGTGCCAGCAGGGCGCCGGCGACGGTCATGATCTCCGCCGGGGTCCGGTAGTTCACCGTCAGCTCCCGGTACTGCCAGCGGTCGCCGACGTACGGCGCGAGCATCGGCGCCCAAGCCGTCGCGCCCGCGGCCGAGCGGCGCTGGGCGAGATCGCCGACGATCGTGAACGAGCGGCTCGGGCACCGCCGCATCAGCACCCGCCAGTCCATTTCGGACAGTTCCTGCGCCTCGTCGACGACGACGTGCCCGTACGTCCAGTCGCGGTCGGCGGCCGCGCGCTCGGCGAGGTCACGGGTGTCGCGCTCGGCGAACCGGCCGGCCAGGTCCTCGCCGTGGAGCAGGTTCTCGGCGGCCAGCTGGACGTCCTCGTCCAGCTCCTCGCGGTCCAGTTTCATGAGCTCCAGGACGCCGGAGGCGTACTCGGCCTCCTCTTCCGCCCGCCGGCGCGCGGCGGCGCTTTCGACGGCGTCATCCCGGCCGAGCAGGTCGACGAGCTCGTCGAGCAACGGCACGTCCGACACGGTCCAGGCCGCGCCGTCCGCGCGGAACAACGCCGGATCGGCCCCGGCGGCCTCGAGCCGGCGCGGGGACGCGTACAGCGGTGCCAGCAGCGTCTCCGGTGTCAGGTACGGCCACAGCGTGTCGAGTGCGGCGTCGAACGCTTCGTGCTCCGTGAGCTCGTCGAGGACGTCGGCGCGAAGGTCCGCCCACACCCCGCGATCCTCCGGGGTCAGCCAGCCTTCGCCGGTCTTCGCCACGACCCGCTCGGCGATGAGCGCCATGACGTGCTCGCGGAAGACCGCGCGGGCTTCGTTGTGCGGCAACTCGGATCGGCGCGCCGCGAGGCGGGCCTCGGCCGCGAGGCCGGCGTCAAGCTCCACCGTGACGTCGCTCAGCTCGACCGGCAGCGGTTCGCCGGGCACCTCCTGGCGGTCGGCGACCGCGGCCGCGAGGACGTCCAGGATCTTCAGGGAACCCTTGAACCGCGCCACCTCCGGCCGGTCCTCGGCGGTGAAGCGCAGCCCGGGCACGAGGTCGCCGGTGGTCTGGAAGACGACGTCGGACTCGCCGAGCGACGGCAGCACGCGGCCGATGTGGTCGAGGAACAGCGGGCTCGGCCCGACCACGAGCACGCCGCTGCGGGCCATCCGCTCGCGGCGGGTGTAGAGCAGGTAGGCCACCCGGTGCAGCGCGACGGCCGTCTTGCCGGTGCCGGGTCCGCCTTCGACCACCAGCACCCCGGTGTGGCCGAGCCGGATGATCTCGTCCTGCTCGGCCTGGATCGTCGCGACGATGTCCCGCATGCCCTCGCCGCGTGGCGCGCTGACGGCCGCGAGCAGGGCCGCGTCCCCGCGCTCGTGGTCGCCCGGGCGGCCGAGCACCTCGTCCGTGAAATCGACGATCCGGCGGCCCCTCGTGTGGAACTGGCGACGGCGGCGCATGTTTTCCGGCCTCGCCGCGGTGGCGACGTAGAACGGCCGCGCCGCCGGTGCCCGCCAATCCAGCAGGAACGGTTCGTAGTCGTTTTCCGCGTCGAAGAGCCCGATCCGGCCGATGTAGCGGGTTTCGCCCGAAACGGCGTCCAATCGGCCGAAACAGAGGCCGTTGTCGGCGACGTCCAGCCGGGCCGCCTCCCGCGACCGGCACCGGACGTCGTCCTCCCGTTCCCCTGGCGTCACCTCGGTTTGCCCGAGTGCGCCGTGGTAGCGGGCCTGCGCCACCGCGCGCTCGCGATCGAGCCGCTCGTACAGCGCGGCGACGTAGGCCCGTTCTTCCCGCAATTCCTCGTCGTACCCCTGGTTTGACAAGTTCCCCTCACAGCGGTTAGACTCTTATCAGGTTCGGCGAGTTCTCTTATTGATTCTGGAGAGCACGCCGATTTTTTATTGTCCACCCGCTGTCAAGGGCCTCAGGCCAGCATGAATTCGCGCACGCTCAGCGGCCGGTCCACCACCCGCACGTCACCCAGCAGCCCGGCGAAACTCCGGTCGACCTTCCCCTCGTAGGACGCGGCGCCGACCAGCCACGGGCCGCCGGGGTCGGCGAGCCCGACAGCGGGCGTGGCCGGATTCCGCACCACCGGGCAGCCGTCGACGTACATGATCGTGCGCCCGCCGTCGTTGACCACGGCGACGTGCCACCACTTTTCGACCGGCAGCTCGTGGCCCCAGTTCGTCGAGGTCCGGTCCTGGTTCAGCGGGTACACCGCCCACTGGAGCTCGCCACCGTCCGAAAGGGACAGTGTGGCCGCGGACTCCAGCGGGTCGTCGCCGGTCTTGCCGGCGGCGGCCCCGCTGCCGAGCCTGCCGAACAGCCCGCACCAGCCGTGGTGACCGTCCTTGAAGTTCGCCGGCAGCCGGAAGAACGCTTCGACGGTGTACCCGCGCTCGAACTTCAGCCGGTTCATCGGCGCCGCGTCGACCATGCGCAGGTACGCGCCGCGGCTCGGGTCGCGGCTGCCGTCGAATCGCAGGCTCCCGCGCGACGGCTGCCGCGGCGAGAACTCACTCGCGTACTTCAGCGCGGCCGGACCGCTGCCGGGCGCCGTGACGCGCGTGAGGTCGTTGCCGCGCCCGGACTGGTCGCGCACGACCACGTCGTCCGGCACCGGCTTACCGTCCGCCCCGCCCTCGAAGCGCCAGTACGCGACCGTGCCCGGCACCAGCAGCTGCTTCGCCGGCCGTCCCGGCGGGACCGGCACCGGCGCGAAGCCCTTGAACCGCTCGGCGAAGTCGATCTCCACGCTGAAGTAGTCGGCCGAGCCGCTGCGCTCGACCTCGACGTGCTGCAGCTCGCTCAGGTGGTCCTGCGCGGCGAGCCACGGCGAGAACGTCCGGACGTCGATCACGCCGCGCGCCAGGTCGAACTGGTAGAGCCGGATCATCGCGCTGCCGCCGTAGTAGCGGTCCTGGTAGTTGGCGATGTGGACGTGGACGTCGTGGCCGGCGGCGTTCTTCCGGACGGTGCGCCCGGTCGGCCAGTAGTGGCCGTTGAGGGTGAGGAAGATCTGGTCGTTGCCCTCGACCAGTTCCTTCCAGACGTGCTCGCCGAACGTCGAGAACTGCGCCTGGCCGGCGTCGTCGGCCCAGACCAGCTCGTGGACGGTGAGGATCGCGGGCAGGCCCGGGTGCTGCGCGAGGACCTGCTTCGCCCAGGCCAGGCCGCCCGCCGAGGGCCGCCAGTCCAGGGCGAGCAGCAGCCACTCGCGGCCGCCGCCGCGGAACACGTGGTAGCTGTTGTAGCCGTCCTTCGACGCGCCGCGGAACGTCGGCGAGCTGCGCTGCCGCTGCGGGCCGAACGCGTCCAGGTACGGCGTCCGGCCGCGCTGGTCGTCCGTCGAGCCGTTGACGTCGTGGTTGCCGGCGAGGGTGCTGTAGGGGAACCGGCGGCGGTCGAGCGCCTGAAGGACCGGCTGATCCGGGCGAACTCGTCCACGCGGCCGTTCTGCGTGAGATCACCGAGATGGGCGAGGAAGACAACGTTGCCGGCCTCGTCGAGGACGTAGCGCAGCGAGGCGTCCAGCGGGGCCGCGTCGCCGCGGTCCTCGTCGAACAGGTACTGCGTGTCCGGCATGACCACGAGCGTGAAACGCGGATCTTCGGGGTCCGGGCGGTGGTGGCCCCGGGCTTCGGCGGCCGGCGCGGCGAGGACGTTCGGCAGGCTCGCCGCCGCGGCAGCGCCCGCGCCGAGCAGGAAGGTCCGGCGGGAAGTATCAGTCACGCGCCGGAAGCTACGGGCGCCGCCCGACCGGCCCGGCAACTATCGCCGAACAGCGGATGAACACCCGGGCCGCGGCGGTACTGTCTCGTCGCATGAGCGGACCTCGCGTCTTCCGGCTGATCCAGCCCGTCGACGACATCGAAACGGCGGTCGCGTTCTACGGGCACGTCCTGGGTCACCCCGGCGAGCGGATCGCGGTCAACCGGCACTACTTCACCTGCGGCGGCGTCGTGCTCGCCTGCGTCGAAGCACCACTCGAACACCGTGAGCCCCGCCCGCGGAAGGACCCGCGGATCGTCTACCTCGCGGTCGACGACGTCGAGGAGACGTTCCAGCGGGTGCGTGCCGCCGGGCCGCGCTGGCTCGACGACGCGATCGAGACCCAGTTCTGGGGCGAACGCTCCTTCTACGCGGACGACCCGTTCGGCAACCCGCTCTGCTTCGTCCAGGAGGACACGCTCTACTTGGGTGGGCCCGTCGGCTGAGTGTCGTCGTCGTTGTCCGGGTGCAGCCGGATCGGGATGACGAACCAGAGGCCCCCGAAGATCAGCGCCGACAGCACGCCGACGATGCCCATGGCGATCTCGCCGTAGACCACCTTGGCGATCAGCGAGACCGTCGACGTGATCGCGAGCGCCAGGCAGACCAGCCCGACCAGTACGAGCCGGTTGCCGACGGTCAGGATCCGCTCCCGGCTGCCGGTGCGGAACAGCAGCCGATGCCACGCCGCGGGCGCCGTCAGCAGGGCGGTCGACGCCACGGCCAGCATCACGGCGGCCAGGTGCAGCGACTTCTCGAACCCGCTGGCGTCGTGGAACCGGTCGGTGAACACGACGGAGAGCAGGAAGCCGAAGAGGATCTGCACGCCGGCCTGCGCGACGCGCAGTTCCTGCAGCAGTTCGGCGACGTTGCGCGTCAGCTGTTCGTTGCGGGTTTCGCCGGTGTGTTCGGGCACAGGAAAACCATAACCGGCCCCAGGAGCGCCCACCGGATGGGAAATCCGTGAACCTCCCACGAACACGTGTCACTCGTTCGAGTGAAGACCATGACGACTCGCCGACCGGCTGTTAAGGAGGGACTGCGTCCAAGGAGGAACAATGCGTCTCATCGCCGCTTTCGCCGCCACGGCGGCCGTCGCCCTGCTCGCCCCAGGCGCCGCCGCCGCGTCTTCGTCACCCGTGCACGTCGCCACCGAGCACGGCAGGTTCACCGCGTATGCCCCCGGCGCACACGCGGTGACGTATCGCCCCGACCTCGTTCCGGCCGGCGCCCGGGCGCACGTGTTCAGCCTCTCGGCGTCGCACGCCGGCACGACGACCATGCTCGTCGTCACCGGCCTGCGCCCGGGCCGGGCCTACGGCGCCCACGCGCACGCGCAGCCGTGCGATGCCACCGGCGACGCCGCCGGCCCGCACTTCCAGCACGCACCCGACCCGGTGAAGCCGTCGGTCGACCCCGCGTACGCGAACCCCCGCAACGAGATCTGGCTCGACTTCAGCACCGACCGGCTGGGCTCCGGCTTCGCCCGGTCCGCCGTGGACTGGACGTTCGCCGACCGGCGGGCGAAGTCCGTGGTCATCCACGAAACTCACACGCACACCGACGCCGGCCACGCGGGCACCGCGGGCGCCCGGCTGGCCTGCCTGGACGTTGATTTCTAGTCAGAACCCCCAGAAGCGCTCGGGCACCACGCGGATGCGGACGGAGTACTCGGCCTCGAAGGCCTCCGGCGCCGAGAATCCGGCCCCCGCGTAGTGGGGGGCGTACTTGTCGCGGAACCCGGGCGCCTCCGCGGCCTTCCCCGCCTCGACGTGCGCCTTTCCGTTGACGACGAGGATCGAGCCGCCGTGCTCGTCGCTGTTGAGGTGGAAGCTCACGTCGGGGTTCGCCTCTATGTGCCGGAGCTTCGCCGTGCCGGGCCGGCTGAACAGCACGACGTCCTCGCCGTCGAGGACGAACCACACCGGTCGTGGTGCGGGCCGCCCCTTCGGCGTGACAGTGGTCAGCCAGCCGATCGGCTCGCCTGCTCGGTCGGCGAGTTTTGGTTCTGCCATGGTCCTACCCCCTGGTCGTCGGGCTGTGACCCAGGTAACCACGAGGCACCGACATTTTCTTCCGGGGCTAGCGCGAGGCGACGCGCCGCGCGTACCGCGTCCCGGCCGCCATCAGCACCAGCCCGGCGCCGAGGAACGCGCCGACCCTGGCCAGGCCGTCCAGCGCCGACAGGTCGAACAGCACCAGCTTCAGCACCGCGGCGCCGACCAGGACCAGCCCGCTCACCCGCAGCGCGACGGCCTCGATCCCGCGCAGCAGCAGGACGAGCGCCGCGATCGTCCAGGACACCGTGATCAGCGCGTGGCCAACGAGGAACCCGGTCCGGCCGGGGACCGCCAGCAGCGACCCGCACAGCACGACCCCGGCGGCGCCGTACAGCGCCGAAACCCCGGCCAGGAGCCACACCGGCAGGTCGTCGGCCGGGCCGCGGAAGACCGCCAGCCGGGCCGCGGCCCACGGCAGCGCGACCGACACGGCGAGGATCAGCGCGGCGACCACGCACGCGCCGGCCAGGTCACCGGCCGACCGGGGCCGGTGGACGACCAGCAGCGCGGGCGTGACGTCGAAGAACAGGCCGACCAGGCCACCGATCGCCGCGAAGCAGAGCGAGGCGCCGAGCACGAGCCGGTTCCGCCCGCCCAGCGCGGCCACGACCAGCAGCAGCGCCTCGCCGAGCAGGACACCGGCGCGGGCCGGGCCGTCGAACTGCGTGACCGTCGCCTGCAGGATCGCCAGCAACCCGGCGAGCCCGGCCACCTGCCCGGCGAACCCGGGCCACCAGCGGCGCGTCGCCCAGACCGCGAGCAGGACGACCCCCGCCCCGGCCGCCACCGGCACCGCCTGGGCCTTGGGCAGCAGCAGCGCCGCGACCAGCACCGGGAGCACGACCGTCGCCAGCACGGAAAGCGCGCCGGGGTCGTTCTCGCGGCGGCGCAGCACGATCAGCGCGAGCGCCACCCCGACCACACCGGCGCCGGCGGCCGCGGCGGTGTTGGCCCAGCCGCCGCCAACGCCGAGCACCGCGGTGCTGATCACGGACGCGAACAGCGGCGGCACCCCGGCGGCGAGCGTCAGCGACGACCAGTCGCGGCGCAGCTGCACCGGCGTCGTCGCGAGCTGGACCATCAGCAGGAAGGTGACCAATTCGGGAGTGAAGCCGCGGGTGATCACCGGCGCGCACACGACGCAGCCGACGACGACGGCGGAGGCCAGCAGCGGCGACTCCCAGCGCACGGCCACGAGCAGCCCGCCGACGGCGATCGCCAGCCCGGCGGCGAGCCCGGCGAGCATCGGCAGGAACTCGTACAGCGAGGTCGCGGCGAGGACGTCCAGGTAGAGCGTCGCGATCCCGGTGGCGGCCAGCGCGAAGGCCCCGGTGCGGCCGGCGGGCTTGCGGTGCAGCCACCCGCCGACGCCGGTCAGCGCCAGCCCGAACGCGGCGCCGACGAGGACCCGCGGCAGCGGCCCGAGCCAGCCCCGCTGGACGGCGAGCACGAGCAGCAGGACGACGCCGAGCAGCGTCACGGCTCCGCCCACCCAGGCGAGCACGCGGCTTCCCGCACCTTCCTTGCCGAGCTTCTCGCCCAGCTTCTGGCGCGGGACGGGCTGGTACGGCTGGTAGGGCTGCTGGGGATACGACTGCTGTGGGTACGGCTGCTGAGGCGGGGGCGGGAAGTACTGCTGGGGCGGCGGCGCCCACTGATACTGCGGCCACGGGACCGGCCCGGGCCGCGGCATCGGCCAGGGTTGCTGCAGGTGGGGCTGTGGTTGGGGTTGCGGCGGTTCGGGCTGGGGTTGCGGTCGCGGTGCCTGCGTCGGCTGTTCGGCGTCCTCGGTGTCTTCGGCCCGGACGGTCCGCAGTTCGGAACCCACCAGAGCGAGACGACGCCCCAGGTCGTCGATCTCGCCGGCGAGGCGGAGGAGCACATCTGCTTCGGTGGTCATACCGGTCAGGGTCACGCACGAGGCCCGCCCGCGGATCCGTAGCACTACTCAAACCCGGGTCACGTCCTGGTCGCGGCCGGCATCATGTCCATTCGCGCCCGAGCTGGGCCATTCGGCGGTACGATACCGGCTCGACGGCGCAAGGGGAGGACCGTTGGGATTCGATCGCGACGAAGTCGTGCTCGCGGAGCTGGACATGCCGAGCACGGCGACGGTGAACGCCCAGTTGAACGACCTTCTGCAGCCGGGCGGCGAGAGAGTCGGGCCGGCCGCGGAGTACGAAGCCCGGGACGCGAGTGGCACCATCCGGGTCACCGTCGACGCGCGCCGCAAGCTGACCGACGTCGACATCCAGCAGAGCTGGGCGTCGCGAATTCCCGCCGCCGAGCTGGCCGGGGTGCTGTTCGGCACCTACGTCACGGCCACTCAGCGCGCGGTGGTCGTCGAGCTCGCGAACACCCGCGACGCGCCGGAAGCGCCCCGGCCGGCCGACCTGCCGGCCGCCGACCTCGAGCCGAAGCCCCACGACGAGTGGATCGCCGGCGTCCGGGCCAGGATCAGCGAAATCGACGCGCAGCTGGACGACATCCGGCGTCTCGAAGCGAGCCAGGCCACCCCGGAACTGACCGACGTCCGGAGTCCGCTCGGGTTCTTCGTGCTGCACCTGCGGGGCGGCAGTCCGGCCGGCGTGACCGGGTCGGCAGGCACCCTGCCGAAGGCCGGCGCGAGCCGGTTGCGCCAGGACTTCCTCGAAATGTTTTCGGCGGCCGGCTTGGCCGCCACTTCGTCCTCGCCCAAGCCACGCTCCGCCCGGGGCGCGGCCCAGGAGGACGACGAAGACGCCTTCGAATTCCGCTACGACGTTTAGGGGGAGCTGACCATGGTCGGCTACAAGGTGATCACCTCGGCCGTGCGCGCCGAAGGAACGAAATGGCGGGGGTTCGCCGACACCGTGGGCAAGGTGAACCCCGCCGTGAAGAACGCGACACTGGGCGAAGCCGCGTTCTTCGTCGGCGACCCCATCACCCTCGCGGCCGGAGCGTTCAACGCGAAGCTGCTGAGCGAAACGTACGAATCGCTGCGCGCGTACGTCGAAAACGCCCTCGACGGCGCCATCGTCGAGTTCGACCAGATCGACGAAGCACTGCAGAAGACCGCACAACTGTACGACCAGGCCGAGGCGATCACCGAAATCGATCTCAAGCAGATCTACGGAACGGCGGCGAAATGACCATCCCGTTCAACCCGCTCGGTCCGGCCGGCCCCGAAGAGTTCACCCGCCCCCTCGACGACCTGTTCGGCAAGGTCGAGGCGAAGATCAAGGAGATCATCGCCAAGTACAACGCGGCGGTGCACCACATCAACGACTGGAAGTACGTGCTCGGCCCGGCCATGATCTGGATCTCCGACGCGCTGGGGAAGATCCGCGAGGGCCTGGACAAGCTCGTGAAGCTGGTGCAGTACGCGGTGGAACACCACCTGCCGGTGGTGTCCCTGATCGTCCAGAGCTTCAACTGGCAGGACCACGTCCAGAAGGACGTCGCCGCCATGGCGGTCGCCGTGGAGACCGCCGCGGACCCCAACCTCGCGTACTGGGAAGGCGGCGGCGCGAGCGAGTACTGGAAGCGGGCCAAGACGCAGCGGGACGCCGTGGAGGCCGTTGGCGGCCAAGGCGGGAAGGCCGACACGATCAGCAGCTGGCTGATCAAGATCGCCCAGCTCAACGTCGAGTTCATGACGGGGCTCGTGAAACTGGTCGCCGACTTCCTCGGGGAAGTGGTGACGGCCGCCCTCGAAACCGCGACCGTTGTCGAAATCCCGTTCGCGGTCAAGGATCTGGCCGGCGCGCTCGGCGGGCTCGTCACCAATTCGATCGGCAGGCTGGCGGACATCGCGAATCTGCTGATGCAGACCGTGGGCAGCATCCGGGACGCGAAGGGCCTGATGAACGACTCCCGGTTGCCCGGCGGCCAGTGGCCCCAGGCGGTCAACCTGTGAGGGCGGGTCCGTCGAAGCGGGGCATCGGGACCGGCGGGATCATCGCGATCGTGGCCGTCGGGGTGGTGGTCGTGCTCGGCGCCGCGGTGGGAGCGTTCGTGTTCCTGAACCGCGGCAACGGCGAGACCGGCGGCAAGTACGGCGCCGCGCCGCTGCCGACCTGCGACGAAGTCGCGATCCGCGTCGGGAACCTGCCGCCGAAGAGTTCCGGCACGAAGATCGGCCAGGGCTGGGTGTGCCACTTCGCCAACTCGGCGGACGCCGTCACGGTGGACCTCGACCTGGAGGTGAGCACCGTGCGGCAGCAGCGCACCGGCGTCGACGTCTACACGTCCTCGGGCGGCTACGTGCCGGACCCGGCGGTGCACCTCGGCGAAAGCGCGGCATGGGGACCGTCACCCACCGGAAAGCTGTGCACCCTGGCCGTGTGGGACAGCAACGCGCAGTTCAAGGTCGGCGTCTCCGACGGGAAACTGGCCGCGGACGACACGCAGAGCTGCCGGAACAGGGTCATGGCCATCGCGCAGGTGTTTTACGACTCGACCCAGCCTCAGTAAAGCCCTGGTCGACGAAACCCGACCCCGTAAAGTGTTACCCCGACCACGTCAGGCCGAGGGGGCACGATGAGTGACGACAGTCAGTCGCCGAAGAAGTCCGGCTGGGGAGAACTGGGCCACAAGTGGATAACGGCGATCGCGGCATTGGTCACCGCGCTCGCCGGCGCTGGTTTCTTCATCGGCCGGAGCAGTGCACCGGAGGCGAAGTCATCCGCCTCGACAACGTTCACGGCCGCTCCGGCGACAGTCACCGTGACGGCACCTGAAGCCGGTCCGGCCGACAACACCGCATCGAAGACAGCGCCAGTGAATCCGGACAAGGCTGTCTACTGGTCGGGCGAGCTCGAGTGGGGCAAGTTCAACCTCGACCTCGCCCCTCCGATTTACACCGACGGCGAATACATCATGGACCTCGGCGGCAGCGAACTGCTGTACGTCACTGGCAAAGCCACGGTGACCGTCTGGAAGAAGAGCGGACAGCCGGGCAAGGACGACTGCGCGTCGGCCGTCGATGCCGATGGCTCAAACCAGACTTACGTCGCGAAGGGCAACCAGGTGTGCGGGCGAACCGCCGAAGGGCGGATCTTCCTTCTCAACGTGACGTCGGCTGGTAGTCCCCTTCGCACGCAAGCCACCGTCTGGAACAAGTGACGGCCCGGAGAGCAGGTTGAGCAGGCCGGCTGTGCGTGACGAGTGTCACCAGCGACAATGGAGGACGTGACTGCCCTGCTGAGCAAGCCCGCCCTGAAGATCGGCCCCTACGAGGTCGATCCGCCAGTCGTGCTCGCGCCCATGGCCGGCATCACCAACGTCGCCTTCCGGCAGCTGTGCGCCGAGTACGGCGCCGGCATCTACGTGTGCGAAATGATCACCGCCCGCGCCGTCGTCGAACGGCACCCCGGCACCATGCACATGATGACCTTCGGCGAGCACGAAAAGCCCAGGTCCATGCAGCTCTACGGCGTCGACCCGAAGACCATGGCCGAAGCCGTCCGGATCATCGTCGGCGAAGGCCTCGCCGACCACGTCGACTCCAACTTCGGCTGCCCCGTCGCGAAGGTGACGCGCAAGGGCGGCGGGGCCGCGCTGCCGTTCAAGCGGAAGCTGTTCGCCGACATCGTGCGGGAGTCCGCGAAGGCCGCGGGCGACGTGCCGTTCACGGTGAAGTTCCGCGTCGGCATCGACGACGACCACCTGACCTACCTGGACGCGGGCCGGATCGCCGAGGCCGAAGGCGCCGCCGCCGTCAGCCTGCACGCGCGCACCGCCGCGCAGCGCTACTCCGGCCAAGCCGACTGGACCAAGATCGCCGCGCTCAAGGAAGCCGTCACCAGCATCCCGGTCCTCGGCAACGGCGACATCTTCAGCGCCGACGACGCCCTGCGCATGGTCACCGAAACCGGCTGCGACGGCGTCGTCGTCGGCCGCGGCTGCCTGGGCCGGCCGTGGCTGTTCGGCGAGCTCGAAGCCGCGTTCAAGGGGACCGAAATCCCGACCCCGCCGAACCTCGGCGAAGTCGCGAAGGTGCTGCGAAGGCACACGGAGCTGTTGATCGAGCACGACGGCCACGACAAGGCCATGCGCGACATCCGCAAGCACATGGCCTGGTACCTGATGGGCTTCCCCGTCGGCTCCGAACTCCGTCGCGGCTTCGCGATGCTCTCGTCGATGGACCAGCTGGACGACCTGATCGCCCAGCTCGACCACGACGCCCCCTTCCCCGAGGCGGCCACCGGGCCGCGCGGCCGTCAGGGCTCCCCGGGCAAGGTCACCCTCCCGCACGGCTGGCTCGACGACCCGGACGACGACTGCGTCCCCGAGGCCGAGGACATGCACTCGGGCGGCTGACCCGGCTCGGGACGTCGCCGGATCGCAGTTCTCCACAACACAAAGGACCCCGGGTGCCGTGCACGGCACCCGGGGTCCCGGGGTTGGGTTTCACCATTGTCAACCGACGCGACCGCCGGCCACCGGTACTCGCGTCGTCCGGCCGAGAGGCGGACGAGGCGAGGATCGCTCACTCGTGAGCAGGCGATCCAATGATGCGTCCTTCCCTCCTTCACCTCGCGGGTAGTTACGTACTCTCCCGCGCCTGCTTGACGTTATCTCTCTCGGTACGAGGAGAACTCTACACGCAGCTCGCACCTAATGTCTACTTCAGCCGGCATAGATTTTCTCCGCGCGCTCGGCTGAGCTGAAGCAGGCTGAACCCGGGCAGCATCAGCCGGGGTGAGCCCCGCCCGGCCGCCACGCCAGGGCCCCGGCGACGACGGCATGGTTGTCGTCATGACCTACCCGACGACGCGGCCTCCCGGAATGTGAGGCCGTGACATCTGTCAGGCCGAAGTCGTGGCGGACGGCATCCTTGCCGGACCCCCGGCCGCGACAAGCTCTTCCCATGACGACGAACCAGCCCGGAAGCTCCCTGCTCAAGACCCTCGCGATCGAGATCGCCGTGCCCCTCGGTGTCTACTACGGGCTCCACTCGCTCGGCGCGAGCGACTTCACCGCGCTCGCCCTCTCCGGCGTCTTCCCGCTCGCCCGGACGCTCTACCAGTTCGCCAAGGACCGGACCCTCAACGGCCTCGCCCTCGTCATCCTGGTGACCAACGTCGTCGGCATGTTGCTGACCTTCGTCTCCGGAGACGCCCGGATGATGATCGCCAAGGACTCGCTCGGCAGCGGCATCATCGGGCTCGTCGTTCTGGTCTCCGCGTTCACCGCGCAGCCGATCATGACCAAGACCCTGCGCCCGTTCCTCACCCACGGCAAGGCCGACCACGAAGCCGCCTGGGAACGGCTGCGGGGCAACCGGCGGTTCGAGATCGTCCTCCGGCGCGGCAGCTACATCTGGGGCATCGGGTTCGCACTGGAGAGCGCCGCCCGCGTGATCGGCGCCTTCACCCTGCCGGTGTCCACGATGGTGTGGTTGAGCACGGTCATCTTCGTGATCTCGTTGGCGGTGATCATGCTGATCGCCGGCGTGAGCGCCAAGGAAGCGGGCATGATGGTCGCCGAAGAGTCGCGGCGGCGGGAGCTCGTCGCCGTTTGACCAGCGCAAAGCCGCAGGGTACAGGTGTGTACATGTACAGCAAGCGGCAGCACCTGATCGGCGACCTCACCGAGCTGATCCGCTCGGGGCGCCTCGCCCACGGCGAACGGCTCCCCGGCGAGAACCAGCTCGCCCTGCGGTACCAGGTCAGCCGCGGCACCGTCCGCAGCGCGCTGTCCGAGCTGCAGCAGCTCGAACTCATCTCCACCCAGGCCGGCGTCGGCTCCTTCGTCACCTTCGACGGCGTCCAGCTCGACCAGCAGATCGGCTGGGCCCGCGCCCTCGCCGACGCGGGGGCGCCGGTCACCACCGAACTCCTCGGCATCGAGACCGTCGAAGACCGGTCGCTCGAAGAAGAGTTCGGCGAGAAGACCTACGTCGCCGTGCGGCGGCTGCGGCGCGAGCACGACCGCGGGATCTCGCTGGAAACCGCCACCGTGTCCGCCGCCGGGCCGCTCGCCGGGCTCCCCGAAACGGGCCTGCTGGACGGCTCCCTGACCAAGACCCTCGAAGCCGCCGGGCGGATCTCCGTCGGCGGCGACCAGTGGATCAGCACCGAACGTCTCGACGTCCGCGCCGCCGGACTGCTCGGCCGGAGCATCGGCGAGCTCTTCCTCCGCGCCGAGCGCACCTCGGTCGACGTCGAGGGCCTGCTGGTCGAGCGCGTGGTCAGCCTGCTGGACCCGGATCGGTTCCAGTTCCACCTCACCTTCGGACACCGGTGAGCGCGCGGGACCGGGCGCTCGGCGCGTTCACCGGGCTGGCGGTCGGCGACGCGCTCGGCATGCCGACGCAGTCGATGTCCCGCGCCGCGATCGCCGCCACCTACGGACCGGTCACCGGGCTGCTCACCGCCGTCGCCGAGCAGCCGGTCGCGCCGTCGATGCCCGCCGGCTCGGTCACCGACGACACCGAGCAGGCCCTCCTGCTGGCCCGGCTGCTCATCGACGGCCGCGGCACCGTCGAGCCGCGCGTCTTCGCCGACGCCCTGCTCATCTGGGAGGCGGACATGGTCCGCCGCGGCTCCGCGGACCTGCTCGGGCCGTCGACGAAGCGCGCGCTCTCCCGGCTGCAGGACGGCGTCCCGGCCGAGGAAGCCGGCCGCACCGGAACCACCAACGGCGCCGCCATGCGGGTCACGCCGGTCGGCATCGCGACGCCGCCGGAGAACCTGCACATCCTGGTCGACGCCGTCGTCGCGACCGCGCGGGTCACGCACAACACCAGCCTGGGCATCGCGTCGGCCGCCGCGGTCGCGGCCGCCGTGTCCGCCGGGGTCGACGGCGCGAGCCTGTCCGAAGCGCTCGACGCGGGCGAGCGCGCCGCCGTCGTCGGTGGGGAACGCGGGCACTGGGTGCCCGGCGGGGAGATCGCCGCCCGCATCCGCTGGGCGCGCGACTGGGTGCGGGGCATGGCGCCGGACGCCGTCGCCGACGCGGTCGCCCGGGTGATCGGCACGTCGGTGGCGTCGCAGGAGTCCGTCGTGGCCGCGTTCGCGCTGGCCGAAGCCATGGGCGACGATCCGCCGTCGGCGCTGCGCCTGGCCGCGGGCCTCGGCGGCGACACCGACACCGTCGCCGCGATCTGCGGGGCGATGCTCGGGGCCGCGCACGGCATCGGCGCCTTCCGCCCCGACGTCGTCGACACCGTGCTCAGCGTCAACCGGCTCGAGTTCGGCCCGCTGGTCGACGAACTCCTCGCGCTGCGGCGGCGCGCGCGGTGACCGGGCGGCTGGTGCACACCGGCCAGGTCGTCCTCGACCTGGTCATGGCGGTGCCCGCCCTGCCGCCACCGGGCGGCGACGTGCTGGCGTCCTCGACGAGCCTGCTGCCCGGCGGCGGGTTCAACGTGATGGCCGCGGCCGCGCGGTCCGGCGCTCGCGTGCTCTACGCCGGCAGCCACGGCACCGGCGGCTTCGGCGATCTCGTCCGCGCCGCGCTCGCCGCGGAGGGCGTCGAACTGGCTCAGGAGCAACTGTCCGAAATGGACACCGGCGTCGTCGTCGTTCTGGTCGACGCGACCGGCGAGCGAACCTTCGCCACGGGTGCCGGCGCCGAGGGACGGCTGCGGGGCGCCCTGCTCGACCGGGTCCTCCCAAAGAAGGACGACGTCGTGTACGTGACCGGATACAGTCTGCTGCACGAGATCAATCGCGCGGCACTCCTCGAGTGGCTACCCCGGCTGCCCGGCTCGAAGGTGCTGTTCGATCCTGGCCCGCTGGTCGCATCGATCAATCCGGAGGTACTGCGAACGATACTGTCCACAGTAGACATTCTGAGCTGCAACACCCGCGAAGCCGACGTGCTCGGCGAGCTGCCACCGGTCACCGTCGTCCGTGACGGCGCGAAGGGCTGCCGCGTCCACGAACACGGCCGGACCGTCGACGTCCCCGGCTTCCCGGTCGACGCGGTGGACACCAACGGCGCCGGCGACACGCACTGCGGTGTACTGGCCGCGGAGCTGCTGCGCGGCAGTACCCTCCTCGACGCCGCAGTGCGCGCCAACGCGGCGGCCGCACTGTCGGTGACCCGCCCCGGCCCGGCGACGGCGCCGGACCGGGCGGAGATCGACAAGCTGGTGGAGGCCACGACATGACCGGTTCTCGCAGGCTCGAGGTGGAGACCAACGGCCTCGACGTGATCGACGACGCCGAGCGCCGGGGCACGCCGCGCCAGCTGTTCTGGCCGTGGTTCGGCGCGAACGTGTCGGTGCTGGGGCTGAGCTACGGCTCGTTCACCCTCGGTTTCGGCATCTCGTTCTGGCAGTCGCTGGTCGCCGGCGTCGTCGGCATCCTGTTCTCGTTCCTGCTGTGCGGCTTCATCGCGATCGCGGGCAAGCGCGGGTCGGCGCCGACGATGCTGCTCTCGCGTGCCGCGTTCGGCGTCCGCGGCAACCGGCTGCCGTCGGCGATCTCGTGGCTGCTCACGGTCGGCTGGGAAACCGTGCTCACCGCGCTGGCGACGCTGGCGACGTCGACGGTGTTCGAGCGGCTCGGCTGGGGCGGCGGGACACCGACGAAGGTGATCGCGCTGGTCGTGGTCGCCGCGCTGACCGTCGTCGCCGGCGTGCTCGGCTTCGGCGCGATCATGAAGCTGCAGACGTGGATCACCTGGATCACCGGCGTGCTCACGGTCGTCTACGTGATCCTCGTGGCCGGCGACGTGCACTGGGAAGCCGTCAGCGCCTTGCCGTCCGGCTCGGCGCAGCAGTGGGTCGGCTCGCTGGTGTTCCTGATGACCGGCTTCGGCCTCGGCTGGGTCAACGCGGCCGCGGACTACTCGCGCTACCTGCCGCGGTCGTCGTCGAGCCGCGGCGTGGTCGGCTGGACGACGTTCGGCGCGGCGGTGGCGCCGCTGGTGCTGCTCGTGTTCGGGCTGCTGCTGGCCGGGTCGTCGCCGGACCTGAACAAGGCGATCGCGGCCGACCCGATCGGGGCGCTGACGACGTTGCTGCCGCTGTGGTTCCTGGTGCCGTTCGCGATCGTGGCGGTGCTCGGCCTGGTCGGCGGCGCGGTGCTGGACATCTATTCGTCGGGGCTGGCGCTGCTGTCGGCGGGCCTGCGCGTGCCGCGCCCGGTGGCGGCGCTGGTGGACGGCGTGATCATGGTGTTCGGCACGATCTACATCGTCTTCTTCGGCGGCGAGTTCCTGGGCCAGTTCCAGGGATTCCTGGTGACGCTGGGTGTGCCGGTCGCGGCCTGGTGCGGGGTGATGCTCGCGGACGTCCTGCTGCGGCGGCGCGACTACGCCGAGCGGGAGCTGTTCGACCCGGCCGGCCGCTACGGCGACGTCCGGGCCGGGCCGATCGCGCTGGTGCTGGTGGCGACCGCACTCGGCTGGGGCCTGGTGACGAACTCGTCCGCGGGGTGGCTGAAGTGGCAGGGTTACCTCCTCGAGCCGCTCGGCCTCGGTGGCCGTGGCGGCGCGTGGGCGTACGCGAACCTCGGCGTGCTGGTGGCACTGGCGCTGGGCTTCCTCGTCACTTTGCCGACCCGGTCCCGCGTCCGCGCCCAGGAGACGGCATGAGGGCGGTCCTGGCGGTCATCGACCTGCAGAACGTGTTCGCCGACCCGGCGAGCGAGTGGTTCACCCCGCGCTTCGCCGAGGTGGTGCCCCCGATCCGCCGCCTGGTGACGGCCTTCGGCGACGACGTCGTGTTCACCCGGTTCGTCGCCCCGGCCCGGCCGGAGGGCGCGTGGAAGCAGTACTACGAGCGGTGGCCGTTCGCCTTGCGGCCACCGGACGCACCGCTGTGCCAGGTGATCGACGCGTTCCAGCCACCGTCCACTGTGGACGCCACAACGTTCGGCAAGTGGAACCCGCGGATGGCGACGCGCGTGGGTGGGGCCCGGCTGGTGCTGGCGGGCGTGTCGACGGACTGCTGCGTCCTGTCGACAGCGTTGGCGGCCGCGGATGCGGGCGTCTCGGTGACAGTGGTGTCGGACGCGTGCGCGGGAGCGGATGACGCGAGTCATGCCAAGGCGCTCGACATCCTGCGGCTGTACGGCCCGCTGGTGAAGGTGGCCACGACGGACGAGGTGCTCGGCTAGGCTGGGCTCGGTGAGCCTCGAAGCCTCGGCGATCGCGTTGACTACGGCGGTGGTGAAGGCCGCGGCGAAGATCTGGTTGGGAGACCGCCCGATCGCCGCCGACGCCACCGCGAAGGTCTTCGATCTGCTGGAGAAGCAGGCCACCGGCCTCAACGACCGCCGCAAGCTGCGGCTGTTGTTCACGAACCTCGAGTCGCGGGTGGCCGACCGGCTCCTGCCGTTCCTCGACGTCGAGTTCCGCGCGTTGCCCGAGAACGAGCGGGCCGCCGCGGTCGACGCGGTGCGCGAGACGTTCGACCACGCGGCCCTGACCGACGACGACCTGTTCGCCACCGATCTCGACGCCGCTTATCTTTACCGCTACCTGCTCCGGACCGTCCCCGACGGCACCCGGCTCCTCTCGGCCGACGCGACCGAGTTGTACCAGCGGGTGCTGCGGGAATGCTGCGCGTACCTGGTCCAGGTGACGAGCACCCTGCCCCGGTTCCAGCCCGGCGCGCTCGTCGAAATCCTCCAGCGGGAGACGGAGATCCTCGAGACCGTCCGGAACGTGCTGGCGACGCTGCCCGAACGCCGTCACCCGGACGACTTCGCCGCGGACTTCCGCCGCCAGGTCGTGACGGCGCTCGACCGGATGGCGCTGTTCGGCGCGGGTCTGACGGATGCGACCCGCTTGTACCCGCTGTCGGTGGCGTATCTCAGCCTGAGGGTCACTTCGGACGATGACAACGCGACCGGTGACCGCATCGAGCACGTCCTGCCGAAGTCTTCGCGGATCCTGCTGCGCGGCGAGGCGGGATCGGGCAAGACGACGCTGCTGCAGTGGCTGGCCGTCCAGTGCGCGAGCCGGCAGCTTGAGGACGTCGACGGCTGGGCCGACCTGGCGCCCTTCCTGGTGCGGCTGCGGCGGTTCAGCCGGTCGCCGCTGCCGGCACCGGAGCGCTTCCTCGACGAGGCCGGCAGGCACATCGCCGACGAGATGCCGTCCGGCTGGGTGCAGCGGCGCCTGCGCCGGGGCCGGGCCGTCCTGCTCGTCGACGGCCTCGACGAGCTCCCGGACGAGCGCCGCCGCGAGGTGCGCGAATGGCTGCACGAACTCGTCGGCGCGTTCCCGCGCGCCCGGTTCGTCGTCACCACGCGCCCGGCCGCGGTGGCCCCCGACTGGCTGCGCGGCGAAGGGTTCACCGAAGTCCGGCTCCAGCCGATGACCCCGCGCGACGTCCGGACGTTCGTCACGCGCTGGCACCAGGCGCTCCCGGGCGCGGCACCCGACGCGGAACGCGACGCCCTGATCACGGCCATCGGCGCACGGAGCGCATTGCGGCGGCTCGCCGAGAACCCGTTGCTGTGCGCGTTGCTCTGCGCCCTGCACCACGAGGGCAACGGACGGCTTCCGGAGAACCGGATGGAGCTGTACGAAGTCGCGTTGCGCATGCTGCTCGACAGCCGCGACATCGAGCGGCGAATCGAAGCTTCCGTCCGGCTTTCCCTGACCGAGAAGCTGGTGCTGCTGCGAAGCCTGGCGTACTGGCTGGTCCGCAACGGCCACACGGACGTCCCCGCCGCCGACGCCGAAGCCCGTGTCGCGGCGAAGCTGCGTTCGATGGGCCAGATCGACGTCACCCCGCGGACGGTGTTCCGCCACCTCTTGGATCGTGGTGGCGTGCTGCGCGAACCGGTCCCGGGCCGGATCGACTTCGTGCACCGCACGTTCCAGGAATACCTGGCCGCCCAGGCGGCGATCGAAGAGGACGACATCGGCATCCTGATGGCGAACGCCCACCTCGACGAGTGGCGCGAAGTGGTGGTGCTGGCGGCGGGCCACGCCCATCCCGCGCAACGTGAACGTCTGCTGGACGGAATCCTTCAGTGGGACGCGGACGAGCAGGAGCGGCTGAAGCTCGACCTGGTGGCGTTGGCCTGTTTGGAAACGTCACCGGTGTTGAGCGAACGGCTGCGCAACGAGATCGAGGACCGGGCCAGCACGTTGATCCCGCCGAAGACCACGGACGAAGCGGAGGAGCTGGCGGCGGCGGGCGAGTTCGTCCTCGACCTCCTCGCCGACTGCGAGCCCGAGGACGCCGAGGCCACGGCGGCGACCGTCCACGCGATCGCGTTGATCGGCGGCCCGGGAGCGCTGGAGCTGCTGATCCGCTACAACGGGTCGCAGGAACTGGCCGTGGTGGTCGAGCTGATCGCAGCTCGGAAACGGTTCGATCCGGCCGAGTTCGCCGAACGCGTGCTGGCCGATACCCGGCTGCCGAACGGCTACCTCTACGTGGGCGACCCGGCGGAGCTGGCGGGCCTGGAGCACCTGCGGCACCTCGAATACCTCCACTGCTGGTTCAACGACGGACACGGGGACCTGAGCTTCGTCCAGAACCTTTCCCGGCTCAAGGGCCTGGAGATCGGTGATCTCGCCGGCCTCGACCTGCGGTCGCTCGCGGGCACATCCCTCGAACGCATCACCCTGACGGGCAATCCGCTTCCCGGCTCGACCGACCTCGGACCGCTGGCCGACGTCCCCACCCTGCGCCGCGTGTTCGCCGACGTGGAGACCCACGGGTGGCGGCGGCTGGCCGAACTGCCGAACCTTGAACACCTGCAGCTGAGCTGGATCGACGAGGTGCGCCGGCTCGCCGAGCTGGCACCCCTGGACCACCTGCCTTCCCTCTCCCTGAACCACGTTCCCAGCCTCCAGAACCTGACCCCATTGTCCTTTTTGGACAATCCAATTGCGCTCGGCCTCCGCCACTGCCCCGCACTGCAGAACGTCTCCGCACTGACCAGGTGGACCGCGAGCCTGACCCGGGTCGCCTTCATGAACTGCCCGAGGGTGGACCTGGCCCCGCTCGCCTCGTTGACCGCGCTTCGGACGCTGGTGCTCGGCAACGACGACGAAGCCGACCTGACGCCACTCGCCGGAAAGGCCGATCTCACGGTGTCCGCGGGCAAGGAAACCCGGTTGGCCGGCGAAGACCTGCTGGGACCGGGCAGCAAGGTCGAACGACGCTGACCGACCGGTAGATTCGCCCTGTGATCGACCACATCAGCATCCCCACCGAGGCCGGTTCCTTCGACGCCATCGCCGCCGGGCCGGAAGACGGGCGGCCCGTGCTGCTGCTGCATGGCTTCCCCGAAGCCGCGACCGAGTGGGAGCACCAGGTCGCCACCCTCGGGGTGCTCGGGTTCCGGGCCGTCGCGCCGGACCAGCGTGGCTATTCGCCCGGGGTGCGGCCGGAGCAGGCCGCCGGCTACTCGATCGATCACCTTGTCGGGGACGTCGTCGCGATCGCCGGGCACTTCGGGTGGGGGAAGTTCGATCTCGTCGGGCACGACTGGGGTGGCGCCGTCGCCTGGTGGACCGCCGACGCGCACCCGGACCGGCTGCGCAGCCTCACCGTCGTCTCCACGCCGCACCCGGCCGCGCTCGCCGACGCCATGAAGAACGACGAGGACCAGTACCTGCGCACCCAGTACATGACCGAGTGGCGGCAGACCCGCGTCACCGAGCGGCGGATGCTCGAGAACGGCGCCCGCGCCCTGCGCGACATGTTCGAGCGGCGCGTGCCGCCGTCCAAGGTCGACGACTACGTGCGGCGGCTGTCCGAACCGGGCGCCCTCACCGCGGCCCTCAACTGGTACCGCGCCGGCCGGCCGGGCGGGAGGATCGGCAAGGTCACCGTGCCGACGCTGTACATCTGGAGCACCGAGGACGTCTCGTTCGGCTCGGCCGCCGCGCTCGACACCGGGAACTGGGTCACCGGGCCGTACCGCTTCGAAATGCTCGAAGACGTCACGCACTGGGTGCCGGAGGAGGTGCCGGAGGTCGTCACCTCCCTGCTCGTCGAGCACCTCAACGCGGGGTGACGGCCCATCACCCCGTCGAGCGGACCGCGGGTAACCCACCCGGCTCGCGGTACGGCTCACTCCCGTCCGTCGTGTTCACTGGGGCGCGTGGATACCGCGACCGAACCCGAGACCGAGCAGGTCGTCTTCGTCACCGAGGACGGCGTGCCCACCGGCGAGACCGGCCCGAAGCTGGCCAGCCACCACGAACACACCCGGTTGCACCTGGCCTTCTCGTGCTACGTGCTGCGTCGCGGCGACAACGCTCTGCTGATCACCCAGCGTGCGCACGAAAAGAAGGTCTGGCCGGGGGTCTGGACCAACAGCGTCTGCGGCCACCCCGCGCCCGGCGAGCCCCTCGAGGACGCCGTCCGGCGCCGCGCCGCCTACGAGCTCGGGCTGCCCTCGCTCGCGGGGCTGCGGTGCGTGCTGCCGAACTACCGCTACCGGACGCCGCCGTTCCAGGGGATCGTCGAGAACGAGTTCTGCCCGGTGTTCACCGCGTGGGCCGACGCCGAGCCCGCGCCGAACCCGGCCGAGGTCGGCGACTGGCGCTGGGTCGCCTGGGGTGACTACACAAAGCTACTGGCTGACGAAACGGCTAATATGAGTTACTGGGCCAAGGACCAGTTCGCCCAGCTCAAGGCCATCGAGCCGTTCTCCGGACTCTGAGCGGACAACTCCGAAGAGTCACCGACGAGTCTCGTTTGAGCGAAATTCACCTTTGCATGTACCGACAACCTCAAGCGTGGCGTCCTCTACGACGACAACCAATGCGTGGTGGAGGTGGGCATGGTCGCCGAGAACGAAGCCGTGCTGCGCAGCCCGCAGCCGCCGGACCTGCTCCGCCTCCACGAGGCCATCGCCGGCCGCCTCGCCATCCAGGGCGACTGGCGCCGCGCGTACCAGCACCTGCGGTCCGCCCTGGACATCGCCCGCGACGGCAGCCTGCGCGACGCGCTGACGTCAAGCTACAACCGGCGCTATCTCGACGAGCGGCTGTACGGACCGTTCGCCGACCGGCAGGCGGCCCACGCGCCGCTGGGCATCGCGCTGATCGATCTCGACCGCTTCAAGAGCGTCAACGACACGTACGGTCACCTCGTGGGCGATCGCGTCCTCCGCCGGGTGGCCGACCTCCTCCAGGAGGAGCTGCCATCGGGCGGCTTCTGCGCCCGCTACGGCGGCGAGGAGTTCGTGCTGTGGCTGCCCGGGGTCGAGGCGGGGCAGGCGGTTCGCGTCGTCGAAGCCGCCCGGCTGCGCGTCGCTCGTCATCCCTGGTCAGAACTTCAGCCCGGACTGCGGGTGACCATCAGCGCCGGGCTGGCCCACGAGGCGCCGGGATCCGGGGAGCCGGTGACGACGCCCGAGCGCCAGCTGCGCAGCGCGGACACCTTGCTTTATGCGGCGAAACGTGCGGGCCGGAACAAAGTCGCCTATCGCGACGCGCAAAGTACGCAGTTAATGACCCACGCTGAGTAACGTAAGCCCCGCATTAACCCGGATTACTGACACCCGACTTCACCCGTTTATCGACGCCAGACCGCCGTTCGTCGACTCAAGGTGAAGAAAATTCCGGGAGGGTGTCGTCACGAACGGGGGGTATCCGTACGATAACGAAAGCCTCCCCGGGAACGACCACCTCCTGCGGGGGAAGACGGCCAAGTCGAAGACCGCCTTCGATCGCGCGAAAGGAGACCGAGTGCCGGACGAGCACGACAGCCCGGGAACCGGTCGCCGCAGCGACAGTCCCGCGCGGCCCCGCACCGGCAGACGGCGATCGATGGAGGACCAGGGCGGGATCAGCGTCTCCGACGTCGTCGCCAGGACCACCGGCGCCCGCCCCCTCCCGCCGCGCGAGCAGCAGGACCGGGCCGACCAGCCAGGACGCCGGGTCCGCACCGCCGAACCACCCGCGCCGCCGGCTCCGGCCCGTGCCACGCAGCCGCCGCGCGCACCTCGGCCGGCGCAGGCGCCCGCCGAGAACCCAGTACCCACGGACGTCACTCGTCAATCGCGCCCGCCGCGACCGCGTCAGCCGCGCCGCACGACCGCGGCCGCGCCGCTGCCCGAGGCCCCGCCCCAGCGCCGCCCGTCGGCCGCGGCCCCGGGCTCGCAGCAGACGTCCGCGCCGCAGCCGCCCCGGCGGCCCCGCCGTCCCGCGCCCGACGGCGCCGCCCCGCAGCGCCCCCAGCCCGGCGCGGCCGACCCGGACGCCCCCACGCAGAAGCGGCCGCCGGTCACCGGGGTGGGCTCGGCGCCGCCGCGCGCCGCGCTCGACCCGATGACCATGACCGACGAGATGGAAGCGATCGACGAGGCGACGCAGGTCCGCCGCAAGATCGACAACACGCTCGCCCGGTTCTCGGCCGCGCACGACGAAATGGAAGCCGAGGAGGCGAAGCGGCGCGAACGCCGTGACCGGCTGACACCTGCTTCGCTGCTCGAGAGCACACGGACGGCGCTTCAGCGCGTCGTCGCGCCGGTACCGTCGGAGGAACTGGAGGTCGACGCCGCCGAGCAGGCCGCGCAGACCCGGCTCCAGGAGAAGAAGCAGCGGAAGTTCGACCGCTCGGTCCGGTTCGGGCGGATCGCCGCGGCCGTCGTCGCCGGTCTCGTGTTCCTCGGCATCGGCGGCGCGTGGGGCGCCCAGACCTACTTCGACGCGAAGTTCACCCAGGTCTCCGCGCTCGACGAGAACTCGGCCGACATCCAGGACGCCGACGCGCAGGCCAACGACGAGAACTTCCTGATGGTCGGCTCCGACACCCGTGACGGCGCGTCCGCCGAGGAGGGCGTCGGCACCGCCGACAGCAACCCGGGTGCGCGAAGCGACACCGTGATGGTGGCGCACATCCCGGCGGACCGGAAGCGGGTCGTCGTCACGTCGTTCCCGCGCGACCTCGAGATCGACCGGCCCGACTGCCAGCGCTGGGACCCGGCGCAGAACAAGACGACCGACCAGGTCTCTCCGCGGCAGAAGATCGCCAAGCTCAACACCGCGTACGCGGTAGGCGGGCCGGCCTGCGTGACCAAAGTGATCCAGCAGATCACCGGCCTGCGGATCAACCACTTCGTCGGCATCGACTTCAACGGCTTCAAGGAGATGGTCGACGCCGTGCACGGGGTCACCGTCCACACCGACAAACCGATCGACGACGAGATCCTCGGCAAGGTCCTGATGCAGACCGGTGACGTGACGATCTCCGGCGACCAGGCGCTGAACTTCGTGCGCGCACGGCACGTCAAGGCCGACGTGGCGAAGTCGGACTACGACCGGATCAAGCGGCAGCAGGAGTTCATCGGCGCGCTGCTGAAGAAGGTCATGTCGTCGGACGTCGTGCTCGACCCCGGCAAGCTCAGCGACTTCATCAACGCCTTCGCGAAGGCCACTTTCGGTGACAACCTCGGCGTCAAGCAGATGATGACGCTGGCGCAGTCGATGAAGGGCCTGGACCCGTCCAAAATCACATTCCTCACCGTCCCGACGGTCGGCATCGCCAACGGCCGTGGCAACGAGGTCCTCGTCCGCAGCAAGACGAAGGCCCTCTTCGACGCGCTGCGCAACAACACCCCGCTGCCCGACCCGAACGCGCCGGTCCCGGTGAGCGAGCAGGCCCCGCCGACCAGCACGTCGAAGTCGTCGTCCAAGTCGTCGTCCAGCGGCAAGACGTCGACGAGCAGGAAACCCGGCACCACCGGCTGAGCCGCGAGGATCGTTAGTCCGGGTTCACGTGGGGTTCACCCTTCGATGCGGTATTTGGCCGCGGTTGGCCGTAGGGTTGGGCCATGCGTGAGGCTTACCATGTCGAACTCGAACAGCTCGCCGACCACCTGGCCGCGATGTCGGTCCAGGTCGCCGAAGCCATGGAGCGTGCGACGCGGGCACTGCTGGAGGTCGATCTCGGTCTCGCCGAGCAGGTGATCAGCGACGACGCGAAGGTGGACAACGCCCGCGCCCAGTGCGAAGAGCAGGCGTACGCGCTGCTGGCCCTGCAGGCGCCGGTGGCGACCGATCTGCGCACGGTGCTCGCGGCGATCCACGCCGCGGAAAGCCTGGAGCGGATGGGCGACCTGGCGCTGCACGTGGCGAAGGCCGCTCGGCGCCGCCACCCGGAGCCGGTGCTGCCGGACGCGGTGCGGCCGTACTTCGCCGAGATGGGCGAGGTCGCCGTGAAGCTGGCCCGCTCGACCGAGCAGGTCATCAAGACGAAGGACGTCGAAGCGGCGAAGACGCTCGAGACCGACGACGACCAGGTCGACGACATCCACCGCCACCTGTTCACCGTCCTGATGGACCGCGAGTGGCCGTACGGTGTGGCGGCGGCAGTCGACGTCACCCTGCTGGGCCGCTTCTACGAGCGCTACGCCGACCACGCGGTGTCGGTCGCGAAGCGGATGATCTTCGTGGTCACCGGCAAGATGCCGGGCTACGGTTCCACCGAAGAAGTCTGAGCCCTGCCACGAAAAAGCCCCTGACCGCATGGCCAGGGGCTTTTCGTGGGCGCAGGAGACCCGGCGCCCACCGTCCTTTTAGGACTCAGCCGAAGCGGCCGGAGATGTAGTCCTCCGTGGCCTTTTCGTGGGGGTTGGAGAAGATCTTCTCCGTGTCGTTGAGCTCGACCAACCGGCCCGGCTGCCCCACGCCGGCCAGGTTGAAGAACGCCGTCTGGTCGGAAACCCGCGCCGCCTGCTGCATGTTGTGCGTGACGATGACGATCGTGTAGTCCTTCTTCAGCTCGCCGATCAGGTCCTCGATCGCGAGCGTGGAGATGGGGTCCAGCGCCGAGCACGGCTCGTCCATCAGCAGCACGTCCGGCTGGACCGCGATCGCGCGCGCGATGCAGAGCCGCTGCTGCTGACCACCCGAGAGGCCACCGCCCGGCTTGTTGAGGCGGTCCTTGACCTCGTTCCACAGGTTCGCGCCGCGCAGGGCGCGCTCGGCGATGTCGTCGAGCGTCTTCTTGCCCTTGGTGCCACCCAGTTTCAGGCCCGCGACGACGTTGTCCCGGATGGACATCGTCGGGAACGGGTTGGGGCGCTGGAACACCATGCCGATCGTGCGGCGCACCTGGACCGGGTCGACCGCCGACGCATAGATGTCCTCGCCGTCCAGCAGCACCTGGCCGTCGACACGCGCACCCGGAATGACTTCGTGCATGCGGTTGAGCGTGCGCAGCACCGTCGACTTGCCACAGCCCGACGGGCCGATGAACGCGGTGACGTTGCGCGGCGGCACGGACAGGGTGACGCCGTCCACGGCGTGGAACTTGCCGTAGTAGATGTCCACGTCCTTGACGTCGATTCGCTTGGCCATCAGAAACAGCTCACTTCTTCTTCGGCGCGACCAGGCGCGCGAACACGGTGGCGAGGAGGTTGATCAGGGCGATGATGAGCACCAGGGTCAGTGCGGCGCCCCAGATCCGGTCGAAGCCGACCGAGCCCGGCTCCATCGGGTTGCTGACGCGTTCGTTGTTCATCAGCAGGGGCAGCGCGGCCTGCTCGCCTTGGAAGATGTCCCAGTTCGTGTAGGCCGAGTAGCCGACGAGGACCAGCAGCGGCGCGGTTTCGCCCATCACGCGGGCGAGGGCCATCATGACGCCGCCGATGATGCCGGACATCGCCGTCGGGAGCACGATCTTCATGATCGTCTTCCACTTCGGCACGCCCAGCGCGTACGACGCCTCGCGCAGGTCGTCCGGGACGATCCGCAGCATCTCCTCCGACGAGCGGACGACCACCGGGATCATCAGCAGCACCAGGGAAAGCGAGACGGCGAAACCGCTGCGCGGCAGGCCGAGCGTCGTGATCCAGAGCGCGTAGATGAACAGTGCGGCCACGATGGACGGGACACCGGACAGGATGTCCACCATGAACGTGGTGGTCCTGGCGAGCTTGCCGCGGCCGTACTCGACGAGGTAGATCGCGACGAGCATGCCGACCGGCACCGCGATGACCGCGCAGACGAGACCCTGCAGCAGGCTGCCGACGATGGCGTGCAGCACGCCGCCGCCGACCTCGTCGGACAGCACGTCCCCGAAGTCCTGGCTCCACCAGTTGCTGTACGGGATGCGCTTGATGCCATTCGCGACCACCGTGTAGAGCACCCACACCAGCGGGACGACGGCGATCAGGAACGACAGCCAGACCAGCGTGGTCGCGACGCCGTTCTTGACCTTGCGGGCCAGGCTGACCTGCTGGAAGGCGGGAGTCGCCGCGGGCGCTTCGAGCGAAGTGGTGGACATGCTCAGTCCCCCTTCTTGGCGATGATGGCCCGGGCGGCGAAGTTCACGAGGAAGGTGAGCACGAACAGCACCAGGCCGGCCGCGATGTACGCGCCGGCCGAGACCTCGTTGTTGAATTCGCTGTAGTTGGCGGCGATCTTCGAGGCGAAGGTGGCTCCGCCGTCGAAGAGGCTCCAGTCGAAGTTCTTGCCCTGCGGGATCAGCAGGATGACGGCCAGCGCGATCGTCTCGCCCAGCGCGCGGCCGAGGCCGAGCATGGACGCGCCGACGTAGCCTGCCTTGCCGAACGGCAGCACCGTCGTGCGGATGACCTCCCAGCGAGTGGCGCCGAGCGCCAGCGCGCCCTCGAGGTGCGGCGTCGGCGTCCGCTCGAAGACCTCGCGCGAGAGCGACGTGATGATCGGCAGGATCATCACGGCCAGCACGATGCCCGCGGTGAAGATCGTGCCGCGCACGCTCGGGGCGACGTTGCCCGGAGCCAGCAGCGGGAACCACGAGAACGTGTCGTTGACCCACTGCGCGAACGGCTCGATCGCCGGCGCGAACACCAGGATGCCCCACAGGCCGAAGATGATCGACGGCACCGCGGCGAGCAGGTCGATGATGTACGCGAACGGCCGCGCGAGCCGCGGCGGCGCGTACTGGGTCAGGAACAGCGCGATGCCCAGCGAAACCGGCATCGCGATGACCAGCGCCACGAGCGACGTCGCCACCGTCACCTCGAGCAGGTCGAGGATGCCGAACGACATGTTCGCGGGGTCGCTGGTCGACCAGCCGTGGTTGGTCAGGAAGTTGGCTTTGTCGGCCTTCAGCGCCGGGATCGCCTGGATGAGCAGGAACAGCCCGATCAGGCCGATCAGGCCGACGACGAAGACACCGGCCCCGATGGTCAGGTTCTGGAAGATGCGGTCACCGGGCCGCACCTTCTTCGGCTTCTCGCTCGCGGGCGGCTCGGGCGCCGCCGGGGAGCCTGGTTGCTCCGAAATCGGATCCTCCGGGGGCGTCGTGGCGGACGACGAACGCCCACCGGGGTCGCCGGTGGGCGTTCGCGTCGAGGATGACTCGCTCATCAGCTACTTCTGACCAGCCTCTATCAACTCGGGGAGCTGCCGCAACACCAGGTCAGGAGATGGCCTGGACCGCGGCCAGGACCTTGGTCTGCAGCGACGACGGGATCGGCACGTAGCCCTTCGCGGACAGCGGCTGCTGCCCGTCGGTGGCCGCCACCGTCAGGAACGCCTTGACGGCCTTCGCGACGTCGGGGTTCGCGTACTTCGAGCAGACGATCTCGTAGGTCGTCAGCAGCAGCGGGTAGGCACCCGGGGTGTTGCTGGCGTAGATGCCGTTGAGGTCGAGCGCGAGGTCGTTCGTGCCCTCCTTGAGGAACTTCGCCGCGTCGAGGGACTTGGCCACGTTCTCCGAGCTGAGCTCGACACCGCCGGAGCCGCTGTCGATCAGGGCCGCGGTCAGGCCGTCCTTCGCGAACGCGCCCTCGACGTAGGTGATACCGCCGTCGGAGGCCTTCACCGCGGTCGCGACGCCGTTGGAGCCCTGCGCGCCGTTGCCGACACCGCCGTTGAACTTCTTGCCGGCGCCCTTGGTCCAGTCGGCCTTGGCCGCCGCACCCAGGTACTTCTGGAAGTTGTCGGTGGTGCCCGACTCGTCGGAGCGGGAGACGACCTGGATGGCCTTGTCGGGCAGGTTCAGGCTCTCGTTGCCCTTGACCGCCTTGATGGCCGGGTCGTTCCACTTGGTGATGGCACCGCTGAAGATCTTGGCGGTGACCGACGGGGTCAGCGCCAGCTTGTCCACACCGGACAGCTTGTAGGCGACCGCGATCGGGCCGACCACGAGCGGGATGTTCCAGGCGTCGCTGGCGCAGCGGGCCTTGGCGGCCGCCGCGTCGGCGTCCTTGATCGGCGAGTCCGAGCCGCCGAAGTCGATCTGGTTGGCGTTGAACTGCTTGACGCCCGCGCCCGAACCGCTCGGGTTGTAGTTGACCTGCTGGCCCTTGCACTTCTTGCCGAACTGCTGCGTGAAGATGTCGATCGCGTTCTTCTGCGCCGACGAGCCTTCCGCGGACAGCGGGCTCTTGCCGCCGCACTGGACATCGGCCGTGGCGGTCCCGGCCGGGGCGGCAGCGGAGTTCGAGCTGCTGCTGTTGGACGCCGCGGGGTCAGTGCCACAGGCGGCGAGCACGAGAGCGGCGCTCGCCACGATGCCCACCGCGCTCAGGGGCCGCATGATCTTCACTGCTATTTCCTCCATCAGGAGCTTCGCCGGTTCGGCCGGCGGATGTCGCCGCGCCGGATCCGGACACTAGGCAGCCCTGGTGGACGGTCGGCCGTGAACAAATGAACGCGAAGTGAACAAGGCCGCCGATGTGAGGAGTGCGACTCCCCCGAAAGGCCGCCGTGTCCTTGCTGTGACCTGCGTCTTTGCCCTCAGTGACGAGGTGTTCGCACGGCGTCGACCGTGGTCACCGACCGTACTGGACGTCGGTTTCGTGACGCGTGAACCCGAGCTTCGTGTAGACGGCCAGAGCCGGCGCGTTGTCGCCTTCGACGTACAGGATGATCTGCCGCAACCCCAGGTTCGCGAGGTGCCGCAGTCCGGCGAGGGTGAGCGCCCGGCCGAGCCCGCCGCCCTGCGCCCCCGGGTCGACGCCGACGACGTAGACCTCGCCGACGCGCTCGCCGTCGAACCGGCCCGGCGTCGGCTCGTGCACCTTCGTCCAGTGGAAGCCGATGACAGTGTCATTCGGACTGCCCGCTGCTGCGCCTTCCAAAACTGCGAGGAAGAAGCCGTCGGCGTCGAACCACGGCCGCCGCTCGTCGGCACGGATGTCGTCGGCGGTCAGCGCGCCCTGCTCGGGGTGCCAGTCGAAGGCCCGCGCGTTGACCCGCGCCACGGCGTCCTCGTCCTGACCCGGCACGAACGTCCGCAGCGAGACGCCGTCGCGCAGCACCGGCTCCGGCCAGTCCGCGCCTTCGACGAGCGCGTGCAGGATCAGCAGCTCGCGCTTGCGCTCCAGACCGGCCTTCAGCGCCAGCCTCCGCGCCGCCGGGTGGTCGCCGTGCGCCCAGACCCGGAACCCGACCGCGGCACGCTCGTCGAGCGCCTGAAGCAGCTTCGCGCCGTAGCCGCGGTCGCGGTGGGCGGGGTGCACGAACAGCTCGGCGACCTGGTGCCCGAAGGAGTCACCCGTGGTGTCGAGGTGCGCGTAGCCGACGACCTCGCCCTCGACGCAGGCGACGAGGTGCTCACCACCGTCGAACTCGCCGGGCAGCGGCCCCTCGGGCGCCACCTCGGGCCGCCCGTCCGCCTCGCGCACGGCCAGCAGGAGCCCCCGCACGTCCTCGTGCTGTCGCTCGTCCAGTTCCTGGCGCCACTCGCCGTCTCCGCTCACCCTGCGACCGTACCGCCGCGGGACGCAACGCGAAGGTCGTGCGAAGCGTCCTGTCGTGAGCGAAGGGGGATCAGTGCGCGAGTTCGGGTGTGTCGGCCGGGGCCTCGGCGGTGGCCTGCGCGGGCACCCCCGGGCGCGGCGCGTTGCCCTTGGCGGGCCGCTCGAACTTGTAGCCGACGTTGCGCACGGTGCCGATCATCTGCTCGTGCTCCGGGCCGAGCTTGGCGCGCAGCCGCCGGACGTGCACGTCGACCGTGCGCGTGCCGCCGAAGAAGTCGTAGCCCCAGACCTCCTGCAGCAGCTGCGCGCGGGTGAACACCCGGCCCGCGTGCTGCGCGAGGTACTTGAGCAGCTCGAACTCCTTGTAGGTGAGCTCCAGCGTGCGACGCCGCAGGCGCGCGGTGTACGTCGCCTCGTCGATCACCAGCTCGCCGACCCGCAGCTCGGCCTCGACCTGCTGGGAACCGCCGTCGCGGGTCGTGACCAGCCGCAGCCGGGCATCGACCTCGGCCGGGCCCGCGGTGGGCAGGAGGATGTCGTCGGTGCGCCACTCGGCGCTGACCGCCACCAGGCCACCCTCGCCGACGACCGCGATGATCGGGGTGGACGCCTCGTCTTCACTGGTGCCCTTGAGCAGCCGGCAGAGGCTCTTCGCCGAGGCCAGGTCGCTGCGGGCGTCGAGGACGATCACGTCACGGTGCCCCGCGTCGAGCAGGGCGGTCACCTCGGGAGCGCGGACGCGTACGGTGTGCGGCAGCAGGTCCAGCGCCGGGAGTACCGCGGTGGCGTCGGCCTCCGCGGTCAGTACCAGAAGGTCCAGGCTCATGAGCCGCACCGCCTTCACAAGTCGTCGCCTTACGGTGGCGTTTGCCGGTGCTAAGTGAGAATAGCGGCTGAACGGCCGGGCACCTAACCCTTGCTGGATCGATCACACGTGGACAAACCCCGGTGCCCCCGACGAACAGGAGTACGGACGCGATGGTGAGCAGGCCCGTGACCCGGGACGACCGACCCGCACCGAGGCCGGACGCGCGGCGCCGCGGGCGCCGGCTGCGACGCTGGGTGATCGCTTTGGTGGTTCTGGTGCTGCTGCTGGTCGGCGCCGATTTCGGGGCCGCCGCGTACGCCGAGCACATGATCTCGCAGAAGGTGCGCACGCAGCTGCAGCTGAGTGACGACCCGTCGGTCACGATCCACGGCTTCCCGTTCCTCACGCAGGCACTCGGCGGTGACTACAGTCACATCAGCGTGTCCGCCGCCGGCGTTCCGGTCGCCGACAAGCTCCAGGACGTCGCGGTGAACGCCGAACTCGAGAACGTCACGGCGCCGCTGTCGGACCTCTCCGCGGGCAACACGAAGGCGATCACCATCGGCGAGCTGACCGGCTCGGTCACCATCAAGGCCGCCGACCTGGCCAGGGTCGCGCCGCTGGACAAGATCAAGGACCTGCGCATCGAGCCGTCGGCCAAGGCGTACGTCGAGAACGGCGACGCGGCCCAGAGCGAGCCGACGCCGACCCCCACGACCACCGACGGCCAGCCCGTCGACGAGTCGAGCACCGGTGTCCGCATTTCGGGACACCTTCAGTTCGCGGGCCGGGATCTGGAAATCTTCTGCTTCGCGATGATCGAGGCCGACGCGAAGGGCGGGAAGATCAACTTCGTCCCGAAGCGGCTCCAGTTCGGGAATGACCAGGAGACCACCGTCGTTCCCCGGGCGGTGCAGAACGCGCTGATGCCGAGCTTCAAGGCGTCGATCAGCACCAAGGAACTGCCGCTGTCGGTCACCCCGACCGGCGTGCGGGTGCAGAGCGGATCGGTGACGATCAAGGGCGAGGCGACGAACGTGTCCTTCGCGGAGCTGAGCAAGTAAGGAGCGACCGGTGACGGGACTCTGGGTGCTCATGGCGACGCTGGTGGCCGCCGTGGCCGCCGGCGTGCTGCTGCGGGCGCGCAACGGGCGCGTACGCGCGGCGAAGCCCGCCGCGCCCGCCCGTGCGCTGCCGGGCCCCGTCACCGCCGTGCTCGACCCGGCGGTCGCGGTGACGCTGGTCCAGATCTCCACCACCTTCTGCGCGCCCTGCCGGCACGCGAAGGCCGTGCTCGGGCCGCTCGCCGAGCGCACCGACGGCCTGCGCCACGTCGAGCTCGACGTCACGAACCAGCCGGAAGTGGCGCGGTCGCTGTCCGTGCTGCGGACGCCGACCACGATCGCGCTCACCCCGGACGGCCGGGAGCTGCTGCGCGTCGGCGGCGTCCCGAAGGGCCCCGATCTCCTGGCCGCCCTGCGGCCTCATCTCACGACTCGGACGTCCTGACCAGGGCGATGTCCCAGAAAACGGGAATCGTCCCAAGGTATGAACGTGGTTCCCACTCTGAGGGAGCTCTGGGTACCCTCGCACCCGTGACCGGGCTGACCACCTTCTTGACGCAGCGACGCGCAGTCGACCTCTGCCGCGTCCGCAGCAGCCTGTGTCGTGTCCAGCCCGACCGGCGCTGAAGCACGTCCGGTCCCCACCAGCCCTGATGCACGCTGACGCGTGCCGTTCGCCCGCACCCCTGGAGCTCCAGCTGGAGGAACCATGTCCGCCGGACCGGCCGTCGACCCGCGAGGCCCGCGGTTCGCCGCCATCCTGACCACGATCGTGCTCGCGGTCGTCCTGGTCACCGAGTGGTGGCCGTTGCTGGCGATCCAGACCGTCGTGTTCGCCGTCGGCGCGTTCGTCGGGCTCAAGCAGATGCCGTACTCGATCGTCTACCGGTACGTATTGGCCCCGCGCCTCGGCCCGGCCGGCGAGCGCGAGGACGCGGCGCCGCTGCGGTTCGCCCAAGCCGTGGGGTTCGTGTTCGCCCTGGTCGGCACGTTCGGCTTCGCCGTCGGGATCGACGCGCTCGGCATCGTCGCCACGGCGTTCGCGCTGTTCGCGGCCTTCCTCAACGCGACCTTCGGCTTCTGCCTCGGCTGCGAAATGTACCTGCTGATCAAACGCTTCAGCCCCGCCCGCACTTCTTGAAGAACAACCCAGAAAGAGAGTTCTGTCCATGAGCCGTGAAGACGTCCTGGTCACCACCCAGTGGGCCGAAGAGAACCTGGACACCCCCGGCGTCGTGTTCGCCGAGGTCGACGAGGACACCAGCGCCTACGACGCCGGCCACATCCGGGGCGCGGTGAAGCTCGACTGGCGGAAGGACCTGCAGGACGGGGTGCGCCGGGACTTCGTCTCCAAGGAGGGCTTCGAGCGCCTCCTCTCGGAGAAGGGCATTTCCAACGACGACCTCGTGATCCTCTACGGCGGCAACAACAACTGGTTCGCCGCGTACGCGTACTGGTACTTCAAGCTGTACGGCCACGAGAAGGTCAAGCTGCTCGACGGCGGCCGCAAGAAGTGGGAGCTCGACGGCCGTGAGCTGAACTCCGACGAGGTCAAGCGCGAGGCGACGAGCTACCAGGCGCAGGACCAGGACCTGTCGCTGCGCGCGTTCCGCGACGAGGTCGTCCAGTCGATCGGGTCGAAGAACTTCGTCGACGTGCGCTCGCCCGACGAGTTCTCCGGCAAGCTGCTCGCGCCGGCGCACCTGCCGCAGGAGCAGTCCCAGGTCCCGGGGCACATCCCCGGCGCGCTGAACGTGCCGTGGGCGAAGGTCGCCAACGAGGACGGCACCTTCAAGACCGAGGACGAAATCAAGGAGCTGTACAAGGACGAGGGCATCGACGAGGGCAAGGGCACCATCGCCTACTGCCGCATCGGTGAGCGCTCCTCCATCGCGTGGTTCGCGCTCCACGAGCTGCTGGGCTACGAGGACGTGAAGAACTACGACGGTTCGTGGACGGAATACGGCTCGCTCGTCGGCGTGCCGGTCGAGTTGGGAGCTAAGTGATGGCGGTTGACGATAGCTGCGGCGCACCGGTCCAGGAGGCCACGCCGTCGGATTACGACACGCGCGGGCAGGTCGTGCTCGCCGGCAAGGTGACCGGCGCGAACGGACCGGTCGGCGGCGCGTTCGTCCGCCTGCTGGACGGCGGCGGCGACTTCACCGGCGAGGTCGTCTCGTCGGCCGAGGGCGACTTCCGCTTCTACGCGGCGCCGGGTGACTGGACGGTGCGCGCGCTGCACCGCACCGGCAACGGCGAGGCGTCCGTCACCGCGGAGGGGCCGGGCGTGCACCAGCTGGCGATCTCGGTCGGCTGAGTTCGCTTCACCCGTGAAGGCCACCTCGAGTCCTCGAGGTGGCCTTCACGGCGTTTCGGGGGTGCCGCCGTCGGTGACCGTGCTCACCGCGGCGACCCTGCGCCGGGCCGGGCGGGGCCGGGCGGACTATCCTCCGAGGCGTGGAAATCCTGTTTACGACCCTGCTGGTGCTGGCGGGCATCGCGATCACCTGGTTCGCCGTGTACGTCGTCTACCGGCTTTACGCGGACCAGCGCTGACCCATGACCGCCAGCGGCGACGAAGCCATCGCGGCAGCCGAGATGCGCGCGGAGAGCACACGTGCGCGCAACCTCCCGCTGTGGGACGACCTGCCCATCCCCAACGACACCGCGAACCTGCGCGAGGGGCCGAACCTCAACGACGCCTGCCTCGCGCTGCTGCCGCTCGTCGGCGTCTGGCGCGGTGAGGGCGAGGTCGACTACCCGACCATCGACGGCCCGCGCAAGTTCGCGCAGCAGCTGACCCTCTCGCACGACGGCCGTCCGTTCCTCATCCACGAGTCGCGCTCGTGGCTGCTCGACGACGACGGCAACGTCATCCGCCCCGCCGCCCGCGAGACCGGGTTCTGGCGGCCGCAGGAGGACGACACGATCGAGCTGCTGCTCACGCACAACACCGGCATCGTCGAGCTGTACTACGGCAAGCCGCGCAACCAGACGTCCTGGGAGCTCGGCACCGACGCGGTGATCCGGACGGCCACCGCGAAGGACGTCACCGCGGCCCAGCGGCTGTACGGCCTGATCGACGGCTCCCTCGGCTACGTCGAGGAGCGCGCGATGATGGGCCAGGAGATGCAGCCCCACACCTCGGCCATGCTGCGCCGCGTCGTCGGCTGACGCGGTGCGCTGGCGGCGGTGTGGCGAAGACGCCGCCCTGCTGGACTGTGATTCCCTCGAGCAGATGCGGGCGGCGCACGCGACCGTCTGCGCGGCGCGCCCCGAAGGCGTCGTCGACCTCGTGCCCGGCGCGCGCAGCCTGCTGGTCGTCGGCGACGTGGCCGCCGTGCGCGCGTTGCTGGCCGACGCCGATCTCACCCACCCGCCCGCCGGCGAGCCACGCGAAGTGACCCTCGACGTCCGTTACGACGGCGACGACCTTTCCCTGGTCGCCGAGGACGCCGGGGTTTCCACGGACGCCGTCGTCTCGCTGCACACCGAGGCCGTCTACACGGTCGCGTTCACCGGGTTCGCGCCCGGGTTCGGCTACCTGACGGGCCTCCCGGCCCCACTGCGGCAGCCGCGGCTGGAATCCCCGCGCACCCGCGTCCCGGCCGGGTCGGTCGGGCTCGCGGGCGAGTTCACCGGCGTCTACCCGCGCGAGTCGCCGGGTGGCTGGCGGCTGCTCGGGCACACGTCGGCGACGCTGTTCGACCCCCACGCCGACCCGCCGGCGCTGTTCGCGCCGGGCGACCGCGTCCGCTTCCGGAGCGTCCGATGAGGACCTTGGAGGTGCTGGATCCCGGCCGGTACGCGCTGGTGGAGGACCTGGGCCGGCCCGGCTACGCCCACCTCGGTGTCGCGCCTTCGGGTGCGCTGGACGCGGCGTCGCTGCGCCTGGCGAACCGGCTCGCCGGCAACACCGAAGCGGCGGCGGGCATCGAGGCCCTGCTCGGCGGCCTGTCGGTGCGCTTCACGGCGGCGGCGACGGCGGCGGTGACCGGCCCGGCGGTCGAAGTCCGGGTCGACGGCCGTTCGGTCGGCTCCCACGCGCCGCTGGCCGTCCGAGCCGGGCAAACCCTGTCCGTCGGCACCGCTTCGACCGGGCTGCGGTGCTACCTGGCCGTGTCCGGCGGGATCGCGGTGGAGCCGGTGCTGGGCAGCCGGTCGCGGGACGTCCTGTCCGGCATCGGCCCCGCGCCGTTGACCGCCGGTGACGTGCTCCCGCTCGGTGCCCCGGCCGGGATCCCGGCCGGGGCGGACGTGGTCGTCCCCGCCGCGGCCCCGGCGGACCTCGTGGTCCCGGTGACCCTCGGCCCCCGCGACGACTGGCTCGACGAGCCGGCCCACGGGCTCTCGGCCTGGTGGACGGTGACGGCCGACTCGAACCGCGTCGGCCTGCGGCTGGACGGGACGCCGTTGCGGCGGGCCGACCGCTTCGCCGAGGTCGAACTCCCCAGCGAAGGCGTGGTCACGGGCGCGATCCAGGTGCCGCCGAGCGGCCTGCCGGTGGTGTTCCTCGCCGACCACCCGACCACCGGCGGCTACCCGGTGGCCGCCGTCGTCCGGACCGCCGCGCTGGGCGCGCTCGCGCAAGCCCGCCCGGGCACCCGGATCCGCTTCCGCCCCGCCTGAGGAATGCGGCACTTTCACGTGAAAGTGCCGCACGGGGCAGCCACCCGGGTGAGACCCAGGTCACGCCGTGCACCCTTCCGGGTAGGGGCCGGAACCATGTCGCGCCGTCGCCCGTCCTGATAGTCGTGGAACAGGTGACGATCAGCGGTGGCACGGGTTTCCTCGACGTGAACACGCGGGTGCGGGCGGACCTGCCCCAGGCCCTGCGGATCGCCCTCGCCACCGGGCAGCTGCGCCGCCCGCTGGCCACCACGCTCGGCCCGGTCCTCGACCTGCTCGTCGACGGCGACTACCGCGTGAGCGGCCCGGAACGGCTGCCGGACGACCAGGAGCTCACCCCGACCGACGCCTGGCCGCCGTCCGACGAGGCCCGCGTCGGCTACTACCGGACCGCGATCCGCACCGGCCACCGCCCGGTGGCGGTGGTGCTGGCCGACGGCGGCCGCGAGCTGATCATCGACGGCCACCACAAGATCGCCGCCTACCGCGCGGAAGACGTCGCCCCCGCCGTCGTCCGGATCGCCCAGGGTCAGGCGTACTCGGCTTCGTAGGCCGCCATCAGCTCGGCGTACACGGCCGAGGAGTCCGGCAGCCGCTCGCCGTCGAGCGTGTGCACCCGGACCACCTTGCGCACCGAGGACGCCATCATCACGGCGTCGCCCTCGACCAGGTCGCGGACGGTCAGCGGCTCCACCTTGACCGCCCAGCCCGCCTGCTCGGCGCCGCGGAACAACGCGGCCTGGGTCGTGCCCGGGAGGATGCCGATGCTCGGCGGCGGCGTGTAGAGCGTCCGGCCCTTCGCCAGCACCACCGTCGACGTCGGGCCTTCGAACACCGAACCGTCGGCGGCGGTGAAAATCACATCGTCGGCGCCGCGGCGGCCGGCCTCGCGCAGCGCGGCCATGTTCACGCCGTACGACAACGGCTTCGCGCCGAGCAGCAGCCACGGCGCGCGTTCGGCGAGGTCCGGCGGGAAGCCGCGTTCCAGGGTGACCGCGGCGACGCCTTCGGCGCGCGCCCGCAAGATCGACGGCGGGATCTCCGAACCGAGCGCGAAGCCGGTCGGCACCGCGTCCGGGTCGCCGTCGGAACCCCTCGTGTACACCAGTTTCAGCACCATTTCGGGGCCACCGGCCCACGTTTCGAGCACCCGGGAAACCACGCGTTCCCAGGCGGCGAGGTCGGGCTCGGGCAGGTCGAGCATGGCCGCCGAGCGGGCCAGCCGCTCAAGGTGCGGCCGGAGTTCGCGGGGCCTGCCGTCGACCACGAGGATCGTTTCGAAGACGCCGTCGCCGCGCATGAGCCCGAGGTCGTCCACCCGGATCTGGGCGGCGTCGGGGTCGGCCGGGGTTCCGTCGAGGAAGACGAGCACGCGCATGCCGACACCGTACTCACCTAGGCTGGGCGGTATGCCGTACCGCTCGCCGCTGCTGGACGTGCCCGGATCCATTCCGCCGCCTGACGACTACTCCGAAGCCGGAGTGCCCTGGCACTGGGGAGACCCGTTCGCCGAGCAGCGCACGGCCTCGCGCGGCGTGGTCGTGATCGACCGGTCGCACCGCGAGTTCATCGCCGTCACCGGTGCGGAACGGCTGTCGTGGCTGCACTTGGTGATCTCGCAGCACGTGACCGAGCTGGCCGAAGGCTCCGGCACCGAGGCGCTGGTCCTCGACAGCCAGGGCCGCGTCGAGTCGCACATGGTGCTGGCGCACCTCGACGGCACCGTGTACCTCGACACCGACCCGGGCCAGAGCGTGACCAGCGCGCTGCCCAAGGGCGGCCCCCAGACGCCGCGCGAGTACTTCGAAGCGATGAAGTTCTGGTCCAAGGTGGACATCCGCGACGCGACCGGCGAACTCGCGCTGCTCACCGTGCTGGGCCCGGACGCCGAGCGCGTGCTGAGCGCGGTCGGCGCCGAGGTCGGGCCCGAGCCGTACGCGGTCGCGGCGCTGGCCGGCGGCGGTTTCGTCCGGCGGATGCCGTGGCCCGGCCGGTCCGGCGTGGACCTGGCGGTGCCGCGCGACGGGCTCGTGGACTGGTGGCGGCGGCTCACCGACGCGGGCGCCCGCGCGGCGGGCAGCTGGACGTTCGACGCCCTGCGCGTCGAGTCGCTGCGGCCGCGGCTCGGCATCGACACCGACGACCGCACGATCCCGCACGAGGTGGGCTGGGTCGGCTCGGCCGCGCACGTCGCGAAGGGCTGCTACCGCGGCCAGGAGACGGTGTCCAAGGTGCACAACGTCGGCCGTCCGCCGCGCAACCTGCTTCTGCTTCACCTCGACGGCTCACCGGACGTCACACCGGAGACCGGCGACCCGGTCCTGCTCGACGGCCGGAAGGTCGGCCGGATCGGCACCGTCATCCAGCACCACGAGCTCGGCCCGATCGCGCTGGCACTGATCAAGCGGTCGACACCGGTTGGCGCCGAGCTGCTGACCGGGTCCGAAGACAATCCCGACAACCTCGTCCAAGCCGCGATCGACCCCGACTCCGTGCCTGCGGAACTTCCCGCGCCGGGGCGCACCGCGGCGGCGCGACTTCGTGGCTGAACGCCAGCCCCTGACAGCGAGATCACCCGCGACCAGGATAAACTGCGCTGTGATCGAAGTGCGGCCCGGCGGCAGGCGGCGGATCGACCGCGTGCTCGGCCCGGGATACCTCAGCGGCTTGGGTGAACTGCCGCTGAAGGTGCTGCGCGAGCGGCGCGACGAAGCCGCGCAAGAAGAGACGGATCTGTCCTATCTGCGCCGGCTCCTGCACGCCCGGATCGACATCGTGCGCGCGGAGCAGACACGGCGCAGCTCCGGCGGGGAGTCCAGCATCGTCGACCAGCTGGCCACGATCCTCGCCGACAACGCGCTGGGCCCGGCCGCCGGTTCCGGCCGCCACCAGCAGCTCGAGCCGTCACGGGCCGGGGAACACCGGCGGCACGCCGAAGCCCTGATCGGCGACACCGACCTGACCGACGTCGAGTCGCTGTCGGACGAAAAGCTCGCCTCCGCTTTGGACACCTACGCCCGTGAAGAGCTGTTGGTGTCGTCCTTCCGCCGCGAGGTCCAAGGCGTGATGGACACGCTCAACGCGGAGATCGCGCAGCGCTACCAGCAGGGTTCGGCCACTGTGGACGAGCTGCTCGAGAGCGAACGCGGGCGCGGCGAGGGGCAGTGACCAACCCGGTCCTCGCCGAGGTCGTCCGCTCCGGTTTCGTCGAAAGCACCCACCGCGGCGCGCTCGTCGTGACCGGCCCCGAAGGCGAAGCCCGGCTGGCGCTGGGCGACGTCACCTCACCCGTCTTCCCCCGCTCGTCCAACAAGCCGCTGCAGGCGGTCGGCATGCTGCGGTCGGGATTGGACTTCACCGGTGAGGACCTGGCGCTGGCCTGCGCGTCGCACTCCGGCGAGCCCGCGCACGTCAAGCGCGTCCTCGAGCTGCTGGAGGCGGCCGGGCGGCACGAAGACGACCTCGCCTGCCCGCCCGACTTCCCGCTGCACGTGCCGAGCATGCGGGACGCCGCCGAGCCGCGGCGGGTGATGATGAACTGCTCCGGCAAGCACACCGCGATGCTGACCACCTGCGTCCGGGCGGGCTGGCCGACCGACGGTTACGAAGCGCCGGACCACCCGCTGCAACAGGCCATCGCCACCGTCGTCGCCGAGCTGACCGGCGAGCCGATCGCGCACACGGGCGTCGACGGCTGCGGCGCGCCGCTCTTCGCGTTCTCGCTGACGGCGCTGGCGCGCGCGTTCGGCCGGCTCGCGAGCGCGGCGGATGGGCCGTCTTCGACGGTGGCGTCGGCGATGCGGGCCCACCCGTGGCTGGTCGCCGGCACCGGGCGCGAGGACACGGAGCTGATGTCCGCCGTGGACGGTCTCGTGGCGAAGGGCGGCGCCGAAGGTGTCCAGGCGTTCGCGCTGCCGGACGGGTTCGCGGTGGCGATGAAGATCGACGACGGCGCGAAGCGGGCCTGCGCGCCGCTGGCTGTCGAAGCGCTCAGGTACCTCGGCGTCGACGTGTCGGGCCTCGAAGCGCTCGCGCACGGCTCGGTGCTCGGCGGCGGCCGCCCGGTCGGCGAGGTCCGGGTGCCGGAACTGCGCGGCTGAGCAGCCCCCGATTTCCACGCTACCGGCGGGCACCGACAGGTTTCGTGCCGGAACGCCGTGAAGCCACCTTCCGTCCACAGGGTCCGTCGCAGGTGTGCCCAGCAGGCCCGGCGCCGTCAGTTGGAGCGTTCGCGGGCGGCCAGGTCGCCCCAGAACTCCCGCAGGTCGGAGAACAGTTCGGCCAGCTCCTCGACGTTGCCCGAGCGCAGCGCGTCCAGGATGTCGTGCACCTCGTCGGCGGTGTTGTCGGCCTCCAGGGCCGCGTCCGCGAAGAGCTGCACGAGACCGCCGTAGTCGAGCTCGACGACGGAGTCCGCGTGGAAGTTGTCCAGCCATCGCCGCGTCTCGTACAGCACGCGCCCCGGCCCGGAGTCGCCGAAGGTCTGTTCCAGCAGCTCACCGGCCTCGCGCGCCCGGTGCTGCGCGTCGGCGAGGGTGGTGCGCCAGGACAGCTCCCGCGCCGGGTCGTCGCGGCCGCTGCCGAGCACGAGCCGGCGCTCGTCCGGGTCGACCAGCACGAACCACGGCAGCGGGACGGTCCAGGTGGTGGACAGCGTGTGCGCCGCCGACGTGCTCAGGTCCGCCATGGCCGACTTCGTCCGGGAGCGGATCGTCTCCTGGGTGAACCCGCCCTCGTCGAGGACGACGTTCTTCAGCGCCGGATGGGCGTCCCCCAGGAAGGTGACCAGCGCGGCGGCCGAGCGGGCCCGCAGTTCGAGGGGGCAGACCAGCGGGCCGTGCGCGGCCTTGCCGCCGGGCACTTCGTCGGAGTCGAGCACCAGGACGTCGGTCAGCATGCTGGGCGCCGGACGGCCGTCGGCCAGCTCGGCGGGCAGCAGCCGCCGCGGCGCGGCGACCTGTGACTTGAGCCACATGGCCTGCTCGCGCCCGCCCGCGTCCGTCCGCCGCAGCTTGGCTGCCGCGACGGCAGCACGCAGCCGTTCGTCCGGCGGGTCACCCAGGGCGAGCAGGGGTTCGTACACCCGCAAGTAGGCCACGAAGGGACGGAGCACGAGTAGATCGTGGCACGCCTACCTGCGTCGATCGCCACCGACCGGCCGGTAACCGGCGTCCGGCGGACACTGTCGCCACCGGCACACCGTGCCACGTCGCATCGAACCCCCCGGACACGGTACGGTGTGAGCAGGAAAGAATTGTCGAGACGATGCGGGGCCGCCGATTCCCCCGGCCGCCCCGCCCCTGTGCGAGGGGGTCGAGCCATGGGGCGCGGCCGGGCTAAGGCCAAGCAGACGAAGGTGGCGCGCGAGCTCAAGTACAGCTCACACGAGACCGACTTCGATGCTTTGCAGCGCGAGCTGTCGAGTGGTTCCTCTAGTGGTCATTACGAGGAGCAGTCCGACAGCGATGATCAAGACCCGTACGACGACGGGTACGACGAGTACCGTCGTTGAGCACGCGTAATCGCGCGAGGGCGTAGCCGGGCAAACTCGGCAACCGCCCTCGCGCGTCGCGTGCTGCCCACTGTGCTGTCTGAAAGAGTGCTGTCTGAACGGGTGCTGTCTACAAGAGTGCTGTCCACAGTGTCGGCTAGAAGCACGTTGACGAGAGCACGCGGGCTGCGAAGCGATGAAGGAGTGAGCCGGTGGTAAGTCGGGTTGGAGTCGTCGGGGCGGGACTCATGGGTTCCGGCATCGCCGAGGTGCACGCCCGGGCCGGGTTGGACGTCGTGGTCACCGAGGTGAACCAGCCGGCGCTCGACACGGGCAAGGCGCGCATCGAGAAGTCGCTGCAACGCGGCGTCAAGAACGGCAAGCTCACCGCCGAGGACGCCGACGCGGCGCTCGGCAGGCTCCGCTTCACGACCGACATCGCCGAGTTCGCCGATCGCGATCTGGTCATCGAGGCGATCCTCGAGCAGGAGCAGGCGAAGGTCGACGTCTTCCGCCAGCTCGACAAGATCGTCGAAGCCGAGGACGCGCTGTTCGCGTCCAACACGTCGTCGATCCCGATCATGAAGCTGGGCATGGCGACGAGCCGGCCGCAGCAGGTGGTCGGCATCCACTTCTTCAACCCGGTGCCGGTGCTGCCGCTGGTGGAGCTGGTGCCCTCGCTGCTGACCAGCGACGACACCGCCCGCCGCGCGGAAGCGCACGCGACGACGGCGCTGGGCAAGACCGTGATCCGCTCACAGGACCGCGCCGGGTTCATCGTGAACTCGCTGCTGGTGCCGTACCTGCTCTCGGCGATCCGGATGATCGAGTCGGGCTTCGCCTCGGCGGAGGACATCGACCGCGGCATGGAGCTGGGCACGGCCCACCCGATGGGCCCGCTGCGGCTGTCCGACCTGATCGGCCTGGACACCATCAAGGCCATCGCGGACTCGATGTACGCGGAGTTCAAGGAGCCGCTGTACTCCTCGCCGCCGCTGCTGCTGCGCATGGTGGACGCGGGCCTGCTCGGCAAGAAGACCGGCCGGGGCTTCTACTCCTACGGCTGATCGAACGTCACGGGCGCGTCGAAGGCCGCTCGCCGGGCCGCCCGGCGCAGGACCGCCAGGACGGCCGGTCCCAGCAGGACGATCGCGACCGCGTTGGTGACCGCGCGGCCGGTGTCCCAGCCGAGGGTCGACGTCAGGACCGTGAACACCGCGAACCGGTGGAGGTTCTCCGCCAGCGGGGCACCGGGCACGAACCCGAGCCCGGCGGTGTCGCCGCCGAGTGACGCACCGGCGAGGAACGGCCACGACCACAGGCTCATCAGGAGCCCGAAGAAGTAGGCCGCGAACACGCCGTACGCCACCAGCAAGGCGATCTCCGCCTTGCCGCGGGCTCGCCGGGGCAGCAGCCCGGCGCCCAGCCCGATCAGCGAAGACGCGAGCATCTGGAACGGCAGCCACGGCCCCACGCCGGCGGTGAGCAGCGCCGACGTGAACAGCGACGTCGAGCCGAGCACGAACCCGAAGCCGGGCCCGAACACGCGGCCGGCGAGCACGAGCAGGAAGAACACCAGCTCGATGCCCCCGGTGCCGGCCCCGAGCGGCCGCAGGCCGGCGTTCACCGCCGACAGCACGCCGAGCAGCGCGAGCGCTTTGGCGTCGATGCCGCCGTCGGAGAGTTCGGCCAGGACGACGAGCATCAGCACCGGCAGGGTCGCCATGAACACGAACGGGGCGTCCGTGGTGTGCCCGGCCCCGCCGGGCTGTGGGTGCGCGAACAGCGGCCAGCAGAACATGGCGAGGCCGAGCAGCACGGCGACGCCGAGGACCAGCGCGGGCCGAAGCGAGAGCCGGACAACGCGCGGCGGCCTGCCGCTCATGTCAACGCTTCCGCGACCTCGTCCACCGTCAGCCATTGCTGCGGCGCCAGGATCTTCGCCACCTGCGGCGCGAACGACGGCGAGGCGACGATCACCTCCTTCGTCGGGCCGTCCGCGACGATCTCGCCCTCGGCCATGACCACCACGCGGTGCGCCACCGTCGCGACGAATTCGACGTCGTGGGTGGCCAGCACCACCGCCCGGTCCTGCGAGGCCAGCTCTCGCAGGACCGTGGCGAAGTGCCGTTTCGCGTGGTAGTCCAGGCCGCGGGTGGGCTCGTCGAGCAGCACGACCGGCGGCGCCGCCGCCAGCTGGACGGCCAGCACCAACGCCAGTCGCTGCCCTTCGGACAGGTCGCCGGGGTGCGCTTCACCGGCGATCCCGGGGGCGAGCCGGTCCAGCAGCGCCCGGGCCGTCCCCGCCGGCACCTCGGATTCGACGTCGGCCTGTGCGCACTCGGCGTCGACCGAATCGAGGTACAGCAGGTCGGCCGGTGTCTGCGGAACCAGCCCCACGCGCTGACGGGCCACCCGTGGCTTGAGCGACGCAGGATCCGCTCCGCCGACGTCGACCTTCCCCGCCGACCTCGGCCCACTGCCCTGCACCGCCCAGAGAAGCGACGACTTGCCGGAGCCGTTGCGTCCCATCAGCGCGACTATCTCCCCCGGCCCGACACGCAGGTCGACCCCGCGCACCGCCAGGACATCTCCGTAACGGACCACCACCTCTCTCACGTCCAGTGCTCGACCGGTCACCGAGAGAGTAGAACCCACCACCGACAATTTCTGAAGGCGAGACCGCAGCGGCCCCGCGACCCGCCGCGCGTCCCGCACCGACAGCGGCAGCGGCGACCACCCGGCCAGCCGCCCCAGCTCGACGATCGGCGGCGCGATTTCGGCCGTCTCCAGGACTTCCGCCGGCGGCCCGGACCGCACCGACCCGTCGCCCGGCAGGTACAGCAGCCGGTCGGCGTACTGCGCGACGCGCTCCATCCGGTGTTCCGCGACGACCACCGTGGTCCCGAGGTCGTGCACCAGCCGGGTGATCACCGCGAGCACGTCCTCGGCGGCCGTCGGGTCCAACGCCGACGTCGGCTCGTCGAGGACCAGGACCCGGGGGTGCGCCGTCAGCACCGAGCCGATCGCGACGCGCTGCTGCTGCCCGCCCGAAAGTGTCCGAAGTGGACGATGGCGCAGGTCCGCGATCCCCAGCAGGTCCAGGGTTTCCTCGACCCGCTTGCGCATGACGTCCGGCGGCACCGCGAGTTGCTCCATCGCATAGGCGAGTTCCTCCTCGACGGTGTCGGTCACGAACCCCGCCAAGGGGTCCTGCCCGACGACGCCGACGACCGAAGCCAGCTCGCGGGGCGGGTACGACGACGTGTCCAACCCGTCCACGAGCACGCGGCCGGCCAGCCGCCCGCCGGTGAAGTGCGGGACGAGCCCGTTGATCGCGCCGAGGAACGTCGACTTGCCTGCCCCGGTCGGCCCCGCGACCAGGCAGAGCTCACCCTCCTCGACCAGCAGCGAGACGTCGGAGAGCGCCGGCCGCGAAGCGTCGGGGTAGGTCACCGTGACGTGGGAGAACTCGATCACCGGACGACCTCCGAGGACGGCGGCCGGGGCGCGGCGAACGCCGGCACCGCCCCGACCAGCAGGGACAGCGCGGGCATCAACGACAGCGAAGGCCAACGCAACGGACTCAGCGACGGGTAGAGGTTCGCCGGGTCGACTCGCGCGGAGACGAACAGCAGCACGCACGCCCCCGCCCCGGCCACGACGACCAGCGTCTCCGGCCACCGCCACGGATCGGGCCGGTACGCCGTCCGCCGCACGCGCCGTCCACCGAGGACGAACCCCACGACGGCCACCACGAGCCCGGCCCCCAGCATCGGCACGCCGAGCCACGACGACGTCCCGTCGAGCACGCCGTAGACGCCGACGCACACGCCGGCCAGCCCGGCGAGCACGCACCCGGCGATCAGCGCGCGCAGCCCGGAGCTCAGATACGCCCGGCGGCCGTAGCCCCGGGAGTCCATCGCGGCCGCCAGCCGCAGGGACCGGTCCATCGCGTCCTCCAGCACCGGGACCACGATGCCCTTGACCGCCCGCAGCCCGCGAGTCCGGCCCGCCCGCAGCCGCCGGGCCCGCCGGACGCGTTGCACGCTCTCGACCAGTTGCGGTGCCACCGTCAACGCGACCGTCACCGCCGTGCCCACCTCGTACAACGCCCCGGGCACCGCCTTGAGCAGGCGTTTCGGGTTGGCGAGGGCGTTCGCCGCGCCGACGCAGATCACCATCGCCGCCAGCCGCAGACCGTCGTAGCACCCGCCGAGCAGTTCCTCCGCCGACGTCGGTCCGAGCAGCGACACCCCGGCCGCGAACGCCGGCAGCGGGATCCGCGGCAGCGTGAACAGCACGTGCCCGCTGTCCTCGCCGCCGATCAGGACCCGGAACAGCACACGCGACGCGACGATCAGCGCGCCGACGTAGACGTACAGCCGGAACGCCAGCGCCCATGGCGCGTCACTCCGCCGGTTCGCGACGACGAACCCGGCGACGGCGATGATCAGGCCGAGCAGCAGCGGGTTCGTGGTCCGGCTGGCCGCGACGGCCAGTGCGAGCGCCCAGACCCACCAGGCGCCGGGGTGCAGCGCCCTACTGCCCACGCCGTCGCCGTCGGCGCGACGAGGCGAACACCGCGGCGCCACCGACGACCAGGATCGCGGCGACCCCGAGCACCAGGCCCCACGGGAACTCGGCGCTCACGGGCTTCGCGCCGTCCGAAACGGGCGCCGACGTCTGCCGGACCGGCGGCACCCGAGGCGGCGTGGGCATGTCGTTCGCCGACTTCGGGCGGGCGAACGCCCAGCCCTCGAACCCACCCGGCGTCGGCTTCGCCGTCTGGGCGCCTTCCTGGCTCGACGTCCAGGCGCCGCCCGCGGGCGCGTGCCAGTAGCTCCAGTACGCCGTGGCCGACGGCATTCCCGCGCACGACTCGACCTCGGGACCGGGCTTGCCTTCGATCCGGCAGGCCACGGCCAGGCCGTACTTCTGCGAGCCGGCGACCTCGATCCCGGCGTCCTGGAGGGCCGCGACGCCGGTCGCGGGCGTGCCGGGCGCGCAGCGGACCAGCGGCTGCGGGCCCAGGTCGCCGAAGTCGACGACCACCGTCACGCCGCCGCCCTCCGGGCAGTACCCGTCCGTGCCCTTCCCCGGCACGGTCGCCGACGCGGGGACGGCACCGGCCAGGCAGGCGGCCAGCAGCACGGCACCGGCGGCGGCGAGACGGGCGAAACGCGAGGCGATCATGCAGGCACTTTATCGAGATCGGCGCTCGCCGAAGGTTCGGTTCCGGCGCGACACGGGACACACCTAGACTGCTGCCTGTGGGACAGCTCATCGCGGACGGACAGCTGCGCGTCGGCCTGCTCGGCACCGGCCCGTGGGCGAGGACGGTGCACGCGCCCGGCCTGGCGGATCACCCCGGCACGGCGCTGACCGCGGTCTGGGCCCGGCGGCCGGAGGCGGCGCAAGCGCTTGCGGAGACGCACTGCGCGAGCGCCGCGGGCAGCCTCGAAGAGCTGTTCGAGCAGGTGGACGCCGTCGCGTTCGCGGTGCCGCCCGCCGTCCAGGCGGAGCTGGCCGTGCGCGCGGCCGAAGCCGGGAAGCACCTGATCCTGGAGAAGCCGATCGCCGCCGACCTGGCCGGCGCGCAGCGGCTCGCCGACGCGGTCGCGGGCGCGGGTGTCGCCGCGCTCGTCGTGCTGACCCTGCGGTTCTCCGCGCAGACCCAGGAGTGGCTCGCCGGCCTGGCCGAGGCGGGCGGCTGGGCGGGCGGCGGTGCGCGCTGGCTGTCCGGCGCCCTGCTCGGCGGCGACTACGCGGCGTCGGAGTGGCGCCAGGACGATGGCGGCGCGCTGTTCGACATCGGTCCGCACGCGCTGGACATGCTGGACGCCGCCCTCGGCCCGATCACCGAGGTCGTGGCTGCCCGGCAGAGCCCAGGCGACCTCTGGCACCTCATGCTCGCCCACGACGGCGGCGTGATCAGCACCGCCACGCTCTCGCTCCGGCTTCCGGTGCGGCCCACCGTCGTCGAGGTCGCCGTCTGGGGTCAGCACGGCTACCGCACGCTCGGGCGCAAGCCCGGCTCGGCGCAGGAGTCCTACACCGCGCTGCTGGACGACTTCGCGGCGATGATCGCGAGCGGCACCACGGCGCACCCCTGCGACGTCCGGCGTGGCCTGCACCTGCAGGCCCTGCTCGCGCAAGCGCGGGAATTGGCCGCCAAGTAGTACACAGGCACACCTCGCGGATTTAGGTTGTGAACCAAGGGTTCCCGAGGTTGTCCCCAATTTCATCCACAGGGTTGTCCACAGCATCCACAGTGGACGGTGTGCCTCCAAACCGAACCACGGAAACCCGCGCCGCGCCACCGGAAAGATCACCGGATAGTGCGGTCCGCTCGGAGTGCCGACGTCCTGCGGAACACGGCCATCGTGCACCCGGAACGCCAGAAAACCTGTTGCGGGTCATGCGAAACTGGGCCCGAAGAGCCCTTCGAGTCAAGGAATGACCGCCTATGCCTGGCGCCGCACCCGGCGTCGGCCCCCGCTAGGCCCGACGCCCAGCGCTCCACCCGCATGCCCCTTTCACCGGCTGCGGTCCCTTGACATGCTCGCGAAAGGCTCCTACCCAGCAATGTCCGCTATCCAGACATATGTCCGCAAGACGGCGCCGCGCGGCCGGGCGACCGAGCAGGTGGGTCCGTTCCTCGCCACCTACTCGCCGGACACGACGCACCCGATGCTCAACTACGCGATCCCGGACGACGGCGCGAAGCCGACGGCGGCCGAGATCGACGCGCTGACCAGGGCGTACCGGCGGCGGGACCTGCTCCCGCGGCTGGAGTACTTCACCGACGTCGCTCCCGACCTGGAGAACCTGCTGCTCGAGGCGGGGTACGGACTCGAACGCCGGGTGCCGCTGATGACCTGTTCTCCGGCCGGCTTCGTCGACCACCCCGCACCGGACGGTTACGCCGTCCGGGAACCGGGGTCCGACGAGGACCACCGGCGGATGCGCACGGCGCAGAACCACGCGTACGGCGAACCGGACGGGGAAGTCACCGACGACGACGTCGAGAAGGCAAAGAAGAGCAAGGCGGCCGGGGTCGTCTCCGCGCTCGTCGAGCACCTGGCCACCGGCGAGGTCGTCGGCGGCGGCGTCGCCCTCGAAATCGTCGACGGCACCACGGAGATCGCCGGCATCGGCGTGCTCGAACCCCATCGCGGGCGCGGGCTCGCGGCCGCGCTCACGGCGTTCCTCACCAAGGACGCGCACGCCAGGGGCGCGCACGTCGCGTTCCTGACCCCGGGTGACCTGGGGATCGGGCGCATCTACGCCCGCGTCGGCTACCAGCCGGCCGGCGAGTGCGTGCACCTGTCACTGAGCTAGGGATCGAAGCGGCCGGAGCGGCCTCGTTTCACGTCGCTCCGGCGCTTCTTCGACGCCAGGCGGCGCTCCTTCGAACCGCGAGACGGCTTCGTGGGGCGCCGCTTGGCCGGCGGCGGCGCCGACGCGTCGAGCAGCAGATTCGTCAAGCGACCTCGGGCCGCCTCGCGATTCTGCAGCTGGGAACGGTGCTCACTGGCCGCGATCGTCAGGACGCCGTCGACCAGCCGGGAGCCGAGGCCGGCCAGCACCCGGTCGCGCAGGTGTTCCGGGATCGACGGCGACGAAGCCACGTCGAACGACAGCTCGACCCGCGAGTCCGTGGTGTTCACGCCCTGCCCGCCGGGGCCGGACGACCGCGAAAAGCGCTCGCTCAACTCGGCTCCCGGGATCACGAACCGGGAGCCGACCACCACGTCCTCGGCTGCCACGTCATCCAGTGTGACAGCCGCGATCAAGCGGCTTTCAGAAGCGCGGGTGATCGCCCGAGAGCACCGCGCGCGGGCCGTCGACGTCGGCGGCGGGCTGGACGTCGCCCAGCACCCACGCCGGGACGTGCCGCGCGGTGAGCATGGCCAGCGCCCGGTCGACGTCCTCGGCGCCGACGATCGCGACCATGCCGACGCCCATGTTGAACGTCTTCTCCAGCTCGGCCCGCTCGACCTTGCCCCGCTGGCCGATCAGCGCGAACACCGCCGACGGCGTCCAGGTGCCGCGCTCGAGCCGGGCGACCAGGCCGCGCGGCATGACCCGGGCCAGGTTCGCCTCCAGGCCACCGCCGGTGATGTGCGCGAACGTCCGGACCTCGGTCTCGGCGGCCAGCGCCAGGCAGTCCTTCGCGTAGATCCGCGTCGGCTCGAGCAGTTCCTCGCCGAGGGTGCGGCCGAACTCCTCGACGTGCCCGCCGAGCGGCATCCGCGCGATCTCCAGCAGCACGCGCCGGGCCAGGGAGTAGCCGTTCGAGTGCAGCCCCGACGAGCCGAGCGCGAGCACGATGTCGCCCGGGCGGACCTTCTCCGGGCCGAGGAGCGCGGACGCCTCGACCACGCCGATGCCGGTGGCCGACATGTCGTAGTCGTGCTCGCCCATCATCCCCGGGTGCTCGGCGGTCTCGCCGCCGAGCAGCGCGCAGCCGGCCCGGACGCAGCCCTCGGCGATGCCGCCGACCAGCGCGGCGATCTTCTCCGGGTACACCTTGCCGACGGCGATGTAGTCCTGAAGGAACAGTGGCTCGGCGCCGGTCACGACCAGGTCGTCGACCACCATCGCGACCAGGTCGATGCCGACCGTGTCGTGCTTGTCCAGCGCCTGCGCGACCGCGATCTTGGTGCCGACGCCGTCGGTCGACGACGCGAGGACCGGCTCCTTCCACTTGTCGAGCTTCAGGGAGAAAAGCCCGGCGAAACCGCCGACGCCGCCCAGCACCTCGGGCCGCGTTGCCCGCTCGGCGTGCGGCTTGAGCAGCTCAACGGCTCGGTCGCCGGCGTCGATGCTGACGCCGGCGGCGGCGTACGTGGCGCTCGTGGACTCGCTCACGGTAGAAGGACTCCCAACTGGCAGGACTAGCCGCGCGGGCTAGGGACGCCGGACGGCGTCTTCGGCACCGTACCCGGCCGGGCTGACCGGCGTCGCCGCGCCATTGACGGCGTCGAGGCTTTCGAGCAGGTGCTTCCCGATCAGCGCGTCCTCCGGGAGCGCGATCGGGTACTCCCCGGAGAAGCACGCCGTGCACAGCCTCGACTTCGGCTGCTCGGTGGCCGCGACCAGGCCGTCCAGGGAAATGTAGCCCAGTGAGTCGGCTCCGATCGAGCGACGGATGCCGTCGAGGTCGACGCCGTTCGCGACCAGCTCGGCCCGCGACGCGAAGTCGATGCCGTAGAAGCACGGCCAGCGCACCGGCGGCGACGCGATCCGGACGTGCACCTCGAGCGCGCCGGCCTCCCGCAGCATCCGGACGAGCGCGCGCTGGGTGTTGCCGCGGACGATCGAGTCGTCCACCACGACCAGGCGCTTGCCGCGGATGACGTCGCGCAGCGGGTTCAGCTTGAGCCGGATGCCCAGCTGGCGGATGGTCTGGGACGGCTGGATGAACGTGCGCCCGACGTAGGCGTTCTTCACCAGGCCGGTGCCGTAGGGGATGCCGGAGCCCTGCGCGTAGCCGATCGCGGCCGGGGTGCCCGACTCCGGCACCGGCATGACCAGGTCGGCCTCGGTGGGCTGCTCGATGGCCAGGCGGCGGCCGATCTCGACGCGCGTGGCGTGCACGCCACGGCCGGCGATCGTCGTGTCGGGACGGGCGAGGTAGACGTACTCGAAGACGCAGCCCTTGGGGTCCGGGTTCGCGAACCGGGAGGAGCGCAGGCCGTCGGCGTCGATCGCGATCAACTCGCCCGGCTCGACCTCGCGGACGAACGACGCGCCGACGATGTCGAGGCCCGCCGTCTCGCTCGAGACGACCCAGCCGCGCTCGAGCCTGCCGAGCACCAGCGGGTGCACCCCGTGCGGGTCACGCGCCGCGTAGAGCGTGTCCTCATCGGAGAACACCAGGCAGAACGCGCCTTTCAGGGTGGGCAGCAGCTCCATGGCGGCGCCCTCGATGCCCTTGTCGGCGGCGTTCGCGGCGAGGAGGCCGCAGATGAGGTCGGAGTCACTGGACGAGCCGGTCAGGCCCGCGTGCGGCTTGAGGCCCGCGGCGATGGTGCGTTCGCGCAGCTCGGCGGTGTTCACGAGGTTGCCGTTGTGGGCGAACGAGATGCCGCTGCCGGTCTCGGTGGTGCGGAAGATCGGCTGCGCGTTCTCCCAGACGTCCGCGCCGGTGGTGGAGTACCGGCAGTGCCCGACGGCGATGTGGCCCTGCAGCGACTGCAGGACCTGTTCGTCGAACACCTGGCTGACCAGGCCGAGGTCCTTGAAGACCACGATCTGCGAGCCGTCGGAGACGGAGATGCCGGCGGCTTCCTGCCCTCGGTGCTGCAGGGCGTAGAGGCCGTAGTAGGTGAGCTTCGCTACTTCTTCCCCAGGAGCCCAGACGCCGAAGACGCCACACTCCTCGCGGGGTTCCGGGTCGGGTTGGTCGGACACGAGCTGCGGGTCGGAAACCACCGAGGTGCTCCCAGGAAGACGTGATCAGGCCGGTTTCAGTGTAAACCGTCCGGTCACGAACCAGTCCCCGCCCGACGTGGTTCTGCCCACTTCGGACAGGGCCTGCACGCCTAGCACGCGTCCGGCAGTGAGAGGATCTCCGAGAGCACCTGTACGCCTTCGCCACAGCAGCGCCACAGCCACCGCTCCGGCTCGAAGATGTTCTCCTCGGTGCCGGGAATCCGGGTGGCCACCGCGTCGTCCTCGGCGTTGAGCCGGACCACGTCCACCACGTCGTCGTGCACCCGCACACCGACGACGGCGAGGACTTCGCCACGCTCGTCGGCGGGGTGGACGAACTGGTAGCCGCGGGCCATCAGCTCCTGCAGTCCGGTGTCGATGTCGAAGACGGTGGGGATGTCCTCAGCTGAGGACATCATCGAATTCACCGTCCTTCGCACCCGCCAGGAACGCGGCCATCTCGGCGCGCGTGTACACGAGCGCCGGGCCGGTCGGGAAACGCGAGTTGCGCATCGCGATCTCGCCGCTGGACAGCGGCGCGACCTCGACACAGTTGCCGTAGGCGCCGCTGTAACTCGCCTTACGCCACTCGGCACCGGACAGCCGATCGGCCGGGATGCCGTTTTCGAATCGCTCAGCCATGGTCCCACCTCTCGATGCGGAAGCTCGGGCGATGCATCTGCATGTGCATTTGCCCGCGTATCGGAGGCTAGCACGTGTGCATGCAGCGGTAAATGCACGTGCAGAATTTCTTGCAAAGTTCGCGGAAGGTAAAAAAGTTGAAATGTCACGGCCGCCCTAACGGGTGATAATTAGAGACCCTAACGGGCGAACCGCTACGTATAGTTACCGCTCGGCAGGCTAGATCTCCTGGCGGCGCTTCGCGAGCAAACTGCGGCTTCGCTCCGGCGTCTCCGCGTCGACCGCCAGCATGTCCAGCGCCCGGCTGTACTTTTCGATCTCTTCGCGCTTTTCGATGTAGTGCGCGCCGGTCAGGTACTCGACGTAGGCGATGTTCGGGAGTTCCGGCTCTCCGAACCGCAGCAGCGAAAACGCGTGCTCCGCGGACAGCCCGCTGCGCGTGTACGGCAGGACCTGGACCGACACATGCGGCAGCGCGCTCATCTCGAGCAGGTACTCGATCTGCTGCTTGAGGACTTTCATGCCGCCGATCGGGCGGTGCAGCACCGACTCGTCGAGCACCATCCACACGCGCGGCGCGTCCGGCCTGCTGAACATCTTCTGCCGCCGCATCCGCAGCGCGACCAGCTGGTCGACCCGCTCGTCGGCCATCTCCGGACGGCCGTGACTGAAGATCGCCCGCGCGTACGGCTCGATCTGCAGCAGCCCCGACACGTAGAGCGGCTCCCAGATCTGGATGCGCGCGGCGGCTTCTTCGAGGCCGACGAGGTCGGTGAACCAGTTCGGCATCGTGTCGCCGAAGCGCCGCCACCAGCCCGGTTCGTTCGACTGCTTGACCATGTCGAGAAAGGTCTGGCGCTCCGTCGGGTCGTCGACGCCGTACATCGTCAGCAGGTCGGTGACGTCGCGTTCCTTGAAACCGACGCGGCCCAGCTCCAGGCGGCTGATCTTCGACTCGGACCCGCGGATGTTGTAGCCGGCCTGCTGGCGGGTGATGCCCGCTTCTTCGCGGAGCCGGCGCAGCTGCGATCCCAGGATCATCCGGCGCGCCGTGGGGCCGATGTTCTGTTCGCCTGCGGACGCGTTCACCGCGTTCATTACCGGACCTTCCGCACTCACATCACCAGGGGGTTCTAGCCCGACTACCGAAAGTACACGTTGGGCCGTCCTGCGCAAAGAGGTGACCCGGTTTACCGCATGCGTGTGGAGTCCTACTCTACGTAGAGTAGGAGACTTTCGACACAGAAGTTGCGAGGTTCACCAATGCCCGAAGCCGCGACCCGGACCGAACGAGTTCCTGTGGGAGTCGACCCGACCCGAGCGAGCATCGCGCGCGTGTATGACGCCTTCCTCCTCGGAAAGGACAACTACGAGATCGACCGCGAGGTGCTGCACAAGGTCCAGAAGGCCGCCCCGGAGGCCCAGGACCTGGCCTTCGAGAACCGCGGCTTCCTCATCCGGGCCTGCCGCTTCCTCGCCGGCCAGACCGGCATCACCCAGTTCCTCGACTGCGGCTCCGGCCTGCCGACCGCGGAGAACACCCACCAGGTCGTCCAGCGGATCAACCCGGAGATCAAGGTCGTCTACATCGACAACGACCCGGTCGTGCTCGCACACGGCCGCGCGCTGCTCGAGGAAAACGAAAACACTCACTTCGTCGCCGAAGACATCTTCGAACCGCAGCGGATCCTCGAACACGAGGTCGTCCGCGAGCACATCGACTTCTCGCAGCCGGTCGCGTTTCTCCAGCTGGGCACCCTGCACCACTTCAACGGCCCCGCCGAGCGGCCGGCGCAGATCATGCAGGAGTACATCGACGCGCTGCCGTCGGGCTCGTTCGTGGCGGTGTCCCACTTCTTCGACCCCGAGGACGAGGACTCCGCGACCGCCCGCCGCATGGAGGACTTCTTCGTGCACAGCCCGATGGGCTCGGGCGCCTTCCGCACCCAGAAGGAGATCGAGGAGCTGTTCCCCGGCCTCGACATGGTGCCCCCGGGCGTGGTCCGCTGCGCCGACTGGTGGCCGGACGGCCCGCGGCTCAAGGAGCTCAACGTCGCCCAGCGGACCATCGCGGGTGGCGTGGGCCGCAAGCCGTAAGGCCTGCGTCGCCGTCTCCGGCCGCCCGCGCGGGTCCCTCAGATCCGGACCAAGGGCAGCCAGTGGGAGAGATCGGCTCGGCTGCCCGAGGCGGACACCCGGCCGTCAGCCACCGCCGTGGTCCAGTCCAGCCGGCCGGTGGCCAGTTCGAGCCACGTGCGCGGATCGGTCTCGATCACGTTCGGCGGGGTGCCGCGCGTGTGCCGGGGCCCCTCCACGCACTGCACTGCGGCGAACGGCGGGACGCGGACCTCGACCGTCCGGCCCGGCGCGTCGGCCGCCAGTGCCCGCAGGCTGAGGCGGACCGCCGCCGCCAGTTCGGGGCGGGCGGGATCGGGCGCGTCGCCGTGCAACCACGGGGAAATCGCCAGCACCGCCGCACGTAACTGTCCGGGGTCGACCGAACGCGAAGAGGCCATGGGCAAACAGTAGAGTGGCGCACCAAGAGTTTCAGGCACACCCGAGAACATGGGGATGACGATGGCGCAGCGGGACGAGGCGGATCGGACGGTTTCGCAGCAGCCCACCGGAAGCGGGGCCGATCGCCCCGGCAGGCATGCCAAGCACAACCGCGCCGCGCGGCGCGGCGGACAGCAGGCCCGGCGCTCCGGCAAGCACGGCCAGCCCGAGATCACCGCGGAGATGCGCACGAACGCCCGCGCGAACCCCAACAGCTGGCTCTACGTCATCGACGAAGCATTCGACCCGAACGGCCCGGTCCCCTCGTGGGCGGTGGTCGGCGCCTACCCGGTGAACGGCGCCGGCGACGTCGTCGCCGACTTCCACCCCAACGACCGCTACCGGCCCTCGCCCAAGGCGCTCGGCTTCCCCGAGCCGACGAACGACCTCGAGCAGCTGCTGCAGCTCGTCCGCACCGAGCACCGTCCGGCGTCGGACCTGCCGAAGATCGTCCTCGACTCGACGTTGTTCGTCTACGCGATGTCGCCCGTGCAGCGCACCGTCATCGGCTTCCACAACGCCGACGGCCGGGTCATGGTGCCCGCCTACACGCGCAAGGCGCTGGTCCCGCGCGAGTGGCCGCACGCCCGCGCCGTGCTCGGCCGCGACATCATCGACCTGCTCGGCGGGCACCCCGTCGCGATCAACCCCCACGACCTGATCACCGCCGTCGTCCCGGCGGAGCAGCTGGCGCTGGCGCTCGCCGCTGAACAGCGCTGAACAGCGCTGAACAGCGCTGAACGACGCTGACCTGCGGGTTCCACTCCATCGGGTGACCACCCGAGTCGCCGATCCGGCGACACCGGTGCATCGTGACGTCCTGGAGTACTCACGGGACCCGGTGGGGAGCATGAGGGTGAAACGTCGATCGCTGCCCTTCGCCGCCGTCCTGGCCGTCGCTTTGCTCGTGGCCGGGCAGGCGACGGCGAAGGCCGGGAACCTCTACGCCGGAGCCGAGAACCACTACGCGGGTTCGCAGATCGCCAAGGTCGAAGGCGCCGCCACGGTGCCCGAGGTCCGGTACGGAGCCGACGACCAGCAGCTCGGGCACGACGTCAGCGGGCACCAGGGCCCGGTCGACTGGCCCGGCGCGGTGCGGTCGGGCGCGAAGTTCGTCTACGTCAAGGCGACCGAGGGCACCGGCTTCGTCAACCCGCAGTTCGCGCAGCAGTACAACGGCTCCTACGCCGTCGGCCTGATCCGCGGCGCCTACCACTTCGCCCGGCCGGACATCTCCGACGGCGCCGCGCAGGCCCGGTACTTCCTCGCCCACGGCGGCGGCTGGTCGAAGGACGGCAGGACCCTGCCGGGCGCGCTCGACGCGGAGTACAACCCGTACGGCGAGACCTGCTACGGCAAGGACGCCGCGGGCATGGTCGCCTGGGTCAACGACTTCTCCGGCACCTACCGCGCGGCGACCGGCCTGTTCCCGACGATCTACACGTCGACGAACTGGTGGAAGCGGTGCACCGCGAACAACGGCGGCTTCGGCGGCAACCCGCTCTGGATCGCCCGGTACAACACCGCCGTCGGCGAGCTGCCCGCCGGCTGGGGCGTGCACACGATCTGGCAGTTCGCCGACCGCGGCGCGCTGCCTGGCGACCAGAACTGGTTCAACGGGTCGGCGCACCGGCTGCTGGCGCTCGCGTTGGGCTGATCCGCCCGCCTTCGAGTAATAGGTGTTAACCAGTCACCGAATAACGATCACCCTCCCGGGAAAATCACCCACGCGTATACGCAATTTCACGGAACTGAGTGACAAACGCACAGTTCGTCCTCACAATCGTGCACGGGCGGCTACCTGCGGTAAGCCGCTCTCAGCGAGGGTTCTGTGAAGGGATTCCATCATGTCCACTTCTCGAAGAAGGCGGCTCTTCGCCGCCCTGGCTGTCCCGGCCACGCTGCTCCTGCTCGGCAGCACGGCCCAGGCGACGGTCTTCTCCCCCGAAGTCGACCCCGTGGCCGCGATCAACGCGGACATCGCCGAGCACAACCACGAACTGGGGTCACAGATCCGGCGCGTCGAAGGCGACAAGTCGACACCGGAGACGCGGTGGGCGGCGCAGCAACCGCAGCCGGCCCAGGCCATCCCGAACCAGGTGCTGGCCACGGTGGCCGGCATGGACGTCGCCGGCTACCAGGGCAACGTCGACTGGGCGAACTGGTGGAACCAGGGCAAGCGGTTCGTCTGGACCAAGGCCACGGAAAGCACCAGCTACACCAACCCGTACTTCGCGCAGCAGTACAACGGCTCCTACAACCAGGGTTTCATCCGCGGCGCCTACCACTTCGCCACGCCGAACACCTCGAGCGGCGCGGCGCAGGCCCGGTACTTCGTCGCCCACGGCGGCGGCTGGTCGAAGGACGGCAAGACGCTGCCCGGGGCACTGGACATGGAATACAACCCGTACGGCTCGACCTGCTACGGGCTGAGCAAGGCGGGGATGACGTCGTGGATCCTCGACTTCCACGACACCTACCACTCCCTGACCGGCCGCTACCCGGTGATCTACACGTCGACGAGCTGGTGGAGCAGCTGCGTGAGCGGCGACTTCTCCAGCACGGCCCCGCTGTGGGTCGCGCGGTACTCGTCGACGGTCGGCGCCCTGCCCTACAACTGGGGTTTCTACACGGTCTGGCAGTACACCTCGAGCCCGCTCGACCAGGACACCTTCAACGGCGCCTACGACCGGCTCCAGGCGCTCGCCAACGGCTGACCCGCACTCCCGGCTCCCGGATCATGACGACTTCGCGTCGTCGCGATCCGGGAGCCGGTTTCATGCCGTACCGTCCGAGCTTGCAGAATGCTGCGCACACGTCTGGGGGAACCACACACGCCCACCGGACGTCGGAAGCGCACGAACACTCAGCGCCCGGAAGGCATGAAAGATGACGTACCCGCCTCAGCCGGGCCAGCCCGGTCAGCCCGACCCGTACGGCCAGCAGCCGCAGTCCGGCGGCTACCCGCAGCAGCCGTACCCCCAGCAGGGCGGATGGGACCCCAACCAGCAGCAACAGCCGTACCCGACGCAGCAGTACCCGCAGGGCTGGGACCCGAACCAGCAGCAGGGGTACCCGTCGGGCGGGTTCCCGGCGAACCCGCAGCCGCAGTGGGGTGACCCGAACGCCCAGCAGCAGTCGGCGTGGGCGGACCCGAACGCGCAGCAGTACGGCCAGCAGACCTGGGACCCGAACCAGGGTGGCCAGATGTCCGGCTGGGACCAGGCGCCCGGTGGCTACTCGCAGGGCTTCGGCGGGCCGCCGGCGCCGCCGAAGCAGGGCAAGACCGGGATGTGGATCGCCATCGGCGCCGTCGTGGTGCTGGTGCTGGCCGTCCTGGGCGTCACCGGCTTCGTCGCGCCCGGGTTCTTCCTGTCGAAGGACGACAACAACACCGCGGCACCGGCGTCGAGCACGTCCGCCAAGCCGACGGCGCCGAAGACGGCCACGAAGGCGACGACGCCGAGCGCGAAGCCGCCGACGTCGAGGGGTTCGGGCGCGTCGGACGCCAAGGCCCTGCTGCAGAGTTTCATCGACAAGCTGAACGGCGGCGACAAAGAGGGCGCGATCGCGCTGGGCTGCTCCGACTCGAAGCAGCTGCTCGACGAGTGGCTCAGGACGTTCCTCAAGCCGCCGCTGAGGCTGGAGCTCGGTGAGGTGCCGGACGACGAGTACCTGGTCGAAGGCCAGGTCACCGGGACGTCCGCGGGCAAGTCGGTCAAGGGGACGCTGAGCGCGACCAACTTCGACGACAAGGGCTTCTGCGTCAGCACCATGCTGGTCTCCTGAGCCGGTGAAGCTGTGGCGATCACCGCTGGCGTGGACGTTCTTCGCGTCGTTGCTGCTGTTGCTCGGGGTCGGCGGCTGGCTGCTGACCGACCCCGCCACCAGTCGCAGTGACGCGCTGAAGACCGGCGGCCTCGCCGGCGGTGCGATCGTGGCGCTGTACGCGCTGTGGCTGAACGACCGGCGGCGCCGGGTCGAGGAACGGCGCCAGGACATCGAGCGGAAGCGGCACGAACTCGAGTCGCAGCGCGCGGAGCAGGACCGCGAACGGGTCGCCGACGATCGGTTCGCGAAGGCCGTCGAGCTGCTCGGGCACGAGGCCGACCAGGTGCGGGTCGGGGCGCTGCACGCGTTGGCGGGGCTGGCGCGCAGCCGGCCGGAGTACACGCAGACGGTGCTGGACGTGCTGTGCTCGTACCTGCGGCGGCCGTTCGAGCACCCACGGTACGACCCCAAGGTCGACCGCGAGGAGCGCAAAACCCTCTCGGGTTCCCCGGAGGACGAACGCGAACTACAGGTGCGGCTGACCGCGCAGCGGCTGGTCGTCGGGCTGCTGCCGGCCGCGGAGGACGAGGCCGCTCCGGCGTACAACCTCGACCTGACCGGTGCCAGGCTGGAGTACTTCGACCTCTCGAAGCGGCGGATCGGCGACCTCTGGCTGCGGTACGCGAGCCTTTACAGCAGCACGAACCTCAGCGGTGCCGTGTTCACCGGCAAGGCGTACTTCACCGGCGCCGGCACGGGATCCGGAAGGCTGATCGGGATGTTCCGCTGCTGCGGCACGCGGTTCGCCGGCCACGCGTGGTTCAGCGGCACGCAGTTCACCGAGCTGGCCGAGTTCACGAACACCACGTTCGCCGGACCGACGACGTTCAAGGACGCGAAGTTCGCCAGGGACGCGGTGTTCTCGGGGGTGCGCGTGACGGGTTCGCTGGATCTGAAGCGAACCAGCTTCGAGGGCCAGACGGACCTGCGGTTCGCCTCGCTGCCGACGTCGGTTTCGCTGTACAACACGCGAGTCCGGACGGAGAAGGAAGTCCGGTTGCCCGAGGGATGGACGACGGAGGAGCTGCGCGACGGGGAGGCGCGGATCGTCGCCAAGGCGGGCTGAGCAGCCGCGCGTCTCAGGCGGAGAACCGCTTCGCGAGGTCCCGCAGCCGTTCCACGGCGCCGGCCACCTGGTCGCCGGTGACGTTCACCCCGGGCAACGGGCCTTGGCCCATGCCCTCGACCTGGTCGGCGAAGCGCAGGTACTCCCGGTGGGCGTGTTCTCGGCAGGCGATGCAGGTGACGCTTTCCGGCCGGGGAGAGGTCATCGCGTACGGAACCTGGACTCCGCAACCGGTGGTGACGACGCTCGGCGCGTCGGTCACGCGGCCCAGCATCGACGAGATCAGGTTGCGGACGGCGGGGCCGGCCTGCAGCACCTTCTGCTCGACGTGGATGTGCGGATCGGTCTCGCTCATCTGCGTCCGTGCCCCCGTCCGAGCCGTATCGGAACCAAGCCGGACAAGCGTAGCGGAGGGCACCGAGTTCCCGGTGCCCTCCGGTCAGCTGTCCACAGGCCTCAGCCGAAGAGGGCCGGGAGGGTCTTCTCCCACGTTTCGCGCAGCTCGTCGAGCGTGAACTCCGTGATGCCCTGCAGTTCCAGCTTGCCCGACTCCGGGTCGACCACGCCGGTCTTGCGCCACGGGAGGCCGCGCGCCGTGCACATCTCCGTGAACCTCAGCTCCTCCGTGCGCGGGACCGCCACCAGCACGCGGCCCGCCGACTCGGAGAACAGCTGGACGAACGGGTCCTGGCCGTCGTCGAGGAACACCCGGGCGCCGCACTGTCCGATGAGGACGGTCTCGACCAGCGTCTGGATCAGGCCGCCGTCGGAAAGGTCGTGCGCCGCCGAGATCATGCCGTCGCGGGAGCCCGCCACCAGGACGTCCGCCAGCAGCTTCTCGCGCGCCAAATCGACCCTTGGCGGAACGCCGCCGAGGTGGCCGTGGAGCTCGCGGGCCCACGCCGAGCCGTCCAGCTCGTCGTGCGTCTCGCCCAGCAGCAGCAGGGTTTCCCCGGCCTCCGCGCCGATGCCTGTCGGGATGCGGCGGGTGACGTCGTCGATCACGCCGAGCACGCCGATCACCGGGGTCGGCAGGATCGCCGTGTCGCCGGTCTGGTTGAAGAAGCTCACATTGCCGCCGGTGACCGGGATGCCGAGCTCGACGCAGCCGTCGGCCAAGCCGTGCACCGCCTGCTCGAACTGCCACATCACGCCCGGGTCGGTCGGGGCGCCGAAGTTCAGGCAGTCCGACACCGCCACCGGCGTCGCGCCGCCCGTCGCGACGTTGCGGTACGCCTCCGCCAGCGCCAGCTGCGCGCCGCGGTACGGGTCGAGGTAGACGAACTTGCTGTTGCAGTCCGTCGCCACCGAGACGCCGCGGCCGGTCGACTCGTCGATCCGGATCATGCCCGAGTCCGACGGCTGCGCGAGCACGGAGTTGCCGCGCACGTAGCGGTCGTACTGGGACGTCACCCATTCCTTCGACGCCTGGTTCGGCGAGGAAATGAGACGAAGCACGTCCGCGCGCAGTTCGTCCGGAGTGGACGGACGCGGCAGCTTCGCCGACGTGTCCGCGACCAGTGCGTCCTGAGTGGACGGTCGCTCGACGGGCCGGTCGTACACCGGGCCCTGGTGCGCCACGGTGTGCGCCGGCACGTCCACGACGACCTCGTCGTGCCAGGTGATCACCAGGTGCTCGCCGTCGGTGACCTCGCCGATGTCGGTGGCGATGACGTCCCATTTGCGGCACACCGCCATGAACGCCTCGACGTTCTCCGGCGCGACGACCGCGCACATGCGCTCCTGCGACTCGCTGGAGAGCACCTCGGCGGGAGTCATCCCGGTGGCGCGCAACGGAACCCGGTCGAGGTAGATGTGCATGCCGCCGTCGCCGGCCGCGGCCAGCTCCGACGTCGCGCAGGACAGCCCGGCGCCGCCGAGGTCCTGGATGCCGACCACGAGGTCCTGCGCGAACAGCTCGAGGCAGCACTCGATGAGCACCTTCTCGGTGAACGGGTCGCCGACCTGGACGCTCGGCAGCTTCTTGCGGCCCCCCGCCGACTCGTCACCCGAAAAGGTGTCACTCGCGAGGACGGAAACGCCGCCGATGCCGTCGAGGCCGGTGCGCGCGCCGAACAGGATGATCTTGTTGCCGGTGCCGGACGCGAACGCCAGGTGCAGGTCCTCGACGCGCATCGCGCCGACGCACAGCGCGTTCACCAGCGGGTTGCCGGAGTAGGACGGGTCGAACACCAGCTCGCCGCCGATGTTCGGCAGGCCGAGGCAGTTGCCGTAGCCGCCGACACCCGCGACGACGCCGGGCAGCACACGCTTGGTGTCGGGGGCGTCGGCCGGGCCGAAGCGCAGCGCGTCGGCGACCGCCAGCGGCCGCGCGCCCATCGCCATGATGTCGCGGACGATGCCGCCGACGCCGGTGGCGGCGCCCTGGTACGGCTCCACATAGGACGGGTGGTTGTGGCTCTCCACCTTGAAGGTGACCGCCCAGCCCTCGCCGATGTCGACGACGCCCGCGTTCTCTCCGATGCCGGCCAGCATCTTGGCCTTCATCTCGTCGGTGGCGGTCTCCCCGAAGTACCGGAGGTGCTTCTTCGACGACTTGTACGAGCAGTGCTCGCTCCACATCACCGAGTACATCGCCAGCTCGGCGTCGGTGGGCCGGCGGCCGAGGATCTCCCGGATGCGGGCGTACTCGTCGTCGGCGAGCCCGAGCTCGCGATACGGCTGGGCATGGTCCGGGGTCGCCCCGGCGCGCTCGGTGGTGTCAACGGTGCTGGTCACGGTGTCCGTGTCAGGGTTCGCCACGGCCGTCAGGATACGTGCCGGGCCTGGATGCCCCGGACGGTGGGCCGCCGAAATCGGGCGCACCTCGACGGGTGGTGAGCGAGCCGGCACCGCGGGCCCGGCCGTGCGCCCCAATGTGGCGTTGGTTGCGTCCAGCGCACCCAACGCCACATTGGGGCGCATGAACCGGTGGAGGACTCAGCCGAGCCGAAAATCGGTCGCCTTCGCGGGGTGGTCGGCTTACCGTCGAGAATCGTGCTTTCCGCCACATATCCCTTTCCGCCGCTGCGGCTGCCCGCACGGCCGTCCGCGAGCCGCTTCCTGCTCGCCGTGTTCCGTGCCCGGCTGGGCACGGTCCTCGGCGCGGCCGCGATCGGTGTCGTCTGGGCGCTGCCCGGCGCGCTCGTGCCGCTGGTGATCGGTCAGGGGATCGGCGCGGTGAGCGCGCACGACGGTGCCGCCGTCTGGCGCTGGGCGCTGGCCGCGGCCGCGCTCGGGCTGGTGCAGACGCTGACCGGGACCTGGCTCCACTTCCTCAACTACGGCCTGTGGCTGCACGGCGCGGGCTCGACGCAGCGGATCGTGTCGGCGCACACCACGCGCGTCGGCGCCGGCCTGCGCGAGCAGACGACCACCGGCAACCTCGTCGCGATCAGCACGACGGACATCAACCACATCGGCAACACCGTCGAGATGACCGGCCGGGCCTTCGGCTCGCTGCTCGCGTTCGTCGCGGTGGCGGTGTGGCTGATCTCGACGTCGCCGCTGCTGGGCGTGGTCGCGCTGGTCGGCGTGCCGGTCGCGGTGCTGGGCATCGGGCCGCTGCTGGCGCCGCTGCAGAGGCGCAAGGCGAAGCAGCGGGAGAAGCGCGGCGACGTCAACGCGCTCGGCGCGGACATCGTGTCGGGCCTGCGGATCCTGCGCGGCATCGGCGGCGAGCGGCGGTTCTTCGCCCGCTTCCGGGAAACCAGCCAGCGGGTGCGGCGGGCCGGCATCGAGGTCGGGAAGGCCGAAGCGTGGCTGGCCGCGGCCGAGATCGCGCTGCCGGGCCTGGTCACCGTGGTGATCACCTGGCTCGGGGCGCGGCTGGCCGTGTCCGGGGAGATCGGCATCGGGCAGCTGGTGTCGTTCTACGGCGTTTCGGCGTTCCTCATCTGGCCGGTCACCGCCGCGACGGAGGCCGTCGGCTCGATCACGTCCGGTCTGGTCGCGGCGCGGAAGGTGGTGGCGCTGCTGGCGCTGCGCCCGGCGCTGGCGGACCCGGAACAGCCGGTGCCGCTGCCCGCCGGGCCGCTGGAGCTGGTGGACACCGAGTCCGGGGTCCGGGTCGCGGCCGGGCGGCTGACGGTCGTCGACCTCGGCGCCGACGGCGAGGCCGTGGCCGACCGGCTGGCCCGGTTCGCCGATCCGGCCGCGGGCGAAGAGGTGCTGGTCGGCGGGATCCGGACGGACCAGGTCGCGCTCGCGGAGCTGCGGCGGCGGGTCGTCTACGCGCACAACCAGGACATCTGGTTCTCCGGCGTGCTGCGCGAGCAGCTGGCGCCGGCGCGGCCGAGCGGCGTGAGCATCACCGAAGCGCTGTACGCGGCCGACGCCGACGACATCGTCGAGGCGCTGCCCAACGGCGTCGACGAGGTGATCGGCGAGCGCGGCCGCGAGGTGTCCGGCGGCCAGCGGCAGCGGCTGAACCTGGCCCGCGCGCTGGCGGCCGACGCCGACGTCCTGGTGCTGGACGAGCCGACGTCGGCGGTCGACGCGCACACGGAGGCACGCATCACCGAACGCGTCGCCGCGCTGCGGCGCGGCCGGACGACGGTGGTGTTCAGCCAGAGTCCCTTGTGGACACATGTGGCCGACGAGGTTTTCACGGCGAAGGTAGTGACGGTATGAAACGGCTCCCCACGGCGTCCCGGCGGGACGTCCGGCGCTGGGCGCTGAAGACGGCGGCGATCCACAAACGCGAGTTCGGGCTGCTGCTCGGCGCGCTGTGCGTGGCGACGCTGATCGGGCTGGCCGGGCCGCAGCTGCTCGGCACGCTGGTCGACGACGTCGCGGCCGGCACCACGATGGGGCACCTCGACGTGCTGGCGGCGGCGTTCGTCGTGATCCTCGTGCTGCAGGCGTTCGCGCGGAAGATCGCGCGGATGCGCGGCGCGGTGTTCGGCGAGCTGGTGCTGGCCGAGACCCGCGAGGAGTTCGTCGGGACGGCGCTGCAGCTGCCGCTCGGCACGGTCGAGGCGGCCGGCACCGGCGACCTGCTCAGCCGCGCCACCACCGACCTCGGCCGGATCGACCACGCGGCGCGGTTCGCGGCGCCGGAGATCCTCGTCGCGGCGGTGACGGTGGTGTTCACGGTCGTCGCGATGGTGCTGACGTCGCCGCTGCTGGCATTGGGCCTGCTGGTCGCGCTGCCGCTGCTGGTCAGCGTCAACGTCTGGTACCAGCGGCGGATCCCGTCGGTCATGCAGTGGATGCTGGACCGCTGGGCGGACCTGACCACCAGCGTCCACGAGACGGCGGAGGGCGCGCGCACGGTCGAGGCGCTCGGGCTGACCGAGCGGCGGATCGCCGCGAGCCACGACGCGCTGGACCGCAGCATCTTCGGCGAGCGCCGGATGCGGGCGCTGCAGCTGCGCTGGCTGCCGTCGCTGGAGATCAGCTACGTGCTGCCGCTGGCGGTCATGCTGCCGCTCGGGCTGCTCGCGTACACGCGCGGCTGGGCCGGGCTCGGCGAGATCACCACGGTGCTGCTGTACATGCAGGCGATGGCGGCGCCGCTCAACGAGGCGTTGTTCTGGCTGGAGGACCTCCAGGTCGCGGCGGCCGCGGCGCGCCGGATCCTCGGCGTCCGCTCGGTCTCCGTCGAGGAGTCGCCGAAGGTGACGGAGGCGCCGCGCGGGCGTGACATCGACGTGCACGGCGTCCGGTTCGCCTACACCGCCGACCGGGAGGTGCTGCACGGCATCGACCTGCGGGTGCCGCGCGGCGAGCGGCTGGCGATCGTCGGGCCGTCCGGCGCGGGCAAGTCGACGCTCGGCCGGCTGCTGGCCGGCATCGCGGTGCCGTCGTCCGGCTCGGTCCGGATCGGCGGCCAGGACGTCTCGGCGCTGGCCGACGACGTGCTGCGCGGCGAGGTCCTGCTGCTGACCCAGGAGCACCACGTGTTCTCGGGGACGCTGCGGCAGAACCTGGCGCTGCCGGCGCGGCGCGCGGGCGGCGACTGGACGGACGACGAGCTGCTGGCGGCGCTGGCGTCGGCGGGCGCGTCGGACTGGGTCGCGTCACTGCCGGACGGGCTCGACACGAAGCTCGGCTCGGGCGAGCACCCGGTGCCCGCGGCGGTGGCGCAGCAGCTGGCGCTGGCCCGCGTGGTGCTGGCCGACCCGCACACGCTGGTGCTCGACGAAGCGACGTCGCTGCTGGACACGGGTTCGGCGCGGGACCTGGAGCGGTCGCTGAACAGCGTTCTTTCCGGGCGGACGGTGATCGCGATCGCGCACCGTCTCCACACGGCCGCGGCGGCCGACCGGGTCGCGGTGGTCGAGGGCGGCCGGATCACCGAGCTCGGACCGCACGACCAGCTGCTTTCCGCGGGCGGCTCGTACGCCCGGCTGGTGGCGGCGGCGAGCTAGCAGTCCGGAATGTCCGGAGTTCCCGGTGTGTTGCTCCTCAGGTAGCCGATCTTCTACCTGGGGAGTGACATGTCGTCGTTCGTGATGACCGCCGCCGAGCGGGAAGAGTTCCTGAGCGGGGTCCACGTCGGGATCCTGGCGGTGGAGCGGGCCGGACGCGCCCCGCTGGCCGTTCCGGTCTGGTACGACTACTCGCCTGGCGGCGAGTTGCTGATCTGGATGGATCGGGACACGGTGAAGGACCGGTCGATCCGCGCGGCGGGGCGGCTGAGCCTGGTGGCCCAGGACGAGAACCCGCCGTACAAGTACGTGACGGTGGAGGGGCCCGTGGTGGCGAACGACTCGCCGCCGACGCGGGAGCAGGCACTGCGGATCGCGGGGCGGTACTGGCCGGAGGAGCAGGCGCGGGCCTACGTCGACTCGGCGCTGGGTGAGACGTCGGTGCTGGTGCGGGTCCGGCCGGAGAAGTGGCTGTCGAACGACCAGAGCAAGAGCTGACCGCACCGGGGCTGTGGACAACTCGAGTCCGCAGCCCCGGAACTGTCGGTGAGCCTCGGTAAACTGGATTTCGGGGGGCCGAGGGCCGCCCTCAGGCCTTCACGAGCGCGTCCACCGCGCTGTAGAACATGCCGAGCCCGTCATCGGACGGCCCGGTCAGCGCGTCGATCGCGTGCTCCGGGTGCGGCATCAGGCCCACGACCCGGCCGTTCTCGCTGCGGATGCCCGCGATGTCGTTGCGCGATCCGTTCGGGTTGCCGCCGACGTACCGGAACACGACGCGCCCCTCGGCCTCCAGCTCGTCCAAAGTGGACTGCTCGGCCACGTAGCAGCCGTCGATGTTCTTCATCGGGATGAGGATTTCGGCGCCGGCGTCGTACCGCGTCGTCCACGCGGTGCCGGTGTCTTCGACCCGCAGCCACTGGTCGCGGCAGATGAAGTGCAGGCCCTGGTTGCGGATCATCGCGCCCGGCAGCAGGCCGGCCTCGCACAGGATCTGGAAGCCGTTGCAGATGCCGAGCACCGGCATGCCGGCGCGCGCGGCTTCGATCACCGGCGTCATGACCGGCGCGAACCGGGCGATCACGCCCGCGCGCAGGTAGTCGCCGTAGGAAAAGCCGCCCGGGACGACCACGGCGTCGACGTCGCGCAGGTCTTCGTCGGCGTGCCACAGTGACACCGCCTCGCCGCCGGCGTAGCGGACCGCGCGGGCCGCGTCGCCGTCGTCCAATGTGCCCGGGAAGGTGATGACCCCGATCCGCGCGCTCACGCCTCGACCCGCTTGATGGTCCACTGCTCGATGACCGGGTTCGCGAGGAAGCCTTCGGCGATCTTCTCCAGCGTCGCGTCGTCGACCGTGTCGTCGACCTCGATCTCGAAGTGCTTGCCCTGGCGGATTTCGGTGATCCCGGTGAACCCCAGGCGGCCGGCGGCGCCGAGCGCGGCCTGTCCCTGCGGGTCGAGGATTTCGGGCTTCGGCATGACGTCGACGACGACTCGGGCCACGGCAGGCTGCTCCTTATTCACGCAGGTCGTGGATACCCCGCGAGCATAGTTCACCCTCTCGTCCCCCTGGCGGGGCCCACCGGGAAACCTAGACTGGCCGACGACACGGCCCTGCGCCATGATGGGTCGTTGACCTCTCGCCAACAGGAGGCGCCGTGGCCGTCCAGGAGTCCTACGACTACGTCATCGTCGGCGCCGGAAGCGCGGGCTGCGTGCTGGCGAACCGGCTGACCGAAGACCCGTCGGCCCAGGTGCTCCTGCTCGAAGCGGGCGCGGAGGACACCGCGGACGAGATCCACATCCCCGCCGCGTTCGCGTCGCTGTTCAAGACCAGGTGGGACTGGAACTACGAGACCGTCGAGCAGAAGCACACCGGCAAGCCGGCGTACTGGCCGCGAGGCAAGATGCTCGGCGGCTGCTCGTCCATCAACGCGATGATCTACATCCGCGGCAACCGCGCCGACTACGACGGCTGGCGCGATCAGCACGGTGCCGAAGGCTGGGGCTGGGACGACGTCCTCCCGTACTTCAAGCGCGCCGAGGGCAACCAGCGGCTCGGCGGGCCGCTGCACGGAACCGACGGCCCGCTCAACGTCGAGGACCGGCGGTTCACCCACGAGCTGTCGAGCGCCTGGGTCGACTCCGCCGTCGCATGGGGACTCAAGCGCACCGACGACTTCAACGGCGAGAGCCAGGAAGGCGCCGGCGTCTACCAGGTCACCTGCAAGAAGGGCCGCCGCTGGTCCACCGCCGACGCCTACCTGCGGCCGGCGCTCGACCGGCCGAACCTCACCGTGAAGACCGGTACGCCCGCGACCCGGATCGTCTTCGAGGGCACCCGCGCCGTCGGAGTGTCCTATTTGGACAAGGGCATCGAGCGCACGGCCCACGCGGCGGCCGAAGTGCTCCTCTCCGGCGGCGCGGTCAACTCTCCGCAGCTGCTGATGGTTTCCGGCGTCGGCCCGGCCGAGCACCTGCGCGAGCACGGCATCGACGTCGTCGCCGCGCTGCCCGGCGTCGGCGAGAACCTGCACGACCACCCGGCGTGCGGGATCATCTGGTCCACGCGCGGCACCACCGACCTGGTCGACGCGGCCACGCCACGCGGCCTGATCCGCTACCAGCTGACGAAGCGCGGGCCGCTGACGTCGAACATCGGCGAAGCGGGCGCGTTCTTCCCGACCACGGACGGCCTGCCTGCGCCGGACATGCAGATCCACGTCGCACCGACGCTGTTCTACGACAACGGGCTCCGCGAACCGACCGTGCCCGGCTTCACGTCGGCGGCGACGGTGGTGGACGTCGCGAGCCGCGGCCGGCTGCGGCTGAAGTCGGCGAACCCGGCGTGGAAGCCGGAAATCGACCCGGCGTACTACGCGGAGTCCCGCGACATGGAAACCATGGTCGCGGGGCTGAAGGCGCTCATCGAGATCGGTCGCGCCGGCCCGCTGAAGCGGTTCCTGGACAAGCCGTTCCTGCCTTCGCGCCACGACCTGAGCGACGCGGAGCTGGCCGAACACGTCCGGGAGAACACCCAGACGCTGTATCACCCGGTCGGGACGTGCTCGATGGGTACCGGTGAGCGGGCGGTCGTGGACCCGCAGTTGCGGGTGCGCGGGGTCGAGGGCCTGCGGGTGGTGGACGCGTCGGTGATGCCGGTGGTGCCGCGGGGCAACACGAACGCGCCGACGATCATGGTCGCGGAGAAGGCCGCGGATCTGATTCGCGGGCGCTGAGAGTTGGGCCGCGGGTTGGGCCGCGCCCCCCGGTAGCCAGTTTACCGAGGGGCACCGACAGTTCCGGGGTTGCGGACGCGAGTTGTCCACAACCCCGGTGGACCTCAGCGCTTGCCGTGGAGGATGGTCACCAGCTTGGCGACCATGGCGTCCGTCGACGGCTTGCGGCTGAACGAGGTCAGCGTCATCGGTGCGGTGAAGCGCTGGCGTGCGATCGCCTTGGTGCGGGCGAACTCGCGCAGCCCCTCCGGGCCGTGGATGCGGCCGAAGCCGGAGTCGCCGACGCCGCCGAACGGCAGCGACGCGATGCCGGCGAACGACAGCGGCGCGTTGATCGCCGTCATGCCCGTGCGCAGCTTCTCGGCCAGTTCGACGCCGCGGGCCTTCGAGAAGACCGTCGAGCCCAGGCCGTACTTCGTGCTGTTCGCCTTCTCGACGGCCTCGTCCATGTCGCGGACCTTCGCGATCGTCACCGTCGGGCCGAACGTCTCCTCGGTGACCGCCTCGGAGTCCTCCGGGACGTCGACCAGCACCGTCGGCTGGGCGTAGCGGTCGCCGACCGCGTCCTCGCCGCCGAGGACCGCCTTGCCACCGCGGGCGAGCGCGTCGTGGATGTGCCGCTTGATCACCGAAAGCTGCGACGGCATCGTCACCGGGCCGTACTGCGCGGCGTCGTCCGAGCCCGCGCGCACGTCCTTCGACTTCTCGACGACCTTCGCGACGAACTCGTCGTGGACCTTCTCGTGGACGTACACCCGCTCGACGCCGATGCAGGTCTGGCCGGAGTTGGAGAACGCGCCCCACACCGTCGCGTCGGCGGCGGCGTCGAGGTCGGCGTCCGCGTCGACGAGCACCGGGTCCTTGCCGCCCGCCTCGATGACGACCGGCGTCAGCGTCTCGGCGGCCGCGGCCATGATGCGCTTGCCGGTGGCGGTCGAGCCGGTGAAGGCGATCTTGTCGACACCGGCGCCGACCAGCGCGGCCCCCGTCTCGCCGAAGCCCGTGATCAGCTGCAGCACCGGCTGCTCCGGCACGATCTCGGCGAACGCGTCGACCAGCCACTTCCCCACACCGGGGGTGTACTCGCTGGGCTTGAACACCACGGCGTTGCCCGCGGCGAGCGCGTACGCGATCGAGCCGAGCGGCGTGAACACCGGGTAGTTCCACGGGCCGATCACGCCGACCACGCCCAGCGGCTGGTACTCGACGGTGGCCGCCTGGTTCGACATCAACAGCCCGGCGGACCGCTTCTGCTTGCCGAGGATCTTCTTCGCGTGCTTGCCCGCCCACGCGATGTGCTCGATGGCCAGGACGCTCTCGAGCTGCGCGTCGGCGATCGGCTTGCCGGTCTCGTCGCGCACCACCTGGCACAGCTGCGGCAGCCGCCGGGTCAGCACGCCTTTCCAGCTCTTCAACCGCTCCGCGCGCCCGGCGAAGCCGAGGTCGGCCCACCACCGCGCCGCGACGCGCGCCCGCGCGACGGCGGCCTGCACGTCTTCGGCACTGTGCACGGGGTGGGTTCCGACCACCTCGTCGGTCGCCGGGCTCAGCGAGTCGAAGGTCTCGCCGACCGACGTCGGTTCAGTCTGGACGGCAGTCATCGGCGTCTCCCGGGAGGTCGAGGGTCCACCCAGGTTACGACGCTACTGGCATCGTGCCAATAGCTCGCCCGGGCTTCACCACCAGCATTCCACCGGCGACCGCCGCGGCAAAGACACCCAGCAGCGGGGCGAGCCACAACGGCAGCACGCCGACCGCCAGCGAGCCGAGCCCGAAGCCGCACGCCTGCACGGTGAAGCTCAAGGAGAACCCCGCTGACCTGCGGTTCTTCGGCAGCAGGCGCTGCAGGTTGACCGACGTCGCGGCGACCAGCGGCCCGGTGCACGCGCCGATCACGGCCACCGACGCGAGCAGCCCCGGCCAGCCGAGGTCGGCCGCCAGCGCGAGCCCGCCGGCGACGAACCCGGCGAGGAACAGCCGTGGGTCGCCGGTCTTCCCGCGCCACGCGTAGAGCGCGCTGCCCGCGATGCTCGCCCCGCTCAGCACGGCGATCACGACCGGCGCGGCCGTCTCGGGCGCGCCGAGGCGCTGGACCAGCGGCAACGGCGCGACCTCGATCGTCGACAGCAGGAGCCCGACCGTGAACGCGCAGCAAAGCCACGGCAGGTAGGCGGCGAGCCGCGCGGGCGGCCCGTCTTCGGTGGATTCCACCCGATCGTGTGCACCCGCGCGACGCGGGACGAGCGCGGCGGCGGCCACGCAGGCGACGGCCATCGCGGCGAGCGGGACGAACGTGCCGGCGAGGTCGAGCAACGCGACCAGCGCCGGACCGCCGACGAGCACGCCTTCGAGGAGCATCGCGTCGACCGAGATCGCCCGCGGCAACAGCGCGTCGTCGACCGTGTCCGCGAGCAGCGTCCGGAAGCCGCCCGACAAAGCGCCGCCCGCGATGCCGGGAAGCAGGACGAGCGCGAGCAGTACGGCACTCGGCGCTTCGGCCGCGGCGGCCGCGGCCAGGACGACGAACCCGGCCGCGGTCAGGAGCAACAACGCGGGCAGGCCGCGCGAAGGGCCGACGCGGTCGAGCAGCCGCCCGACCGGCACCGCGGCGGCCATCTCGGCGACGACGTAGCCGGACATCAGCACACCGCCCAGGCGGTATGAGCCGGTCGTGGCCGTGGTGAGCAGGGTGAACGCGAGCGGCGCCATGGTCGCCGGGAGCCGGGCGAACTGGACGCCGGCCGACCAGCGCCAGTAGGCGCGATGAGTGAACAACGACATGCGGACACGCTCGCTCAGCGAGGTCTTGCGGCACACTGATTCGGGTGAGAGCGAATCTCCGATGATCGAGCTGGTCCTGACCGCGGCCGGCGCGCAGCGCGTCCGGTTCGCGATCTCGCCGCTGGAAGAGGTGCTGGGCGCCGTCCAGACGCTGGTCGGCGTCCGGCGGCATCCGGCGCACCTGCCGTGGCTCGCCGACGTTCCCGACGTGCCCGAGCTGGCCGCGGTCTTGAGTGCGCGGCACTACATCACCGAGTTCCTGAGCCCGCCGCCCGACGGCCCGGAGACGACGGCCGAGGCGCAGTTGCGCACGGTCCGGGCGACACCACCACACCAGGTCGCGCTGGAGCTGGGGATGGTCGACGCCGACCTTTCGCGGCTGCCGGACGACCCGGCGACGGCGCGGGACCTGCTCGCCGACCAGCTCGAAACGGTGTGGACCGCGTTGCTCGCGCCGCAGTGGCCCCGGCTGCGCGAGCTGCTGGCGGCGGACATCGCCTTCCGGACCCGGGTGCTCGGCTCCGGTGGCATCGCGTCGATGCTGGCCGGGCTGCACCCACGCGTCCGGCTCGCCGGGACGTCGGTGCTCGTCGACCTCCGGGCCCGCGAGCGGCTGGAGATCGACTCGCGCGGGCTGCTGCTGATCCCGGCGGTATTCGCGTGGCCGAACGTCGGCGTGGTGACGGTGCCACCGTGGCAGATCTCCCTGCTCTACCCGGCGCGGGGCGTCGCTTCGCTGTGGACGTCGGCGGCTCTTCCGCCGGAGCCGCTGACGGAGGTGCTCGGCCGGACGCGGGCGCTGCTGCTGGCGACGCTGGACCGCCCGGCCGCGACCACCGAGCTGGCGGCACGGCACGACCTGGCGGCGGCGACGGTTTCGGCGCACCTCACGGCGTTGCGCGCGGCCGGGCTGCTGGCCTCGGAGCGCCGCGGGCACCGGGTGCTGTACCGGCGGACCGAGCTGGGGGACGCGTTGCTCACCGGCAGCTCTGACCACCGGGACTAGGCTGGGATCGACCACGCGTGAAGGAGAACCATCGATGCGTATCGTCCATTTCGGACATTCCTGCGTGCTGCTGGAGACCGGCGCCGAGCGGATCCTGATCGACCCCGGCAGCTTCTCCACCGGCTTCGAAGGCGAGCGGGAACTGTCCGCCGTGCTGGTCACGCACCAGCACTTCGACCACCTCGACGTCGAACGGCTGCCCAAAGTCCTCGAAGCCAACCCGGGCGCCCAGCTGATCGTCGATCCCGGTTCGGCGCCCGAAATCGAGAAGCTGGGGCTGCCCTTCGACGTCGCCAACGTCGGTGACACGTTCGCCGTCGGGGACACCGAGATCAAGGCCGTCGGCGGGGAGCACGCCGTCATCCACGCCGACATTCCCGTCATCCCCAACATCGGCTACCTCGTCGACGGCGGCGCCTTCTTCCACCCGGGCGACTCGTTCTTCGTGCCCGAGCAGAAGGTCGACGTGCTGGGCCTGCCCACCGGGGCGCCGTGGCTCAAGGCCGGCGAAGCCGTCGACTACCTGCGGGCCGTCGCGCCGCGGATCGCCGTGCCCATCCACGAGGCCGTGCTCGCCAAGCCGGCCATGATCTACGGCCTGTTCGGCAACCTCGCGCCCGAAGGCACCGAGGTCAAGGTGCTCGAACGGGCCGAACCGACGAAGTTCTGAGCCGCCACCGCGCGTAGCGAACCATAGGTGGCGCCGTAAGCGCGGTTCTCCAGCGCGACGTCGACGGCGTCGAGCAAGGCCTGGCGGAGGCCGGGGCGGACGAGGTCGGCCGCGTCGACGGCGAGGCGGACCAGCCCGCCCCGCCGGGCCGACCGCGCGGCCGCCAGCACCAGCGCGAAGCAGCGCACCGTCTCCGTGCGGTGCGACTGGCTGGTGAACTCCTGGACGCGGGCGCGGCGCACCTCGCCGGTGCCGAGGTCCCGCACCGCGCCGAGGTCCGCGCACAGCCGGAAACCGTGCTCGGCCAGCGCCTGCAGCGTGCCCTGCGACGCGATCCACCGCGGCGGCGCGAAGCCGTCGACGTCGAGACCGGCGGTGTCCAGCAAAGCCTTCGCCGCGATCAGCCGGAGCCGGGCCTCGTGCGCCGGGAGCGTCGCGAACTCCGCCTTCTTGCCCAGGTACACCGTGCGGTGCGTGGGCGTGACGGTGTGGTCGTAGCCGTGCAGCAGCACGGAATCACCGCCGCGGGCGCGCGTGCGCACCCACTCCGTCACCGGCCCTTCGCCGGTGCGGGCGGCGTACAGCACCGAGAGCGGCACCTCGCGGCGGTCGAGCTCGGCCGCGAGGTCGGCGCAGCGGTGCAGCGTGCGCGGGGTGATTCCCGACAGCGAAACCAGCAAGCGAGCGTCCACGCCCCCATTGGGACGGACGCGTCTGACGTCGTCGTGAACTGCGCAGAACGGGCGGACGACCGTTGCCGGAAGGGCTGCATCCTCTGGGGCCGAGCCCCAGACCCCAGCCGGGGACAAGCCCCCTGGGCCCCCAAAGACGTCAGACGCCTTCGCGCAGGCGCTGCACGGCAACGGCGATGCGGCCCCGCAGGTCGGGGTCGACGACCAGGCCGTCGGCCACCGCGTCTCGCGGGACCGGGATCCGCACGCAGGCCTCGTCGACGATCCGGGCGCCCGCGTACGTCAGCACCTTGCGCAGCGAGTCGTGCGCGTCCCGGCCTCCGGTCGGAGCGGCGACCGACGAGGCGTTGATCCACGCCACCGGCTTGCCGTAGATCTCACCGCCGCCCACGGTCCAGTCCAGGAGGTTCTTGAACGAACCCGGCAGGCCGCCCGCGTACTCCGGCGTGCAGATCATGACCGCGTCGGCCTCCTTGATCGCCGCCCGCAGCGCGGCGACGGCGGGGTGCGGCGGGTCGCGGTCGTCATCGGGGTTGAAGTGCGGCAGCTCGCCGAGGCCGGTGTAGGTCGTGCTCGAGGTGAGGGTCGCGACGGTCCCCAGCACCGCCGCATTGCCCGAGCCTGCCCGCAGGCTGCCGCAGATCAGCAGGATCACGCGGCCAGTCTGCCAGGGAAAGCCCGGTGATGCGGCGGTACGCCTCGAGGTACCGGCCGCGCGTGGCGGTCACCACGTCGGGCGGCAGCGGCGGCAGCGGGGACACGCAGTCCCAGCCGGACGCCGGGCCGACCAGCCAGTCGCGCACGTGCTGCTTGTCGAACGACGGCCGCCGGCGGCCGGGCCGCTCGGCGCCCGCGAGCCAGTAGCGCGCCGAGTCCGGCGTCAGCAGCTCGTCCGCGAGCACGAGCCCGCCGCCGGCGCCGATCCCGAACTCGAACTTCGTGTCGGCCAGCAGCAGGCCCTGGTCGGCGGCCAGCGCGGCGCCCCGGCGGTAGAGCTCCAGCGACGCCTCCCTGACCTCTTCGGCGAGCGCACGGCCGAGAATCGTCGCGAACTCGTCGAAGTCGATGTTCACGTCGGGTTCCCCGGGGCGGGTCTTGGTGGACGGCGTGAAGATCGGCTCGGGCAACCGGGCCGACTCGGCCAGCCCGCCCGGCAGCTCGAGACCACACACCGAGCCGTCCCGGCGGTAGTCCGCGTACCCGCGGCCGGTGAGGTGGCCGCGGACGACGGCCTCGATCGGCAGCATGTCGAGCCGCTCGACGAGCAGGGCCCGGCCGCGGACCGCCTCCGGGATCCGGGGGCCGTCGCAGGCCACCAGGTGGTTCGGGAGGACGTCGGCCAGCTCGCGGAACCAGAACACGCTCATCGCGGTGAGCACCCGGCCCTTGTCCGGGACCGGGGTGGGGAAGACATGTTCGAACGCGGAAATGCGATCGGAGGCGACGACGAGCAGGAGGTCTTCGCCCCCGTCATAAAGGTCGCGGACCTTGCCGGTGGCGATGCTCCGGCACACGGGTAGGGTTGTCACGCACTGAACCCTAACGGGCACACTCCGCCACCATTGGATGATGCTGGCATGGCGTACGACTGGATCTCGGTGACCACCGACTACGGCCTGCGCGACGGCTTCGTGGCGGCCTGCCACGGCGTGATCGCGCGGCTGGCGCCCGCGGTGCGGGTGCTCGACGTGACCCACGAAGTCCCACCCCAGGACATCCGGCACGGGGCGATGGCGCTGGCCCAGACCGTCCCGTTCCTGCCCGAGGCGGTGCACGTCGCCGTCGTCGACCCCGGCGTCGGCACGACCCGGCTCGGCGTGGTCGTCGTCGCCGAGGGCGGGCTGCTGGTCGGGCCGGACAACGGTCTCCTGCTGCCGGCCGCGCAGGCGCTGGGCGGGGTGCGGGCGGCCTACGAACTGGCCGAGCCGTCGCTGCGGCTGCCGGTCACGTCGGCGACGTTCCACGGGCGGGACGTCTTCGCACCCGCGGCCGCGCACCTCGCGCTCGGGGTGCCGCCCGCCGAATTCGGCGCCCCGGTCGACGACCTGGTCGCGATGCCGGAGCCGTTCGTCGCGGCGTTCCCCGGCAAGCTCGTGTCGGAAGTGCTGACGGTCGACCACTTCGGCAACCTCCAGCTCGCCGCGACGCCGGCCGACCTCGAGCTGTCCGGCCTGGCCGGCGCGGTTTCGGTGCACAGCGAGCGGGTCGCGGTGACCACGGTGATCGGGCGGACCTTCGCGGACGTGCCCGCCGGCGCGAGCGTGCTCTACACCGATTCGGCGGGACGGCTCGCCGTCGCCGTCAACGGCGGCTCCGCGGCGGCCGTGCTCGGACTCGGGCCGGCCCAGGAGTGCACGATCACCTCGTCGCCGACCGCGAGCTGACCCGGCCGCAGCACCGCGGCCTTCATGCCGAAGACGACGCCGCCGCCCTGGTCACGCCGGTAGGTGGCGAGGGTGCGGATCGGTTCGGGTCCGGCCTTCGCGCCGGTCTCCTGGTCGACCATCGGGACCTGGCAGCGGACGCAGCGCTCGGCGTAGCCGAACTTCGCGGTGCCCGCTGCCAGCTCGCGGGCTTCGTCCTCCCGGTGGGGTTCGGCCCAGCCGGAGATGACGACGTTGGGGCGGAAGCGGTCCATCGGCACGGGCTCGCCGCCGCCGGACGCGATCCGCTCGTTCAAAGCGTCCAAAGAGGACTCGGACGCGAAGAGCATGGCGTGTCCGTCGGCGAACGCGGCCGTGCCAGGGGTCTCGCCGCCGGTGACGCGCTCGTGGTCGGGCGGGACGCCGATGAGCTCCGCCGACCGGCCGAGCAGGTCCGAGAACCACTCGGCGGCCTCGGCGCCCTGGTGGACGCCTTCGCCGTGCCAGGCGGCGATCGACACCTGGCGGCGAGGGCCGTCGCGCCGGATGTCGAGGACGAGGTCTTCCCGGCCGGGGGCCGACAGCGCGAGCCGGTCGCCGAGCACCGTCGGCCGGACCGTCGCCAGCACCGGGTGCGGCCGCTGGGTGAGGATGTCGCCCGCCGGCGTGATGACCTGGAAGGCCCGGTCGTGCGCCAACCCGGCGAGGCTCACCTCGGCGGACGGCACGTCGGTGCCGGCACAGGACTTGACCGGGTAGTACGTCAGCCGAGTGATTCTCGCCATCTCCGCAGGCTACCTGGGACACGGCCGCCCAAGCTCCTCCTTTAGAGCACCTGGGAGAGGAACCGCTGCAGGCGCGGGCTCTGCGGCTCGTCGAAGATCTCCGCCGGTGAGCCCTGCTCCACGATCCGCCCCGCGTCCATGAACGCCACCTCGTCGGCCACGCTGCGCGCGAAGCCCATCTCGTGCGTGACCACGATCAGCGTCAACCCGCGTTCGGCGAGCCCGGCCATCAGGGTCAGCACGCCCTTGACCAGCTCCGGGTCGAGCGCGCTGGTGGCCTCGTCGAACAGCATGACCTCGGGGTCCATGGCCAGCGCTCGCGCGATGGCGACGCGCTGCTGCTGACCGCCGGACAACGCGCTCGGCCGGTACGGCGCCTTGTCGGCCAGGCCGACGTCCGCCAGCCGGGCGCGCGCGATCGCCGACGCTTCCTCCCTGCTCAGCTTCTTCACGCTGCGCAGCGGCAGCACGATGTTGTCCAGCACGCTCCGGTGGCCGAAGAGGTTGAAGTGCTGGAACACCATGCCGACGCGCTGGCGCAGCGCGTCCGGATCCGACCGGATCACGGATTCGCCGTCGAGCAGCAGGTCGCCGGAGTCGGGCTCCTGCAGGCGGTTCACGCACCGCAGGAGCGTCGACTTGCCGGAGCCGGACGGCCCGATCACACAGGTCGTCTTGCCGCTCGCGACCTTGAGGTCGACCCCGCGCAGGACTTCCAGCGTGCCGAAGCGCACGTGGATGTCCCGCAGTTCCACACTGGACGAACGCACCGCCGTCGTCACGAGACGACCTTCCCGCTGGCGACCAGGTCCAGCTCATCACCCTCGCCCGGCTCGTCGGCGCGCACCTCGCGGCCGGTCCGGAGCTTCTTGTCGATGTAGTTCACCAGGTGCGTCAGCGGCACCGTGATCACCAGGTAGACGAACCCGGCGGCGACCAGCGGCGACAGGTTGCCGGTGTTGGCCGCGAGGTCCTGCCCGATCCGGAACAGCTCGCGCTGCTCGGACAGCAGGCCGAGGAAGTACACCAGGCTGGAGTCCTTGATCAGCGAGATGAACTGGTTCACCAGCGCCGGCAGCACCCGCCGGACGCCCTGCGGGATGACGACCAGCAGCATCGCCTTGCCGTAGCTCATCCCCAGCGCGCGGCTGGCTTCCAACTGTCCTTTTTCGACACTCTGGATGCCGGAGCGGAAGATCTCGCCGATGTAGGCGGCCGCGATCAGGCTCAGCGCCAGAATGCCCAGCGGGTACGGGTTGGTGCCGACGACGTCCCGCGCGAGCGTGCCGAGACCCTGGCCGATCACGAGGATCGTCAGGATCGCCGGCAGGCCGCGGAAGACGTCGGTGTACACCCGGGCCGGCCAGCGCAGCCACGCCTTGGTGGACAGGCCCATGACGGCCACGACCATGCCGAGCACGGTGCCGATCAACGCGGACGTCACCGCGAGGATCAGCGTGTTGAGGAGGCCGGTCTTCAGCAGGTCAGGAAAGACCTGCCAGATGTACTCCCAGTTGAGGAAGGTGTCGAAAAACTGTTCCATTGCGGACTACTGCCCCGGCTTGAACTCGGCGGGCACGGGCGCGGTGGGCTCGAACCGGTCGTGCACCTTGACCCAGGTGCCGTCGGCGATGACCTTCTTCAAGCCGTCGTCGACCTTGCCGATCAGCTCCGTGTTGCCCTTCCTGAACGCGAAGCCGTGCGGGATGGTCGTGGTGATCGCCTTGGTCACCTTGAGCTTCGCGTCCGGGTTGTTCTTCGCGTAGTCCTCGGCGGTGGCCTGGTCGAACACCGCGCCGTCGACCGCGCCGGTCTTGAGCGCGCTGAGCGCGGCGGCGTCGTTCGGGAACCGGACGGCCTGGGCCGTCGGCGCGTTCGAGCCGAGCCAGGTGTCGGAGACCGTGCCCTGCACGACGCCGATCCGCTTGCCGGCCAAGGACTTCTCGTCGGTGATGCCGGCCGTTTCCTTCGCCTCGATGCCGAGCGCCTGGTAGTTGTACGGCGCCGAGAAGTCGACGGTCTTCTTGCGGGCGTCGGTCTGGGAGATCGCCGAGCTGCCGATGTCGAAGGTGCCGTTCGCGACCTGGCCGAGCAGCGCGGAGAAGTCCGTCGACACGAACTCGAGCTTCAGGCCCTCCTTGGCGGCGATGGCCTTCAGCAGCTCGTTGTCGAACCCGGTGAAGGTGCCGTTCTCCTGGTAGGCGTTCGGCTTCGAGTCGCTCAGCGTGCCGACGCGGAGGGTCTTCTCGCCGGGGTCCCCGCCGCCGCACGCGGTGAGGGTCGCGACGAGCAGAGTGATGAGACCGGTGACTGTCAGCTTTTTCACGTCAGGCATCCAGGTTCTTCACGGGCAGGCCCGGCCCGCCCTGCCGGAGTTCCTTCGACAGCGGGGTGTTCTTGTAGAACTGCCCGTAGATCCGCTCGACAGTGCCGTCGGCGATCGCCTTGGCCAGCCCGTCGTTGAGCTTCTTCAGCAGCTCCGGGTTGGTCTTGGCGACCGCGAAAGCCGACGGTGTGTCCTTGTCCTCGGCAGTGTAACCGAGCTCCAGCGGCACCGCCGCGTTCTGATCCAGGTACTTCTGGCCGATGTCCTGCGGCACCACCCAGCCGTCCAGCGTGCCGTTCTTCAGCTGCGCGAAGCCCGCGTTGTAGTCGGGGAAGCGGACGACCTGGGCGCCGGAGACCTTGCCGGCGAACTCGTCCTGCACCGAGCCCTGGACCACACCGAGCCGCTTGCCCGACAGCGCCGCGACGTCCTTGAGGTTCGCGCCCTTCGCCGTCACGACCGTCGTGAAGCCGGTGTTGTAGCCGTTGGAGAAGGCGACCGTCTTCTTGCGCGCCTCGGTGCTCGAGATCGTCGAGCTGCCGATGTCGAACTTGCCGTTCGCCACGCCCGCCAAGAGACCCGCGAACTCGGTGCCGACGAACTCGACCTCGAAGCCTTCACGCTTGGCGATGTCGCGCAGCAACTCGTTGTCGTAGCCGGTGAACCGCCCGTTTTCGAGGTAGATCGACGGCGGCGCGTCACTCAGCGTGCCGACGCGCAGGGGCTGGCCCGCGGCGGAGCCGGAGCCCCCGCACGCGGCCAGGGTCAGCGTCAGGGCACCAGCGGCGACGACGGCGACGATTTTCGACAGCGTGGATTTCATCGCTTCTTCCATGGTTGAGCGCGCGGATGGCACGCGCGAAGAGCACGGGGTTCAGCGACCGAGATTAGGGATTTCGCCCGTACGAGCGGATTCGTTCCAGTCCGTGGACGGGTGCGTCAGCTCACAGGATCGGCTGCGGCGCGTAGCCCGCCGCCTCGGGGAACCGCTCGAGCACGCGCGCGACGCGGTCGGCCACCTGCTCGACCTGCCGCCCGGCCGTGCCGGTGAACGAAATCCGGTCCGCGAGGAGTTTGTCCAGCTCACCGCGGTCGAGCGGGATGCGCTTGTCGGCGGCGAAGCGGTCGAGGAGGTCGTTCTCGGCCCGCCCTTCCCGCATTTCGAGCGCGACGGCGACGGAGTGCTCCTTGATCGCCTCGTGGGCCGTCTCACGTCCGACGCCGGCGCGGACCGAGGCCATGAGCACCTTCGTCGTGGTGAGGAAGGGCAGGTAGCGATCCAGCTCACGCTCGATCACCGCCGGGAAGGCGCCGAACTCGGCGAGCACCGTGAGGAACGTCTCCAGCAGGCCGTCGAGCGCGAAGAACGCGTCCGGCAGCGCGACGCGGCGGACGACCGAGTCGGAGACGTCGCCCTCGTTCCACTGGTCACCGGCCAGCTCGCCGATCATGGACAGGTAGCCGCGCAGCACCACGGCGAGGCCGTTCACGCGCTCACACGAGCGCGTGTTCATCTTGTGCGGCATGGCGGACGAGCCGACCTGGCCGGGCTTGAAGCCCTCGGTGACCAGCTCGTGGCCCGCCATCAGCCGGATCGTCTTGGCCAGGCTGGACGGCGCCGCGGCGAGCTGGACCACAGTGGACAGCACGTCGAAGTCGAGCGAACGCGGGTACACCTGACCGACGCTGACGAACCGCTGGTTGAACCCGAGGTGCTGCATGACGCGGTCCTCGAGCTGGTCCAAAGTGGACTCGTCGCCGAGCAGGTCGAGCATGTCCTGCGCGGTGCCGACCGGACCCTTGATGCCGCGCAGGGGATAGCGCTCGACGAGGTTGTCGAGCCGCTCGAAGGCGACGAGCAGCTCGTCGGCCGCCGTGGCGAACCGCTTGCCGAGGGTGGTGGCCTGCGCGGCGACGTTGTGCGAGCGCCCGGCCATGACGGTGTCGGCGTGCTCGACGGCGAGGGCGGCCAGCCGCGCCAGCACGGCGGCGGCCCGGGTCCGCACCAGTTCGAGCGAACGCAGCAGCTGCAGCTGCTCGACGTTCTCGGTGAGATCGCGCGAAGTCATGCCCTTGTGGATGTGTTCCTGCCCGGCCAGGGCGCTGAACTCTTCGATCCGCGCCTTGACGTCGTGCCGGGTGACGCGCTCCCGCGCGGCGATCGACTCGAGGTCGACCTGGCCGAGCACGCGCTCGTAGGCCTCGACGACGCCGTCGGGCACCTCGACGCCGAGGTCCTTCTGCGCCTTGAGGACGGCGAGCCAGAGCTGGCGCTCCAGGACGACCTTGTGCTCCGGCGACCAGAGCGAGACCAGCTCCGCCGAGGCGTAGCGGGCGGCGAGCACGTTCGGAATGCGGGGCTTTTCGGTCACGCCCACACGATACCTGCGCAGGTCAGCGCGGTGGCGGCCCGGGGAGGGGCCGCCACGGCCAATCGGGCCGATCGGGCCAGCTGGCTGCCGCAGCTAACTGCCCGGCCTTGCTCGGATGACTCATTCGGGACCAAGAAACCCCTCGCCCCGGAAGGGAAGCGCTTTCACCATTCCGCGAACCCGCCGTCGTCGTGGCGCCACACCGGTGACCGCCACGCGTGCCCGATCTCGTCGGCGCGGCGGACGGCGGCCTCGTCGACCTCGATGCCGAGACCGGGGCCGAGCGGGCGGGCCACGTAGCCGTCGCGGAAGGCGAAGATCGACGGGCCGGTGAGGTACCTGTGCTCCCGGCCCTCGTGGTAGTGCATGCCGGCACTCTGTTCCTGGATCAGGAAGTTCGGTGTCGCGAACGCGACCTGCAGCGACGCGGCCAGGGAAATCGGCCCGAGCGGGCAGTGCGGGGCCAGCGAAGCGCCGTACATCTCGGCCAGCGCGCCGATCCGCCGCAGCTCGGAGATGCCGCCGGCGTGCGACGGGTCCGGCTGGACCACCGCGACCCCGGCGTCGAGCACCGGCTTGAACTCCCAGCGCGAGTAGAGCCGCTCGCCGACCGCGACCGGCACGGTGGACGCCTCGACGACCGCGCGCAGCGCGTCGCCCTGCGTCTCCGGCAGCACCGGTTCCTCGACGAACATCGGCTGGACGTCCTCGAGGAGCCGCACCAGCCGGCGCGCCATCGCGGGCGAGACGCGGCCGTGGAAGTCGATCGCGAGGTCGCGGTGCGGGCCGAGCGCCTCCCGCGCCTCCCACGCGCGCGCCACGGCGGCGTCGGCTTCGGCGGGCGACGCGATCGCCGTCAGCGGGCCGGCGACGTTCATCTTCACCGCCGTGAAACCGGCCTCGACCTGCGCGGAAACGGCTTCGCGGATGCCGGACGGCCGGTCGCCGCCGACCCAGCTGTAGACCCGGACGCGGTCGCGGACCGGCCCGCCGAGCAGCTCGTGCACCGGCGCGTCGCGGACCTTGCCGGCGATGTCCCACAGCGCGTGGTCGAACCCGGACAGCGCGCTCGACAGCACCGGGCCGCCGCGGTAGAAGCCACCACGGCGAAGCACCTGCCAGTGGTCCTCGATGCGCAGCGGGTCCTGGCCGAGCAGCAGCTCGGACAGCTCGTGCACGGCCGCGCGGACGGTCCCCGCGCGGCCCTCGACCACGGGCTCCCCCCAGCCGCTGATCCCTTCGTCGGTGCTGACCTTGAGGAACAGCCAGCGCGGCGCGACCAGGAACGTTTCGACCTCGGTGATCTTCACCCGAGTCCTCCCTCTACGCGGAATCCTTGGCGGCGGACCAGCCGCCGTCGACGGTCAGCTCGGCCCCGGTGACGAACGACGCGGCGTCCGAAAGCAGGAAAGCGATCACATTCGCGACTTCCGCCGGCTCGCCGAGCCGGCCGGCGGGTGTCGCCCGCGCGCTGCGTTCACGGTCCTCCACCGAGAGCCGGTCCCAGGCCCGTGTCCGCACCGGCCCCGGCAGCACGGAGTTGACCCGCACGTCGGGGGCGTATTCGACGGCCAGCTGCCGGGCGAGCGCGACCAGCGCGCCCTTGCTCGCGGCATACGCGGGGTGACCGGGCAGGCCGAAGCGCGCGTGCACCGAAGAGACGAGCACGATCGCGCCGCGCCGGGCCCGCAGCGACGGCAGGCAGGCACGGACGGCGAGGTAGGCGCCGGTCAGGTTGACGTCGAGCTGGCGCTGCCACTCGGCGCGCCCGATCTCGTGCAGCGGCCCGGTGCTGGGGACGTAGGCGTTGCTGACCAGCGCGTCCACCTCGCCGATGCCGGCCCAGGTCGCCTCGTCGCTTACGTCACCGCGGATCGGGACGACGCCGCCGGGGAGTTCGGCGATGTCCACGCCCAGCACGCGGTACCCGTCGTCGAGCAGTCTCGAGGCGGTCGCCGCCCCGATCCCGGACGCCGCTCCGGTCACCACCGCCGTACGAGCAGCCATCGCTGTTCCCTCCCCGGTCTTCGCTCCAGGATGGTCGGGGCCTTCGTCAATATTAAATACTAATTATAATTTTTTGAAGACGGCTGTGGAAGCGGCGCGGGCCTACCCGGACGCGACGGTGACACGAGAAACCGTGCGCCCGCGCGGATCGCGCCGTTGGTCCCCACTGGCGGCATCGGACCGGAAGACGTGCCACGCTGGCTCTCGGCGGGCGCGGTGGCCTGCGGGATCGGCTCGGCGCTGACCCGCGGCACCACCGCGGAGATCTCCGCACGGGTCCGGACGCTGTTGAGGAGCGCGCATGGCTGAACTGGTCTTCGTCGGGTGCTACACCGGCGACGCGGGGAACGGCACGGGGATCACGACGTTCTCGCGGTCGTCTTCGGGTGAGCTGGCGGAGATCGCGACGCTGCCTATGGAGTCGCCGTCGTGGCTCGTGCGCCACCCGTCGTCGCCGGTGCTGTACGCGGCGAACGAGACCGCTTCCGGTGAGGTGACGGCGTTGTCCTTCTCCGCGTCGGGCGCACTGTCGGTGCTGGGCTCGGCCGCGACGGGCGGCGCGCACCCGTGCCACCTGGCGGTGACGCCGGACGGCCGGTTCCTGCTGTGCGCGAACTACACCGGCGGCAGCCTGGCCGTGTTTTCCTTGTCTTCCTCCGGTGCCATCGAGGAGCGGACAGCTCTGGTCCGGCACAGCGGCAGCGGCCCGGTTTCCGACCGGCAGGAAGCGGCGCACGTCCACATGGCGGTGCCGTCGCCCGAGGGCACCGTGGTGAGCGCCGTGGACCTCGGGACAGACGAGATCCGCAGCTACACGCTGTCTTCGTCGGGAACGCTGGAGCCGCTGGCGGTGTCTTCGCTGCCGCCGGGCACCGGCCCGCGCCAGCTGGTCCGGCGGCCGGGCACGGACCTCGCGTACGTCGTCGGCGAGCTGGCCGGGACGCTGGTGACGGTCCGGGAAACGTCCCCGGGGGCGTTCGAGGTGGTGACCTCGACGCCGTCGACGCTTTCCGCGCCTCAGGTGCCGAACCTGGTGGCCCACCTGGAACTGGCGGGCGAGCGGCTCTATCTGTCCAACCGCGGCCCGGACTGCGTCACGGAGTTCGCCCTGGACGACGCGGCCGCGGTGGCGGACCAGCCGTGCGGCGCGGGCCCGCGGCACTTCGCACTGGTGGATGGGAACTGCTATGTGGCGGCCCAGCTCGACGACGCGATCACGGCGTTCCCGCTGACCGCGTCGGGCGAAGCCGAGCCGAGGTACTACCCGACGGGCTCGCCGACGTTCGTGCTGCCGGTCTCGCTGCCGTGAAAGTAGGATTCCGTCACACCGCCGGCTGAGAGGGCCCTCCATTGACCGAACACCGGCCACGCGGGTTGCACGGCCAGACCGTGGAGACGCTGGCCAGCCGGATCCTCTCCGACGAGTGGGGCGAGGGCGCCGTCCTCGACCTGACCGCGCTGCGCGAAGAGCTCGACATCAGCCTGACCGCGCTGCGCGAGGCGCTGAAAGTGCTGGCCGCCAAGGGAATGATCGACGCCCGGCAGAAACGCGGCACGTTCGTCCAGCCGCGCGAGGCGTGGAACATGCTCGACGCCGACGTCATGCGCTGGCAGACCGCGGCCGCCGACGACCCGGGCTTGCTCGACGAGCTCACCGAGGTCCGCGCGGTCGTGGAGCCCGCCGCCGCCCGGATCGCCGCCGGGCGGGCGTCGGAGCAGGACGTCGAGTCGCTGCGGGAAGCGCTGGCCGACATGGCCGCGGCCGCCGGTGATCCCGAAGCGAGCGTCCAGGCCGACCTCGCGTTCCACCGGCGGCTGATGGCCGCCACCCACAACAACTTCCTGGTGCGGATGGAACGGATCATCGCGATCGGGCTGGCCGAGCGCGACAAGCTCGTGCACGGGGCGCCGACGGCGGAGGACCCGGTGCCCAGCCACCGGAAGGTGTTCGACGCCGTCGTCGCCGGCGATCCGGCGGCGGCGGAACAGGCGATGGCCGCCCTGGTCACGAAGTCCCACGACGACCTGGAAAGGGCTCAGCGCGCGCGGTCGTGAGTGGTCATCCCTCAAGCGTCGAGGGCGGTCTGGAGCATGCGGGCCGCCGCCGCGCGCGGGGCCGGGTCGACCGCGATCAGCGCGTTGACGACGGCGCCGTCGACCAGCGCGACCAGCCGCTCCAGCTCGATGTCGGTGACCGGAGTGCCCGAACGGGCGAAGATCTCCGTGAGCAGCTCGTTGAGCTGGGCCGACAACGTCCGCATCAACGGCCGCAGGTACGGACGGCGGCCGGTGGCGACCAGCCGCTCGTACCGCAGGAGCACCGCTTCGGCGTCGGCCTCCTGGTCACCGCTCTCCGGGCCCAGCAGCATCTCCAGCACCAGCTCGACGGTCGCGTGCACCCCGCGGTTGCGGGTCGCCAGCTCCTCCAGCCGACGACGGCCGGCCGTCAGCTCGGCGTTCGAGTGGTGCTCGACAGCCGCCGTGACCAGGTCTTCCAGTGAGTCGAAGTAGTACGTCGTCGACGCGAGCGGCAGCCCGGCCCGTTCGGCGACCGCCCGGTGACGCACGGCGTCGAACCCGCCCTCGACGAGCAGTTTCGCGGCGGCCTCGACGAGCGCGGCGCGCCGTCGCTCCCCTTTCGGGGTGGTCGCGGCGGTCATGGCCGGTCATTCTGCCAACCGGGGGAACCCGGGCTCAGAAGCGGGGCGCGAGATCGTGCGCGAACTGGTCCACCTGGCCCGCGTACGGCGCGCCAGCCCCGGCGGAAGGCACGCTGACCAGCACCAGCACCCCGCCGGACGCCGTGCCGACCTGGGCCGTGACCGCGCCGGCCGGCTGGGACTTGAAGGTCACCGGGATGCCCTTCGGGTACACCGCCGCCGACACCTCGCCGCCCGGAACGGCGAACCCGGCGGACCGCGACGTCGTCGAACAGGCGCCGCCCGGGGAAGCCTGGGAAACGGCGACGGGGCCGGGGAGCTCGCGAGCGAGGGCCCTGGCGAGCTCCCCGTCCACCTGTTCGCACCCGGAGGCGCCTTCGGCCAGCTGGTGGCCGGTCTTCCCACCCCCGTCACCCCCCTGCTGGGGTGGCTGGGACGAGAAGTTCGGTGACTCCCCACCGACTTCAGGACGCATCGAGCCGTCGCCCGGTTGCCCGGAGCCCGGCCCCGAATGCACCGGGACGCCGCTGTCGCTCGCCGCGGTCAGCGACTTGGGGATGTCCCCCGACAGCGCTCCGTACGCCCCGAACCCGACGACGACCAGCGCCGCGGCGCTCACCCCGGCGGTGATCCGGTGGCGGCGTCGCCGGGTCTGGCGGTGGGATTCGCGGACGACGTCGTCCTGCCCGAAGGTCGGCGACGGCGGGTCCCCGGGCGCGGCGGCGAACAACGAGCGCAGCTCCTGCTCATCCATTCGTCTCCACCTCCCGTTCCAGGACCTGTTTCAGGTTCGCCAGCCCGCGCGCGGTCTGGCTCTTCACGTTGCCTTCGCTGCAGCCCAGCGCCTTCGCCGCGCTGGTCACGTCGAGCCCTTCGAAGTACCGCATGACCAGCACCGCCCGCTGCTTGGGCGGCACTTCCTTCAGCGCCGCGAGCAGGTCTTCCCTGGTCGCCACGAGCTCGTCGAGGCCCGGCGTGGCGTCGGCCTGCTCCGGCAGCGTCTCGGTCTGCCATTCGCGCCGCCACGGGCGCCGCGATTCGTCGATCGACGCCCGGACGAGCGTCGTGCGGACGTACGCGTCGGTCGCCGCGCGATCCCTGATCTTCTTCCACCTCCGGTGCAACGCCACGAACGCCGTCTGCGCGAGGTCGTCCGCCCGGTGCCAGTCGCCGCAGAGCATGTACGCGGTCCGGCGCACGGCGTCTCGCCTGGCGGCGAAGTACTCCGCGAATTCCTGCTCGTCGCGCTGGTCCACGCGCAGTCGTGCTCCACTCGGTTGTCGTTCGGCCGGTAGGACGGAATCAGGGGCGTCCACGGTTGCACGGACCGGACGGGTTCGACCAGTGAAGGCCTCATTGATCCCCGCGAGGTGCGTGTGATGTGATCACTCCGTGACCTTCGCGCTGCCGACGCTCGACTTCCGCTCCGACACTGTCACCCGTCCGGATGACACGATGCGGGCGGCGATGGCGTCCGCCGAGGTCGGCGACAACGTCCTCGAGCGCGACCCGACGGTCGCGGCGCTGGAGGAGCGGGCCGCGCACGTGCTGGGCATGCCGGCCGCGCTGTGGGTGCCGAGCGGGACCATGGCCAACCTGATCGCGCTCAGCCTGCACCTACAGCGCGGCGACCGGTTCCTCGCCACGCGCGGTGCCCACGTGCTGACCAACGAACTGGGCTCGGCGGCGTGGCTGGCCGGCGGCATGCCGGACATCCTGGAGCACGACGGCGGCCCGGGCCGCCCATCGCCCGACGCCCTCGCGACCGCGATCGGACAACCCGGGCCGTACTTCACATTACGGACAACGCTCCTGTGCCTCGAGAACACCCACAACGCGGCCGGCGGCGCGGTGACGCCGCCCGACGAGCACGCCCAGCTGCTGTCCGTGGCCAAGGAAGCCGGTCTCACCGTGCACCTCGACGGCGCCCGGCTCTGGCAGGCCGCCGTCGCGCTGGAAGTGCCGCCCGCCGCGCTGACCGTCGGCGTCGACAGCGTGTCGGCCTGCTTCAGCAAGGGTCTCGGCGCGCCGGTCGGCTCGGTCGTCGCGGGCAGCGCGGAGTTCGTCGAGCGGGCCCGCCGGATGCGCCAGATGCTCGGCGGCGGCGTCCGGCAGGGCGGCATCCTGGCCGCGGCCTGCCTGATCGCGCTGGACCGCGTCCCCGACCTGGCCGAGTCGCACGAAAACGCCCGGCGGCTCGCCGAAGGCCTGCGCGAGCACGGCTGGCCGACGAACGACCCCGACACCAACATCGTGCTCGCCGAAGTGGCCGACGTCCCGACCGCGCTCACCTGGCTCGACTCGATCGGGATCCAGGCGGTGCCGATGGCCGGCCGCGTCCGGTTCGTCACCCACCGGGACCTGAGCGCGGCCGACGTGGAAGAAGCCCTGCGCCGGCTCAAGACCGGCGCCTGACCTGGGGGACCGCATGAACTGGATCGTGTTCGACTACGGCGACGTGCTCAGCAAACCGAGCGCGGCGCGCCCGGACCTGGCCGCGGCGATGGGGGCACCGCTCCCGGAATTCGAGAAGGCGTACTGGGACTACCGGATCCCGTTCGACGCCGGCAGCACGCCGCTCGAGTACTGGCAGGCGGTCGGCGACGCGGTGGGTGTGCCCGTCGACGAAGCGCTGTCGGACGAGCTGACCCGCATCGACGTCGCCGGCTGGGGCCACCTGGAACCGTCGTCCAAAGCCCTGCTCGAAGCGCTGTCCGAGGCCGGCGCGGCACTGGCGCTGCTCTCGAACGCGCCGTCGGTGTTCGGCGAATGGGTCCGCGCGCAGGACTGGGCGCGGCACTTCCGCGTCACGCTGTTCTCGGGCGACGTCCGGTGCGTCAAGCCGGACGCGAAGATCTTCCGCCTCCTGCTCGACGAACTCGGCGCCGAGCCGGCCGACTGCCTGTTCTTCGACGACCGCGAGTCCAATGTGGAGGGCGCGAGGGCGGCGGGGCTCAAGGCTCAGCTCTGGAACGGCGCCGACGCGGCCCGCGCCTGGCTGGACTGAAACTCACCCACACCGCACGTTCGATTACCTGCCGTGATATCCATGATCTAGGCTGGGCGCCGTCCACGGCCGACGTCCCCGGTAGGTATCCATGGCGAGCGAACAACCCTCGGCCCGCGTCGACTTCGACCAGCCGAGCATCGCCCGCGTCTTCGACGCGTTGATGGGCGGGCAGGACCACTACGAAACCGATCGCGCGGTCGTGCGGCAGATCCTCGAAATCGCCCCCGAGGCCCCGGCGATGACGAAGGAAATGCGGCAGTGGCTCGTCCGCGCCGTCCGCTACCTGACCGAACGGCTCGGCGTCGACCAGTTCCTCGACCTCGGCTCGGGCTTCCCGACGGTGGAGAACACCCACCAGGTGGCGCAAAAGTACAACCCGGAGGCGCACGTCGTCTACGTCGACAACGACCCGGTGGTGCAGGCGCACAGCCGGGCCCTGCTCGTCGACAACGACTTCACGCACATCTCGGGCAACGACCTGCTGCGCCCCGGCGAGACGCTGGCCGACGACACGGTGAAGCAGTTCATCGACTTCGACCGGCCCGTCGGGCTCGTGATGTGCGCGATCATCCACCACATCACCGACTTCCAGCAGGCGCAGCAAGTGGTCAAGTCCTACGTCGGCGCGATGGCGCCGGGCTCCTACCTGGTCCTGCTGCACCAGCACAACCCGGACGACGGCTCCGAAGCGGCCGGCGTCGCGGCGTCACTGCAGGAGCGGTTCGGCAGCACCGGGCTCGACACGCGCTACCGCACGCGCGCCGAGATCGCGTCGTTCTTCGACGGCCTCGAACTGCTCGAACCCGGGCTGACGGCCCCGCACCTGTGGTGGCCGGACGGGCCGCGCCTGGCACCGCTGACGCCCGTCAACTGGACGTCACTGTGCGGCGTCGCGCGGATCCCCTGAAGCAGGCCTCAGTAGCGGTTGATGCGCTTCGGGTCCTTCTTGCCGCTGATCGCGCCGTACGCGGCCGTGCCGAGGAAGATCACGCCGCCGATGATGGCGATCCACAGGACCGCCTTGAACACGAAGCCGATCACGGCGCCCAGCACCATGAACGCCACCCAGGCGACGATCAGGCCGCCGACGATCTTCCAGAACATGGCTCCTCCGATACTTCCCGTGGCCCCACCGGCCCGGTGGCTCGATAGCTACAGTGCCATGCCCGGCGGTGAAACTCCCCTCGTCAGCGCAACGTTCAGGGATGAATCAGGGTTCCCCCTGGCCGAGCCAGGCCCCGAGCCGGCGAACGCCTTCGTCGATGTCCTCGGCGCTGCCGGCGAAGCTGAACCGGACGTACTTGCCGCCGTCGACCGGGTCGAAGTCGACGCCGGGCGTGATGGCGAGCCCGGTGTCGGCGAGCAGCCGCTGGCACCAGCTCAGGCTGTCCTCGGTGTACGCGCTGACGTCGGCGTACGCGTAGAAGGCGCCGTCGGCGGGGGCGAGCTTGCCGAGGCCGATGCGCTTCAGGCCGGCGAAGAGCCGGTCACGGTTGGCGCGGTACCGCTCGACGTGCGCGTCGGCTTCCGCGTACGCCTCCGGCGTGAAGGCTGCGAGCGCCGCGTGCTGCGAAACGGCGGGCGGGCAGATGGTGAAGTTGCCGGTCAGGACGTCGACCGCGCGGTGGAGACGCTGCGGCACGAGCATCCAGCCGAGCCGCCAGCCCGTCATCGCGAAGTACTTCGAGAAGCTGCCGAGGACGAGCGGCTCGCGGCCGTACTGCCACGCGCAGTCCAGCTCGGCCCCGTAGGAGATGCCGTGGTAGATCTCGTCACTGATCAGCTGCACGCCGTGTGACGAGCACCAGCCGGCGATCGCGGCGAGCTCACCGGGCGGCAGCACCGTGCCGGTGGGGTTGCTCGGGCTGGCGACGATCAGCCCGTCGATCGGGCCGAGCTCGTCGAGCAGCCGCACGGTGGGCTGGAAGTTGGTCTCTTCGCTGGTTCCGAACTCGACGACCTCACAGCCCAGCACGGACAGCAGGTTGCGGTAGGCCGGGTAGCCGGGCCGCGCCATCGCGACCTTGGCGCCGGGGTCGAAGGCACTGAGGAAGGCGAGCAGGAAACCCCCGGACGACCCGGTGGTCACGACGACGTCGTGCGCCTGGACGTCGACGTCATACCGCTTCCGGTAGTGCCCGGCCACAGCCTCGCGCAGCTCGGGGATGCCGAGCTGCTCGGTGTAGCCGAGGGTGCCGTTCCGGAGCGCCTCTTGGGCGGCCTCGAGGACCGGCTTCGGGGCGGGCGCGGACGGCTGCCCGGCCGCGAGGGACACGAGATCGCCGTGGCTGCGCTGCCGCGCGCCCGCCGCGGAGAGGACGTCCATGACGTGGAAGGGCGGGACGCCGGCCCGCAGCGCGGGCCCGGCGAAGGCTCCGAGGTCGACCATACGGCCAGGCTAACGCTCGGCTCCGGCTGCTCTGGGATCAGTAGCCGCGGTAGGCACCGCCGTGGGCCATGGCCTTGATGCCGGGCACGTTGTCGAGGCCGCCGTACCGGTCGTAGGAGTACCGCACGCCGGCGATGATGTTGTCGACCGGGTTGTAGATGTTGTCGTGCCCGGGCAGCTTGTGGGCGTTGAACGTCGAGTCGATGCACTGCATGAGCCCCTTGGACGGGTGGCCCGCGGCGGCGTTCGAATTGCCGGTGAGGAAGACGTGGTCACCTTCCTGAGCCGTCCACGTGCCCAACTCGGTGGTCACGCACCACACGTCGCCGCGCCCGGCGTCTTCTTTCCGCAGGAAGGCTCCCGTGATGATCGGGCTGTTCAGGTGCACGGAGAATTCCTGGCGCCAGGTTTCCGGCTGGTTCGTCCGCTTCACCGAGAGGACGCGAGGCCGCGATCCGGACAGGTAACCAGCCAGCGCGATCGCCTCGAGGACGGCGCCCGGCCCCTGGTAAACGACCACCTGCGGTCGCGAGTAGCCGGGCAGCGAGTACCGGCTGCCTTCGGCATCGACGATCGCTTCGAGCCACGCCGCACGCTGGCCGGTCGACATCCCCAGCACCTGCGCGACCGCGTCGGACTTGGGATTTCCCGCTCGGGCAAGCAGATCCTGGGCGTAGTCGTGGTCCAGCCGGAACTGGTGCCGGGGTCCGCACCCGCCGCGGTCGTCGACGTACAGCGCGTGCGGCACGCCCTCGAGAAGCCGGCGCAGTTTCGCCACCATTTCGGGCTTCGACTGCGCGATGGACATCGTCGGGCGGTGCTGCCGGGTCTCGATGTGGCCGTCACCGGCGATCCACCCGAGGATGGCTGCTTCCGGCACGCTGATTTCCAGCGACGACTCGGTCGCGGCGGGCGCCGTCAGGAGAATCCGGTCGCGCGAGCCGACGTTCTCGGTGGTGACGAAGCCCGGCTCGGTCTCGTACCGGTTCTCCTGCTTCGGCGACACGAAACCGTGCTTCTTGCGCCGATGCACCGCGACACCGTTCTCCGGCTGGTGTGCCGCACGTGGCTCCCAGCCGCACTCCGGGCAGACCACCGGCAGGTCGGTGCGCCTGACACTGACCCGCGGCAGGTTGAGCCAGCGGTGGTTCGGCGTCGTGGTCGCCTGCCAGCGGGAGTTGCCCATCCGGACCAGTTCGGCGTCTTCGTGGTGGACGACTCGGGTGATCCGCGTCCACTCGCTGCGCCCGGTGGCCGGATTGAAGCCGATCGTCTCGTCACCGACCTCGACCGCGTTGTGCTTCAGGAGGCCGCGCCTGGTCAATATCTGCGTCTCCAGCGGCACGCAGTCCCAGTTGTTGATCGCATTGGGATTGCCGCCGGATTCGTGCTGGATGATGGCCCAGATCTTCGGGATGTCCGCGTCGGTCACCGGAATACCCGCGGCTTGGAGGGCCTTCATGGCTTCCTGGATCCACTGCTGGACGTTGCCCGGGGGCGGCGAGGACGGCGGGCCGCCGCTCGGGCCGAGGCCGCCACCTCCGCCTCCGCCTCCTCCACCACCGCCACCGCCGCCGCCGTGAGAGGCGCCGTTGCTGTGGATGCCCCCGGTGCTCTTCGGCGCCGACGCGGAACTGCTCGGCAACGGCACCTGGTCGTAGCCGCCCTCGATCTGCTGGGACATCAGCTTCTGTGATGCCTTGATCTGGGTGTCGGCTTCGGTCTGCAGGCTGGTCACGTCGCCGTCGAAGCCGGCGGTGATGGTGTGGATGTCCTTCTTCGCCTGGTCGAGAATCTCCGCCGCGGACGGGCTCGGTGCCGGCTTTCCCTCGTCGTGGGCCGTCTTCGCCGCGTCCAACGCGGCCTTGATGGCGGCCTCCGCCTGGGTGTTGCGGTTGTTTACCGCGGTTTCGGCGGAGTTCTGCTTGTCCGAGACCTTGCGCTTGATCTCCGCTAGGTTGGCCTGCAGGGTGTCGAGGTCCTTCGCGACATCCTCGAGGTGCGTCTGCACCTTGGTGCCGGCATCGCGCACCTGACGGACGTACTTGAAGAATTCGTCCGCCGCCGGACCGGCCCACACCCCGCCGTTCAGCGCGTCCGTCGACGACTTCAGCGATGCATTGTGGTCACCCGCGTTCTTGCCCGCCTCGCGGAACTGCGTCGCCGCGTCGGTGATTTTCTGCAGGTTGACCTTCTCGACCTGGTCGACCTTCTTCATGAAGGCGTCCCAGTTGTCCGGCGTTCCGGCGCCTACCCCGTTCAAGCCCACCGTCGTGCCCCCTGCTCAGTCACTTGTCCACGTGCAGCTTGAGGTCGCTCGCCCCGACCTGGTCCGTCTCGGCGATCAGGCCGGCGGCCTTGCGCATGGCGAACCCCAGCGCCTCCATGTGCTTGCCGGCGGCGTCGAACTGGCTGTGCACGCCGTCCTTGAACTTGCCGACCGCGCCGTGCGCGTCGCCTTTGTCGTCCATGCCACCGAAGGGGCTTTCCTTCTCGTGGTCCATGCCGGTGACCTTCTGCTTGGACTTTTCGAACTCGTCCTTCAGCTTCTCCACCTGGCGGGCCGCGATGGCCATCGAGTCCGGGTCGTAGACAGGCACGGTTCGTCATCCCCTTCGGAAACTTGTCACCGCCCGATCAGACGTCGCCATGACCAGGACGGTTCCCGCGCTTACTTTATGACTTCCCGTGGGGAGCGCGTGCGGATCCCGGCAACTTCCCCCGGCGAGGATCAGGCCTCCGCCATCAGTTCGCGGATCCTCGTCGCCAGCAGGGCGTTGTCCGCCGGGGTCACGGTCGCCCATTCGCGGCCGTCGCGATCCTTGGCCACCTGGAACAGGTACCGGCCCGCGTCGGTGTCGAAGAACGCCACCACCCGGGGCGCCCGGTGCGTCATGCCGTCGCGGCCCGTGCGTTCCGCGCCGAACTGGCCCCTGGCCTCCTGGCCGAGCAGCATGCCCGACAGCTCCTGGGCCTGGAACAACGCCACTCCACGGTCCTCCAACGCCGTGACCAGCGCCTTCGGGTCGCCCTTCGCCGCCGCGTCGGCCGACTTCACCACGTCGTACGGGAGGCTCACCGTCTGGCCGATGCCCGGGGTCAGCTCGCCCGCCACCGAGACCGCCGCTTCCGGCAGGTTGTCCTCCGTGGCCGGGATCAGCCACACCTCGCCGTTGTCGACCACCGCCAGCACCGCCTGGCCGCGCAGGCTGACCGCGCGGCCGCGGATCTCGCGTTCCGCCCACACCCACACGTCCAGCCCGAATGCGGGACGCGCCAGCAGGTGCAGCAGGTCGGCCACCTCGCCGGACGCCCGGCGGTTGCGGGCGAGCCGCCGCTCGCTCAGCGACGCCCACGCCGACTCCACCAGCTCGAGCCGCTCCGCGCGGGTGGTTCCGTCGCTGGGCACGTCCAGCGCGACGTGCCGGCGAGGTAGTTCGAACGACTCCCAGAGCACGTCGAACTCCAGGGCGGACAGCACGAGCGACACGGTCAGCGCACATCCCCGCCGTGGTCGCCGAGCACGTCGGGCGAAACCATCCGCTGGTCGGCGAACAGGTCCTGGTCGTCGACGCCGTAGCGGCGGACGTGCTCGGCGTCCTCCTCCTGCGGGGCCGCCTCCGAGAGGAACTTCGTCTCGCCGCGTGCCTGCTTCGGGCTGATCTGCTCGGACTTCCGCAGTGCGGCGGCCTCTTCCTCGGGCAGCTCGCCGACCGGCAGCGGCCGCACGGGCCCCCTCGCCTGGCCCTTTTCGCGCCGCTGACGTTCGCGGTCGCCGCTCAGCGCGCCACCGGCCGCGCCCGCGCCGACCGCCGCCGCGCCCGCGCCCAGCTCGCCCGGCGTCGCGCCGGGCTTCACGACGAAGCCGCGTTCGGCCGTGTATTGGCCCGGCGAGATCGGGGCCTGCGGGGCGGCGCCGACCGTACGGCCCTTGGCCAGCAGCCCGTCCTGGCCGCGGTGGGCGCCGCCGAGCGAGCTGTCGACGCCGGTCGAACCGCCGGACGCGCCCCCGCCGCCGAGCGACTTGATCGGCGCGGTCGCCGGTGACGAGCCGGGCGGCAGCGCGCCGGGCGCGCCTGGCGGGACGAAGGGGTCACCGCCGCCGGGGCCGGGGCCGGGGGTGAGCCGGCCGGGCTCGTGGGCGGTGCCGCGGCCCGGGGCGGGCACCCAGCCCGGCCCGGGTGACGACGGCGATGTCGTCGTCGGTGGTTTCACGCCCGACGGCGTCGTCGACGAACTCGGCGTCGTGTGCTGGGCGGCCGGGGCGCTCGTCGCCGCCCCGGCCTGCCGCGGCTGCTGCGCGGGCCGCGTCGGCCGCTGCGCCGCGACGCCGTAGGCCGGGGTCGGCGGGTCGACGTGCACCTGGTGCGACACCGGCTGCGCCACCGGCGGGTCGACGTGCACCGACCGGACCTTGTCCGAAGCCGGCTTCACGCCGCCGTCCGGCGTCACCGCGACGGCGGAGCCGGCGACGTCCAGCACTCCCGGCGTGACGCCCGGGGCGGCCAGCTTCAGCGACTCCGGGTCCGACAGCGTCTGCGTCGAGAGCAGGTTGGTGCCGCTGTCCTGGGCGTACTCGTTCAGCGCCTGTGTCGCCTGCGCCTTGGCGTTGTTCGCGGCCTCGACCTGCCGGGCGTGGTCGGTCTCGAAGCCGATGAGGCTGAGCAGCAAGCCGTCGGTGAGCGTGTAGCCGCCCGCGCCCTTCCGGACCGTTTCGGCGTCTGGGAGCTTGTACTTGGTCCGGTTGAACGCCTCGCCCTGCTCGAACACCATTTCCGCGGCGTGCGCGACCTTCGTGGTGGCGTCCTGGGAGAACCCGGCCTGTTCGGTGAACACCTGGCTGGCCGCGCCACCGGCCTGGCTCTGCCACTCGACACCGAGCTTCAGCAGCTGCGCGCGCAGCGTCTGGTCGGTGTGGGCGAGCGCGGTCGCGACGGCCTTCAGCGCGTCGACGGCGGTGCCGATGCTGCCGGTGCCGTCGCCGTTGACCATCCGGGTGATCTGTTCGGCGACCGCGGTGTTGGTCCAGCCGTCGAAGCGGTGGTTCCGGATCCCGGCCGCGAGCTCGGAGAAGTCCACGCGCCCTCCCTAGTTGCGTGCTTTCAAGGTCTGCAGCGCCAGGTCGGCGGCGTGGGCCGACATGTCGCACAGCTGCGGCTGGGTCAGCTTGCCGCGGGTGACGGGGAAGGCCCGGATGGTCAGCGTCCGGCCCTTCGCGACGCCGACGAGCGTGGTGCAGTCGGCCGGGTCGGCGGCCGCGCGGTAGCTCGTCAGTGCCGGATAACCACCGATGGCCTTCGGCTCGGTGGTCATGCTGCTCTTGCGCCGGGCCCCGGTGATCCACTGGTCGAGGTCCGCGGCCGCCGATCCCGCTTCGTAGCCGTGGAACGGCTCCTCCCGGTCGGCGTCGAACAGGCAGACCGGCCCGTCCGGGCCGTCGGCCTGCCGGGGCGTGCTGCTGATCTTCATCGCGTCGAGCTGCCCCTGCGGGAACAGGGCGCACAGGTCGACGCCCTGCATCGGCAGCTCGGCCGGACGCTGCGGCAGCTGGGCCGCCTTGGCGCTCTGCGACGCCGCGGTCGCGGCCGTCTCGATGGGGTAGGGGGTGCCGTCGGTGCCCGCCGAACAGCCGGCGAGCGCCGCCGTCGCGAGCACACCACCGGTGATCCTCAGCGTGTGGTTACGCACCGTGCTTGCCGCGGTCACCGAACACGGCCGCCTTCTCCTCGTCGCTGACCTGGTAGTCCTTCGCGGCTTCACGCAGCTGGGAGACCAGGCGCTTGAGACCCGCGACGTACTCGCGGACCTGGCCGGCGTAGGAGCGGTCGCCGTCGGCGATCAGGGTGTTCCAGGCCTGGACCGACTGCGTGCTGATCACGTCCGCGGAGGGCGCGTCGATCCGCAGCTGGTCCAGCCGGACGATCAGCTGGTCCTCCAGGGCGTTGGCCTGGTCTTCGACGATCCGGGCGACGTCGAGGAGCTTGTCCGGGTGGACCAGGACGTCCGCGGCCGCCGGCGCCACCGGGACGGCCGAGCTGAGGTCGAACGAAGGTCCTGACATGCTCTCCCCTGACGTCATACGGACAGTGACCGGCCGACTCCCCATCGAGGCTACTGAGGCTACCAACGCGGATGTGGCAGCAGCCTAAGTTTGGACGAAGTCCGGCCCCGTCCGGTTCCCCCGATCCGGGAAATCAGGCGCGCTGACTCGCCGTCGGAGCGCTGACCTCGCCGTTCGCCGCCTTCAGCGCGATGTCGGTGCGGTGGTGGGAGCCGGCGAGGTGGACCTTCGCCACGGTCTCGTACGCGTGCTTGCGCGCCGACTTGAGCGTCTTGCCGGTGCCGACCACCGACAGCACGCGGCCGCCGGCGGAGACGACGGCGCCGTCGTCGCGGCGGCGGGTGCCGGCGTGCAGGACGCCTTCCAGCTCGGCGCCGGTGATGACGTCGCCGGTGTGCGGCTTGCCCGGGTAGCCGTCGGCGGCGATCACGACGGTGACCGCGGTGCCGCCGGACCACTCCAGCGGCGGGTGCTCGGCGAGCTTGCCGGTGGCGGTGGCGTGCATCAGCCCGGCGATCGGGGTGCGCAGCAGGGCCAGCACGACCTGCGTCTCCGGGTCGCCGAAGCGGCAGTTGAACTCGATGACCTGCGGGCCGTCGGACGTCAGCGCGAGCCCGGCGTAGAGCAAGCCGGAGAACGGCGCGCCGCGCTTCACGAGTTCGTCGGCCACCGGCTGGACGACCCGCTCGACCAAGTCGTCGACCAGGTTCTCGGGCGCCCACGGCAGCGGTGCGTACGCGCCCATGCCGCCGGTGTTCGGGCCCGCGTCGTCGTCGCCGACGCGCTTGAAGTCCTGCGCGGGCAGCAGGGGCACGACGGTGTGGCCGTCGACGAAGCAGAACAGCGACGCCTCCGGACCATCCAAAAAGGACTCCAGGAGCACCGGGTGGCCGCCGTCGAGGAGCATGATCGCGTGCTTGCGCGCGACGTCGTAGTCGGTCGTGACGACCACGCCCTTGCCCGCGGCGAGACCGTCGTCCTTGACCACCCAGGTCGGGCCGAAGCGGGCGAGCGCGGCGTCGAGGCGGGCCGGGTTGTCGACCACCTCGCTGCGCGCGGTCGGCACGTTCGCCGCGGCCATGACGTCCTTCGCGAACGCCTTCGAACCTTCGATGCGGGCCGCCGCGGCCGACGGGCCGAAGCAGGCGATGCCCGCCTTGCGGACGGCGTCGGCGACGCCGGCGACGAGCGGGACCTCCGGCCCGACCACCACCAGGTCGGCCTGCCAGCTCTTCGCGAGCGCCGCGACCGCGTCCGGGTCGGCGGCCTCGACACCGAGCTGCTCGGCCATCGCGGCCGTCCCGGCGTTGCCGGGCGCGCAGGCGAGCGCGGTGACAGCGGGGTCGCCGGACGCCGCGAGGACGAGAGCATGCTCACGGGCGCCGGAGCCGATTACCAGTACGCGCACGCCGCACAGCGTATCCGCCCGGGTTCGCGGCGAACATTTCGCCGTCCCCGGGGCCGGGCTCGAAGAGGAGTCCACGCGCCGTTTACCGCGTCGACCGCCCACATACCCCCGGGAGACGCTTGCGGCATCGAAGGTGACGCGGGTAGTCAAGGCACCCCGTGGGAAAGAAGGTCACCAGATGAAACGCAACCGTGTGGGTGTACTGGCCTTGGCCGGGCTGGCGCTGCTGAGCGTCACCGGCCTGGCGATCGGGTCCGCGAGCGCGGCCGCGGCGCCCGGCGAAAGCAGGGGGTCCGCCGATGCGGCCGCGCACGGACGGGGCCACGATGACCCGGTGATCATCGGACACCGCGGCGCGCCCGGGTACCGGCCGGAGCACACCCTCGCCTCCTACGAGCTCGCCTACCGGATGGGCGTGGACTGGGTCGACGTCGACCTCGTGCCGACCAAGGACGGCCAGCTCGTCGCCCGGCACGAGCCGGAGATCGGCGGCACCACCGACGTCGCGAAGCACCCCGAGTTCGCGTCGCGGAAGAAGACCGTCGTGCTCGACGGCGTCTCGGCGACCGGCTGGTTCACCCAGGACTTCACGCTCGCCGAGCTGAAGACGCTGCGCGCGGTCGAGCGGATCCCGCAGAACCGGCCGCACAACACGCTGTACAACGGCCGCTACCAGATCGCGACCTACCAGGAGGTGCTCGACCTGACCAGGCGGCTCGGCCGGGAGCTGCACCGGACGCTGGGCACCTACCCCGAGGTCAAGCACTCGACGTTCTTCCAGTCGATCGGCAACCCGACCGAGCCGAAGCTGGTCGCGATCCTGAAGCGCAACGGCCTCGACCGGCCGGACGCGCCCGCGATCATCCAGTCGTTCGAGGTGTCGAACCTGATCGCGCTGCACCAGCAGATCCGGACGCCGCTGCTGCAGCTGACGTCGGCGACCGGCGCGCCGGCGGACTTCGTCGCGAAGGGCGACCCGCGGACGTACAAGGACCTCGTGACGCCGCAGGGACTGCGTGACATCGCGAAGTACGCGAAGTACTTCGGGCCGGAGAAGGCGCAGGTCATCCCGCGGGACAAGGACGACAACCTGGGTGCGCCGACCACGCTGGTTGCCGATGCGCACAAGGCGGGCCTGAAGGTGCAGCCGTACACGTTCCGGAACGAGAACCCGTTCCTGCCGGCGAACCTGCGCTCGTCGGCCGAGCCGGACGCCTACGGCGACGTCTTCACCGAGGAGGCGGCGTTCCTCAAGGCGGGAGTCGACGGCTTCTTCGCCGACCAGCCGGACACCGCGCTGGAGTCGCTGCACGCCTTTCTCGGCCGGTAAAACGCTTTGCCGTGCGGGGCGTGCTCGTGGACGCTGAGTCCATGAGCGCGCCCCTCGACGAACTGGCCGAAGAACACGAGTTCTCCGGCGTCGTGCTGGTGAGCCGGGGTGCCGAGACGCTGTGCTCGAAGGCGTACGGGTTCGCGCACATCGGGTACGGCGTCGTGAACACCGTCGACACCCGGTTCGCGATCGCCAGCGGCGTCAAGGGGTTCACCGCGCTCGTCGTCGTCGGGCTGGTCGCCGAGGGGCGGCTGAAGCTGGAGACCACCGCTCGCGAAGTCCTCGGCACCGATCTGCCGCTGATCGACGACGCCGTGACGATCGAGCACCTGCTGACACACACCTCCGGCGTCGGTGACTACTACGACGAGGAAGCGGATCCGCCGCCCCAGACCCCGCTCCTCGCCACGCCGGCCGACTACCTCGCCGCGCTCGACGGGTACCCGCAGAAAACGCCGCCCGGCACGGAGTTCCGTTACAACAACGGCGCGTTCGCCGTCCTGAGCCTGATCGCCGAACGGATCGCGGGCATACCTTTCGCCGAGCTCGTCCGGACCCGCGTGACCGAGCCCGCCACAATGACCGACACGGCGTTCCTCCGCTCGGACGCGCTGCCCGCCCGGACGGCCACCGGTTACCTCGAAGACGGCCGCACCAACGTGTTCAGCCTGCCCGTCGTGGGCTACGGCGACGGCGGGATCTACAGCTCCGCGCCGGACTTCCGGAAGTTCTGGCCCGCGCTGCTCGGCGGCCGGATCCTGCCGCACGAGTGGGTCGACCGGATGCTCCGCCCGCACGCCGACGCCTACGGGCTGGGCTTCTGGCTGCCCCGGCCCGGCGTGGTGCGGCTGGAGGGTGGCGACGCGGGTGTCACGTTCCGGAGCGACCACGAGCCGGCGTCCGGGGTCACCGCGACCCTGATCTCGAACAACCACCGAGGTGGCGGGCCCTTGCTGGGGCTGCTGGACGAGTTCTTGACGAAGGCTTGACACCCTTCGGGACCAAGGCTACCTTCGGCGAATTCAATGGTCTGGCCGCATACCTTTCAAGAGGTGCCCGATGGATGTTTCCGACCAGCAGACCACCCCCGACGACGACAGCGCCCGGCTGCACCAGCTGGGGTACGCGCAAGAGCTGAAACGGACGATGTCGGCGTTCTCCAACTTCGCCGTCTCGTTCACGATCATCTCGATCCTCTCCGGCTGCCTCACGCTCTACGGCACTGGCATGAAGACCGGTGGACCCGCCGCGATGATCTGGGGCTGGGTCCTGGTCGGCTTCTTCGTGATCCTGGTCGGCCTCGGCATGGCGGAGGTGTGCTCCAGCTACCCCACCGCGGGCGGCCTGTACTACTGGGCCGCGAAACTGGCGCCCCGCAACGGTGCGGCCTGGTCCTGGTTCACCGGCTGGTTCAACCTGGTCGGGCAGATCGCGGTCACCGCGGGCATCGACTTCGGCGCGGCGCTGTTCCTCAACGCGTTCCTCGACCTGCAGTGGGGCTTCGCGGCAACGCCGGGGCACACCATCCTGCTGCTCGCGATCATCCTCGTGGTGCACGGCCTGCTCAACACCTTCGGCGTGCGGCTGGTCGCGATCCTCAACAACGTCAGCGTGTGGTGGCACCTGGTCGGCGTCCTCGTCATCGTGGGCGTGCTGACCTTCGTGCCCGCGAAGCACCAGGACGCCGGCTTCGTCTTCGGGGAGTTCGTCAACAAGACCGGCTGGACTTCGCCGATCTACGTGTTCGCACTGGGCCTCTTGCTCGCGCAGTACACGTTGACGGGCTACGACGCCTCGGCGCACATGACGGAAGAGACGAAGAACGCCGCCAAGGCCGGACCGCGGGGCATCATCACCTCGATCATCGTCTCCCTGATCGCCGGCTGGATCCTGCTGATCGGCCTGACCTTCGCCATCCAGGACTACGACGGCGCGCTCGGCTCCGGGACCGGGGTGCCACCCGCCCAGATCTTCATCGACGCCACCGGGGTCACGACGGGCAAGTTCCTCCTGCTCATCTGCATCGGCGCCCAGCTGTTCTGCGGGATGTCGTCGGTGACCGCGAACTCGCGGATGATCTACGCCTTCGCCCGTGACGGCGCGATCCCCGGATCGGCCTTCTGGCACCGGATCAACAAGCGGACCCAGACGCCGACGAACGCGGTCTGGCTCGCCGCCGGCGGCGCCCTGATCCTGGCGCTGCCCTACCTGTGGAGCGCGACGGCGTACTACGCGGTCACCTCGATCGCCGTCGTCGGTCTCTACGTCGCCTACGTGATTCCGGTGTTCCTCCGGGTCCGGCGGGGCGACTCGTTCGAGGCGGGTCCGTGGAACCTCGGCAAGTGGGGGAAACCGATCGGCATCGTCGCGTCCGTCTGGGTCGCGTTCATCTTCGTGCTGTTCATGCTTCCGCCGGCGTCCCCGGTGACGGTGGATTCCTTCAACTACACGCCGGTCGCCTTCCTGGTGGTCCTCGGCGGCGCCGGAATCTGGTGGCTGGTCTCGGCGCGGAAGTGGTTCACGGGCCCGAAGGTCCAAGGCTCGGAAGCCGAACTCGCCGCGGTGGAACAGGAACTGAAGGAACTCGGCTGAAAGGTCCGTGAATGTCGCATTGAGGGTCCATCCATGCCCCCGCCGCCACCCTCAATGCGACATTCACGGCTTCAGGTGGTGGCGGGGCGGGATTCCGGCGCGCGAGCGGGTTCCTGCGCCGGGGAGTGGCGGCCCGGGCGGACCACTGTCACCGCCGCCGCGCCCAGGGCGCCGACGCCGGCGAACGCGTAGAAGCCCCATGGGTACGCGATTCCCGCCGTCAGCAGCGCGCCGCCGAGGAGGGGGCCGGAGATCGCGCCGATCCGGCCGATGCCGGCGGACCAGCCGAGGCCCGTCGCGCGGATCGCGTCCGGGTAGATCCGGCCGATGTAGGCATACACCAGCACCTGGGCGCTGAAGACGAAACAGCCGGTGAGGAACACCGCCGCATACAGCCCGACCGCGGGCAGTTTCACGCTCAGCAGCGCCAGGAACACCGCCGCGGCGACGAACCAGACGCGCACCGACGGGCGGATACCGACGCGGTCGGCGACCCGGCCGGCGACGAGCAGGCCGGCGATGCCGCCGACGTTCAGCGTCAGCAGCAGGCTCAGCGCGGCGCCGAGCGGGTACCCGGCCTGGCGCATGATCTCCGGCAGCCAGGTGTTCAGCCCGTACACCAGCAGCAGACCCATGAACGACGTGACCCAGAACGCGATCGTCGCGCGCAGCAGGCCGCCGCGGAACAGGCCGGCCACCGCGTGCCCCGCCGACCGCTCGGTCTCGCGGACCCGCTGGAACGTCTCGGACTCCGGCAGGAACTTCAGCATCAGCGGGATCAGCACGACGGCCGGGAGCGCTCCGGCGACGAACATCGCGCGCCAGCCCAGCGGCGAAATCAGCACGATGCCCAGCAGCGCGGTCAGCACCGCGCCGACGTGGTAGCCGGTCATCACGGTGGTCGTCGCGCTGCCCGCCTTGCCGCGGCGCGCATACTCCGTGACCAGCGTGATCGCCGTCGGCAGGCAGCCGCCGAGGCCGAGGCCGGCGACGAAGCGCAGCAGGCCGAAGACGAACGTCGACGGCGCGAACGCGCACAGCAACGTGCACAGGGAGAACAGCGCCACGGAGGCGATCAGCGACTTCCGGCGGCCGACGACGTCGGTGATCGTGCCGATCGCCAGCCCGCCCAGCATCATCCCGGCCAGCCCGACCGTCGACACGACCGACGCCGTGCCGGGCGTCAGGCCCCAGACGTGGTCGCGGAGCAGCACGGGCAGCACGGTGCCGAGCACGACCAGGTCGAACCCGTCGAGCAGGACGGCGGTCCAGGCCAGGGGCACGACCCAGGAGCGAGTGCCAGGGGACATGGAGAACCTCCGGATGTGCGTCGGTGCACGTTTTCCGCACAGGTGTGCGTATTGCGCACAAGTATGCACGGTGCCCCCGTCGCGAGCCAGCTCACTTCCATTCACCGGAAGCCGAGCGCACGGCTCCTCACGAACCGGATGGGCTGAGCGCCTGCCAGGTCCGGAGCCGCTCCTCGGCCGAGCGGATCCCGGCCTGGGTCAGCACGACGTCGGTGGCGCCGGCGTCGTAGTAGCGCCGGATTCCCGCGGCGACGGTCTTCTCGTCGCCGATGAGCGCGAGGTCCGCCGGGTGATCGGCACCTTCCGCCGCCAGGATCTTCTGGTAGGACGGGATCTGCGCGTAGAAGGCCATCTGTTGCATGGCCAGTTCCCGCACGGCGTCGGGTTCACGGGTGACGACGGCCGGCACAGCGGCGATGACCCGCGGCCGGGGACGTCCCGCGGCTTCGGCGGCGCGGGTCAGGATCGGGACGATCCGCTCGGAAAGCGCTCTGGGGCCGGCTAGGTAGGGCAGGGTGCCGTCGGCGAGTTCCCCGGTGACGCGCAGCGCCTGCGGCCCCATGGCGGCGACGATGACCGGCACGTCCTGTCCACCGGCCACAGTGGACGGTCCGGGCACGTGGGCCTCGAGGGTGTCGCCGGAGTAGTCGACGGCTTCCCCGGCGAAGACCTGCCTCAGGACGGTCAGGTATTCGCGCAGGTGCCGGACCGGCGGCGGGTAGTCGACGCCGTAAACCGGCCCGAGGAACCCCTTCGAGCCGAGCCCGATGCCGAGGGTGAACCGGCCACCGGTGGCTGCCTGAGCCGTCTGCGCGAGACTCGCCACGACCAGCGGGTGGCGGGGGTAGGTCGGCACCACCGAGGTTCCGACCTCGATCCCGGGCACCTCGCGCCCGGCGAGCGCGGCGACGCTGACGGCGTCCTGGCTGAGCGGCAGCTGGGAGAACCAGACCGACTTCAGGCCGGCGTCGGCGGCCTGGCGGGTTTGGGCGATCAGCTCGTCGACGAGGTTCGGCGCCGATCCCGTGTCCCCGGACGGCAGCGCGACTCCGATGGTCATGATTCCAAGCTAACGAGCGGCGCCATCGATTTCCGGCTTCCCAGCGCGTGGGAAACCGCGCGAACGGCTCCGGCATCGCCCACCCTGTGGCGACATCCCTCTCACGATCTTTCAGGAGAGCCCATGTCGCTGACCGACGTCATCGAAGGCACCCGCCGGGCCGTCGACGCCGACCCGCACAACGCCGCCGCCTCATTCAGCGTGGCCAACACCCTCAAGCCCGGCACCAGGACCGAAGTCGAAGTGAAGGTGCGAGACCACTCCTTCACCGTCGACGAGCCGCCGGCGCTCGGCGGGTCCGACCACGCCGCGAACCCCGTCGAGTTCGCGCTCGCCGCGCTCGGTTCGTGCCAGGTGGTCACGTACCAGTTCTGGGCGGCGAAGCGCGGGATCCCGCTCGACTCCATCAAGGTCACCGTCGACGGCGACCTCGACCTGCACGGCTTCTTCGGCTTCTCCTTCAACACCCGCCCCGGTTTCGGGGACGTGCGCGTGTCCGTCGAGCTGGAAGGCCCGGCGAGCCGGGAGCGCTACGAAGACCTCAAGCGCGAGGTCGACGAGCACTGCCCGGTGCTCGACCTGTTCCGCAACGAGACACCCGTCAGCACGAAGCTGACCTAGACGAACGCGTGCCGCACGATCGTCTGCTCGCGGCCCGGGCCGACGCCGATCGCCGAAATCCGGGCGCCCGACAGCTCTTCGAGACGCTCGACGTACGCACGCGCGTTCGCCGGGAGCTCCTCGAACGTGCGGCACGCCGAGATGTCCTCGAACCAGCCCGGGTGCTCCTCGTAGATCGGGATCGCGTGGTGCACGTCGGTCTGCGTCATCGGCATGTCCTGCGTGCGGAAGCCGTCGACCTCGTAGCCGACGCACACCGGCACCTTCTCCAGCCCGGACAGCACGTCCAGCTTCGTGAGGAAGTAGTCGGTGATGCCGTTGACGCGCACCGCGTACCGCGCGATCACCGCGTCGAACCAGCCGGTGCGCCGCGACCGCCCCGTGGTGACGCCGAACTCGCCACCCTGCTTGCGCAGGTACTCGCCGGACTCGTCGTGCAGCTCCGTCGGGAACGGGCCGGAGCCGACGCGCGTGGTGTAGGCCTTGAGGATGCCGAGCACCGTGCCGATCCGGCCCGGCCCGATGCCCGAACCCGCGCTCGCGCCACCGGACGTCGGGTTCGACGACGTCACGAAGGGGTAGGTGCCGTGGTCGACGTCGAGCAGCGTGCCCTGTGAACCCTCCAGCAGCACCGTCTCGCCGCGCTCCAAGGCCTGGTTGAGCTGCAGCCGCGTGTCGGCGATGCGGTGCGCGAACTTCTCGCCGGCCGCCAGCACCTCGTCGGCGACCTGGTCCGCGTCCAGGGCCTTGCGGTTGTAGACCTTCACCAGCACCTGGTTCTTGAACTCCAGCGCGGCTTCGACCTTCTGGCGGAAGATCTTCTCGTCGAGCAGGTCCTGCACGCGGACGCCGACGCGGGCGATCTTGTCCTGGTAGCACGGCCCGATGCCGCGGCCGGTGGTGCCGATCTTGCGGCTGCCGAGGTACCGCTCGGTGACTTTGTCGATCGCCACGTGGTACGGCATGATCAGATGCGCGTCGGCCGAGATCAGCAGCTTGGACGTGTCGACGTCCCGCGCTTCGAGGCCGGAGAGCTCGTCGAGCAGCACCCCCGGATCCACCACCACGCCGTTGCCGATGACGTTGGTCACGCCCGGCGTCAGGATGCCGGACGGGATGAGGTGCAGGGCGAAGTTCTCGCCGTTCGGCAGGACGACCGTGTGACCGGCGTTGTTGCCACCCTGGTAGCGGACGACCCACTGGACGCGGTCACCCATCAGGTCGGTGGCCTTGCCCTTGCCTTCGTCTCCCCATTGGGCACCGATGAGCACGATGGCCGGCATGTGACACTCCAGGTGTTCGACGACGTGAGGTTTAGTGTCCCGGACGGACACCGGTGGCGCTGCTAAATGCCGGTGCATGAGCGTAACGGAGGACCCGCGGGTGCGCGGAATAGTGGTGGCCTGTGGCGACGAAGCGGCCGGCTTCGAAGAGGTCGACGACGTCGAGTCGATCCGGGTGCCGAGCCGTCCCGGCAAGGCGGAAATCGACCCCTTGCTGGGCGAACACGATCACCTGGTGGTGTCGGGCACGGACGCGGACCTCGCCGCGGTCGTGCTGCGGCTGCTCCGGAAGGAAGCGGTCTCCGGCGTGTCGGTCGGGTTCGTGCCGTCGTCGCCGGACTCGTCGGTCGCCGCGCTCTGGGGACTGCCCAAGACGCCGTTGCGGGCGCTCGCGCTGGCGCTGCGCGGCGAGGTCGACCCGGTGCCGCTGATCCGCGACGACGTCGGCGGCGTGCTCGTCGGGCGGGGACTGCTCCGGCTCGTCCGGGGCGTGGCCTACGCCGACGAGCAGGTGGCGCTGCGGGGGCCGGCCTCGTCGATCGAGGTGACGCCGGACCCGGGTGGCCCGGGGCTGGCCGTCCGCGTCGTGAAGGGGACGATCTTCAAGCGGCCGACGACGCTGTACTCGCGGGCGTTCCAGATCGGCTGCATCCCGACCCGGCCGGTGCGCGACGACGTCGTCTACGAGCGCGCGGTGAACAAGTGGACCTGGTACCGGCACACCGAGGATCTCCGGTTGGTCCGCGGCGCGGTCTGACTTGCACGATAGGGTGGCGCCGGTAGCGCGTCGTTCATCAACGGACAGCAACATGTCACCTATACGTGTTGTACCCGCTACTCCCGTGTATCAGGGTTAGCTGTTCCCTGCATCTGACACGGAGGCAGCAAAATGCCGACCAGGCGTGCTGTTCGTCATTCCTTGACCATCTTCGCGGCCACCGCCGTGCTCTCCGGGACGCTGATCAGCGTCGCCGAGGCCACCCCGCCGGGCATCCCGTCGGCTTCCACGGCGAAGACCGAGCTCGCGTCCCTCACCGTCAAGGCCGACGGGTCCCAGGACGGCTACAGCCGGGACAAGTTCCCGCACTGGATCGACCAGGGCAGCAGCTGCAACACCCGCGAAGTGGTGCTGAAGCGGGACGGCACGAGCGTGGTCACCAGCTCCAGCTGCGCGGCGACCTCCGGCAAGTGGTTCAGCCCGTACGACGGCGCGACCTGGACCGCGGCGTCCGATGTGGACATCGACCACGTCGTGCCGCTGGCCGACGCGTGGCGCACCGGCGCGTCGTCGTGGACGACCGCGCAGCGCCAGGCGTTCGCGAACGACCTCACCGACCCGCAGCTGATCGCCGTGACGGACAACGTCAACCAGGAGAAGGGTGACAAGTCGCCCGACCAGTGGAAGCCGCCGCTGACCAGTTACTGGTGCACCTACGCGAAGATGTGGACCGCGGTGAAGTACAAGTTCAAGCTGACGATCAACTCGGCCGAAAAGACGGCTCTGACGAGCATGCTCAACCGCTGCTGACCCTCCGAAGTGCCGTGAATGTCGCATTGAGGGACTTGAAGCCAGACGTCGCCGTCCGGCTCGCCGCATCGGACATTGCACGGGCCCGATAGGGACG
>NZ_JBFBBN010000008.1:0-213337 GCF_040682715.1 Amycolatopsis sp. NPDC051128 | reverse complement strand
CGCGACGGCCGCGGCCGCCGCGGCGCACCCTTGGTGGTCGGCCGCGCACCCCCCCCCCTTCCCCGGGAGCCCCAAGTCCGTGATTGTCGCATTGAGGGACTTGAAGTCCCTCAATGCGACATTCACGGCTTTCCGGCGGACAACCCGGTCAGAAACCTGACGTCCCGTTGGGGGTGCCAAGGCCGGTGGGCCCGTCGTACCCGGGCCCCGCGGTGCAGAGGTAGCTTCCGCCGCAGCTGCCGTTCGACCCCGACGTCACGTCGAACAGCCCGCTGGTGTGCGCGTAGGGGTACGACCCCGAAGTCACGGAGTTCCCCGCCAACGCGTACACGCTCGCGATCACCGGCGAAGACAGGCTCGTGCCGCCCACCTGCACCCAGCCGTCCGCGCCCTGGGCCAACCCCAGCGACAGCAGCGCGTCACACCAGGACGAGCTGCCACAGCTGTTGTACGTGTCGTAAACCCCGAGCCCGGTGGCCGGGTCCGCGACCGCCGAGACGTCGGCGACGGTCCTCTTCGCGCATCCGGTGTCGTGCTGCCACGAAGGCTTCGGTTCCAGCGCCGAACACCCGCTGCCGCTGCCCTTCCACGTCGTTTCCGACCAGCCTCGCGTCGTCCCGGAAGCCTTCTTCAACGTCGTGCCGCCCACCGCCGTGACGTACGGCGAGGACGCCGGCCAGCTGACGCCGTAACCGGAGTCGCCGGAGGACGCCGTGATCGCGATGCCCGGGTGGTTCAGGTGCGCGTCCGCGGCGAGGATCGTCGAGTCCTCGGTGCCGCCGTAGCTGTTGGAGATCGCCACGACGCCCGGCGTCGCCGCCGCCGTGTCGACCGCCGTCATCAGCGGATCGGAATCCGGGGAGCTGGCCTCCACCAACAGGATGTGGCAGTCCGGGCAGGTCGCCGACACCGCGTCGAGGTCGAGGCTGATCTCCATCGCCCAGCCGTAGTCGGGCGCGGGCAGCGGGCTCGCCGCGCCGTTCTGGTTGACCTTCTTGAAGCAGCCGTTGGCCGTCGTGCACGGCGGAAGCCCGCGCGTGGAACGAAACTTCGCCAGGTCGGCTTCCGCGGTCGGCGCGTCCATGGCGTCCACAATGGCCACGGTGCGGCCGTTCGCGTGCAACCCGCCCAGGTGGTACGCGGCCTGGATCTCGGCCGGCCCGTAGCCGACCGGGGTCGACGTCAGCAGCGGGCCGGAGCCCTTCGGCGACCGGATCGCCTTGCCGAGGCAATGCAGCTTCCCCGCGGTCGCGCAGCCGAAGTCGACGAACCCGCCGCTTCTCAGCGGCGTGGCGCCGGCGGGAGCGGCGACCGCGAGCGGGGCCACCGCGAGCAGGAGGGCCAGGACGAACGTCTTGCCACGGGAAGGTGCCAATCGGACTCCTCGGTCGGGACCGTGTTGTGGCACGGGATCGTCGCATGTCACTCGACCGTGGTCACCTCTTCGACGGATGTTTCTCGGTTCAGTGATTCGCCCACTTCGCGGCAAACCGGACCATCGGTCACACAACGCCTCACCCGAGGAGTTATTGGTCCAGACAAGTGTTATCAAAAAGTGACCGAAGCGCCCGGCGGCGGCGTCTACTTTGTTGTGACTCACAACAAATGCTCGTGGATCCCCAACGGCGGAGGTGTCACGGCGTGAACCGGACCTTGGACAAGCTTCGACGACGCGGACCGAGGCTGGCGCTCGCCGCCTCGGCCCTGCTGGTGGCGGCCGGGCTGAACGCCCCCGCCGCGCTCGCCGCGGACGACTACACGCAGAGCGTCACGCAGCTGAGCGCGACGCAGGCCCAGATCTCCTTCACCCCGGTGACGCCGGCGCTCTACGTCGACGTCCACTACACCGGCGTGCCGGGCCTCGGCCAGCAGAACGTCCGGATGACCAACGGCTCCGGCACCTGGCGCGCCGGAGTCAACGGCCTGAGCAGCGGAAACGTTCTCGACTACTGGTTCACCTACGAGAAGAGCGGCCCGCAGTACGACACCCCGCACTTCAGCTACACCCAGGGGCAAAGCACGACGACGGTCGCCGCGCCGACGTTCAATCCGCCCGGCGGCACCTACTCGAGCACGCAGACGGTGACCATCAGCACCGCCACGGCCGGCGCGACCATCAGGTACACAGTGGACGGTTCGACGCCGACCGCGTCGTCCACCGTCTACACCGGACCGATCAGCGTCCCGGCGTCCCGCACGGTCAACGCGATCGCGACGAAGTCCGGCTCGACGGACTCGGCGGTGTCGAGCGCGAGCTACACGATCGGCGCCCAGGCGGGCTGTCCGGCGCAGTCCGACACCCCGGACTTCGGGCCGAACGTGCGGATCTTCGACCCGGGCATGTCCGCGGCGACGATCCAGGCGCAGCTCGACACCGACTTCGCCAACCAGAAGGACACGCTCACCGCGCAGTTCGCCGATCGCCGGGTCGCCCACCTCTTCAAGCCGGGCACCTACAACGTGCACGACAACGTCGGGTTCTACACCTCGGTGGCCGGCCTTGGCCAGAACCCCGGCGGCGTCGTGATCAACGGCGACATCACCGTGGACGCCTTCAACGCGTCCGACAACGGCGTCGCGCTGCAGAACTTCTGGCGGTCGGCGGAGAACATGGCCGTCAACCCCTCGAGCGGCAACGACCGCTGGGCGGTGGCGCAGGCCGCGCCGTTCCGCCGGATGGACATCCGCGGCGGGCTGCAGCTGTACCCGGCGAGCTACGGCTACGCCAGCGGCGGCTACATCGCCGACTCGAAGGTGTCCGGCCAGGCCGCGTCGGTGTCGCAGCAGCAGTGGTACACCCGCGACTCGAGCCTGGGCAGCTGGAACGGCGGCGTGTGGAACATGGTCTTCTCCGGCACGAGCGGCGCGCCGGCGAACACGTTCCCGAACCCGCCGGAGACCACGCTGGCCACGACGCCGGTCTCGCGGGACGTGCCCTACCTCTACGTCGACGGCGCCGGCAAGTACCGCGTGTTCCTGCCTTCCCTGCGCACCAACGCCTCCGGGCCGAGCTGGGCCAGCGGCAGCACGCCGGGCACGTCGGCGCCGATGAGCCAGTTCCACGTCGTGAAGGCGGGCGACACGGCCGCGTCGATCAACAACGCCCTCGCCGCCGGCTGCGACCTGTTCTTCACCCCGGGCATCTACCACCTCGACCGGACGCTCAACGTGACCCGCGCGAACACCACGGTCCTCGGCATCGGCTACCCGACGCTGGTGCCCGACAACGGCGTCAACGCGATGCAGGTGTCCGATGTGGACGGCGTGCGGCTCAAGGGCCTGCTCTTCGACGCGGGCACGGCGAACTCGCAGGCCCTGCTGACGGTGGGTCAATCGGGCTCGTCGGCGAACCACGCCGGGAACCCGACGACGGTCCAGGACGTCTTCTTCCGGATCGGCGGGCAGCTCGCGGGCAAGGCGACGAACAGCCTGATCGTCAACAGCGCCAACACGATCATCGACCACATCTGGGCGTGGCGCGCCGACCACGGCAACGCGGGCACGGTCGGCTGGAACACCAACACCGCCGACACCGGGCTCGTGGTGAACGGCGCGAACGTGCTGGCCACCGGGCTGTTCGTCGAGCACTACCAGAAGTACCAGGTGATCTGGAACGGCCAGGGCGGCCGAACGATCTTCTTCCAGAACGAGATGCCCTACGACGTGCCGAACCAGGCGTCGTGGAACGCGCCGTCGGGTGTCGCGGGGTATGCCGCCTACAAGGTCGCCGCGAACGTGACGTCCCACGAGGCGTGGGGCCTGGGAAGCTACTGCTTCTTCGACACGAACCCGGCGGTGTCCAGCTACCACGCGTTCGAAGTGCCGAACAACGGCGGCGTTCGGTTCCACAGCCTGCTGACGGTGTCGCTCAACTACCGCGGCACGATCACGCACGTCGTCAACGACACGGGCGGCGTCACGCCTTCGGGCACGGTGCCGGTGAACGTGGTCAGCTACCCCTGATCAGCGACAGCATAAGTTCGCACTCGCAAACGAGTAACGCCACTTTCGCTATGAAAGTGCGACTTTGAAACGCAAAGTGGCCGCACTTTCATAGCGAAAGCTGCGTTTCAGGCGATGTGCCACACCGCGTCGGCGCCGTCGAGCAGCTCTTGGTCGAGCCCGAAGTAGCCCCGTTCGGGCTTGGTGTCGGCGCGTTTGCGGCCGGCCGGGATGTCGGCGGTCAGTGTCCAGGTCTTCGTACCGCGCTGCAGCAGGCCTTCGTAGGTGCCCGGATCCGGGTCGCCGAGGCCGATGGCTTCGCTGTGACCGAGGCTGCCCGCGACGAAGGCGTACCGGTCGCCGAGCAGCGACGCGACGATCGCGCCCGCGCCGGACCCCGAGCGTCGCAGGTGACCGTTGTGCGCGAACACCAGCGTCGGGCCGCGGCGGGCCTCGACGGCCCGGATGTCCAGCAGGTTCTCGGCCATGAGCACCGCGCGCATGCCCGCGAGCCGCGAGATTCTCGTGTCCCGGTCGCCGGGTTCGGCCGATGCCGCGTGGTAGCGCAGCAGGCCGCGCCCGGCGGTGGCGTGGACCTTGGCCCGCTCCCAGGCCTCGCGGTCCGCGGTGCGCCGGGGCGCCTGGGCGAGGAGGGCGACGAGCAGGTCGTCCGCGATGACGCGCAGCTCGCGGGCCTCGGCTGACGCGCCCGGTGACGCGGCCGGGTCGAGGATCGCCTCGGACCGGCTCCACCGCTCGTCGTCGCCGGTCAGAGCGGCGACGTCGGCGTCGAGGCCCAGGTAGTCGCGGGCGTGTTCGAGGTAAGCGCGCGGGCTGGGGGCGCTGAACATCTCGGTGGGGGCGTCGAAGCCGTGGAAGGCCAGCGGTTCGTCGGCGTTCGCGTTGTACTCGCGCAGCCACGCGACCAGCTGCCGGTTGGCGTCCACTTCGCCCAAGCCGTGCGTGAACCCGTCGTCGAGCGCGGCGACGCGGTCGGTCTCCAGCGCGATCGACCGGAACCCGTGCTCGGCGAGCCGCGCGAAGAGGTCGTTGCGGAGCAGCGCGAAGGCCGGTTCGAAGTGGGTGGGTTCGCCGAACGCGAGCAGTTCGGCGGTGAAGTCCATGAGGTCCATGTGGTTGAATCGTATCGTTGAAGACTCGATTGAGACCTGCTGACCTCGCCCGTGAGCACGGCATCTCCACGCAGGCGGTCCGCAACTACGAGCGGGACGGCTTCCTCCCCCCGGCCGCGCGCACACCGAGCGGTTACCGGGTCTACACGGAGGTCCACGCGGCAGCACTACGGGCGTTCCTGGCTCTGGCCCCGGCCTACGGGCACGCGACAGCCGGCGGGATCATGCGCGCCGTCCACGACGACGACCTCGGCCGCGCGCTGACGCTCGTCGACCGCGGCCACGAGCAGCTGCTCCGGGACCGCGAAACCCTCAACACGGTCCGGAAGGCGATCGGCCACCTGACGACCGCGCCGGCACCCGAGCCGGCCGCGACCGGCTGGTCGATCGGCGAACTCGCGCATCGCCTCGGCGTCACCGCGGCGACCGTCCGCGCCTGGGAACGCGCGGGCATCCTCGTCCCGGCGCGCAACCGCGCGACCGGCTACCGGATCTTCCGCGCGGCCGACATCCGCGACGCCGAGCTGGCCCACCTGCTCCGCCGCGGCGGCTATCCACTGGCCCACATCGCGACGGTGGTCGAGCAGGTCCGCACGGCAGGCGGCACCGAGTCACTGGTCCAAGCGCTCGAAACCTGGCAGGGCAGGCTCACCGCCCGCGGCCTGGCGATGCTCGACGCGGCCACCCGGCTCAGCGCGTACCTGGCCTCACGGTCGTGAATTCGGGTGCAGCCGGTCGTACTCGAGCGCGGCCGAGCGCTGGGTCCGCGTAGGGAGGGCTTGTTCCCCCTCCTCGCTGCCGACCTCGTTGAGCCCGAGCTGCACGGCCAGCCGGATCTGCTCACGGTTCTCGCGGACGACGGCGGAGAAGAAGTCGTCGATCCGCGGGTCGACGAGCACTTCGAGCAGCACGCGGAACGACGTGTCGACGACGGTGCGCACGATCTCGTCGTGGAACGGGAGCCGTTTGAGCTTCCCGAGCTGCGGGTCGGCGGCGATCTTCTCGGTGATGATGGCGCGCAGCTCGTCCTTGTGGACCCCCAGCGACTTGGCCAGGTTTTCCGGGTAGTTGCCGGTTTCCAGTACCTTGACGACCTCGTCGAGCACCGCGACGGTGATCGGCTTCTTGATCGCCCGCACGATCGGGTCGGAGAGCTTGTCGACGAGCCGGTAGGTGAACTGCTCGCCGACGGCCCGGTCCGCGGCCCGCCCGATCCGGACGAGCAGCAGCACGACGGAGACGAACCGGTGCCCCACCATCGCCGGGTGCGCCACGGGGATCATCGCGAACAGCTCGTACCAGTTGCGCACCAGGAACTTCTTGGCCCACCGGCGTTTCCGCCACCGCCACAGGAACTCGAGCAGGAACACCCCGCAGATCCCGCAGTCGACGGCGAAGATCACCAGCCCGGCCTCCCGTGACGGCGGGCTGAGCACCATGAACCCCAGCAATCCGACCGAACCGGCGGCGAGGACGAACATGATCCAGTCGTCGGCGCGCACGTTCCCGGGCAGGATCCCGGTGTTGAGCTCCGGCTCGCGGACGTCGCGAAGGGTGGCCATGCCCGATGATGGCACGCACCGTTCTGATCAGCCGGTTCGCCGACCCACGCAGTTAATCAAACAGATGGTTGACACAGCTGACTGTCTCGTTGATTATCGACATCGGTCGTCAGCGGAAGAAGGGGGACGTCGTGACGAAACACGCGCTGAGGTGGTGGGCACTGGCGGTCGCGGTGCTCGCGGTCCTGGTGGACATGATCGACAACCAGATCGTGGCGGTGGCGCTGCCCACCATCCAGCGCGAGCTGGGCACCGGGGAGTCCGCACTGCAGTGGATTTCGGCCGGCTACGCGCTGGGGTTCGCGCTCACGCTGATCACCGGCGGCCGCCTGGGCGACCGGCACGGGACGAAGAAGCTGTTCGTGGCCGGCATGGCCGTGTTCGCGGCGGCCTCGCTGGCCGCCGGTCTCGCCGGGCACGTCGGCGTGCTGATCGCCGCGCGCGTGGTGCAGGGCGTCGGGTCCGGGTTGATGGTGCCGCAGGTCCTTTCGTTCATCCACGCGGAGTTCGACGAGCAGGAGCGGCCGAAGGCGATGACCTGGTACGCGGGCGCGTTCCCGCTCGGCGGGCTCGCCGGTCCGCTGCTGGGCGGCGCGCTGACCCAGGCCGACCTGTTCGGCACCGGGTGGCGCGCGATCTTCCTGGTGAACGTGCCCATCGGGGTGCTCGCGCTGATCGGCGCACTCGGCACCATGCCGAGCCGGCCGGGGTTCTTCCGGCACCGCATGGACCCGGTCGGCCTCGCCCTGCTGACCGCCGCGCTGTTCGCGGTGTTCTTCCCGCTGGTGCAGGGCCGCGAGCTGGGCTGGCCGGGGTGGTCGATCGTGCTGCTGGTGGCGGCCGTCCCGTTGTTCGGCGCCTTCGCGCTGCACCAACGGCTTCAGTCCCGCCGCGGCGGCGAACCGCTGATCCCGCCGGAGATGCTGAAGCACCTGGCCGGGAGCCAGGCGGTCCTGCTCTGCGTCAACACCGCGGTCGGCGTGTTCTTCGTCCTCACGCTGCACCTGCAGCTCGGGCTCGGGTTCTCGCCGTGGGAAGCGGCGGTGACGTTCGCGCCGGCGACGATCGGCATCGTCGCCGGCAACGTCCTGGGCATGCGGCTCGCCCCGAACCTCGGGCGAGCGTTCACCGCGGGCGCCGTCGCGGTGTTGCTGGTAGGACTGGTCGCGATCGCGCTCTTGGTGCTGTGGCTGGGTTCCGCGTTGCCGGGGTGGGCGCTGCTGGTGCCCGTGATCGCCGTCGGGCTCGGCGTGGGCGCGGTGCTGAACGCGCTGTTCGCCGTCTCCATGTCAGCGGTCCGGCCGGAGCAGGCCGGCGCCGCATCCGGCGTCGTGAACACCACCGTCCAGCTCGGCACGGCGACCGGGATCGCGGTGTCCGGCACGGTGTTCTTCACCCACCTGGACAACGGGTACGAGGCCGCGACGGCGGGCGCGCTCGTGGTCAGCGCCGGAGTGCTGGTGCTGGCTCTCGTGCTCACGCTCTGTCAACCGTCCGTGCGGCAGAGTCAAGCAGTTGGTTGACGTATAGTCGCGGCGTGACCGCGTCGAAGCCCCGCCGTTCGCCGAAGCCGCAGGAGCGGCAACGGGATCCGGAACGCACCCGCCGGCTGATCCTGGAAGCGGCGGGCGCGGAGTTCGCGGCGAAGGGGTACGCGGGCGCGCGGATCGCGGCGATCGCGGCGCGGGCCGGCGTGAACCAGCAGCTGATCTCGTACTACTTCGACGGCAAAGAAGGCCTGTACCGGGCGATGTCGGAGGCGTGGGGGCAGCGGCAGAGCGAGTTGATGCCCCCGGACCTGCCGCTGTCGGAGCAGGTGCGGCGGATCGCGCTGGAGGGCTTGTCCGGCCGCGACGGGATGCGGCTGGTGGCCTGGTCGGGGCTCGAGTACGAGGGCCCTGGCACCGATCCCGACCACGAGCCGCGGACGCGGCGGCTGGCCGGGTCGGTGGCCCATATGGAGTCGCTCAAAGCCGAAGGCCGGCTGCCCGAGTGGGTCGATCCGGCCTGCCTCACGGTGCTGCTGATGGCCGCCGCGATGGCGCCGGTGACCCTGCCGCACGTGATCGACGGGCTGACCGGAACCGCTCCGGACGCGCCGGAGTTCGTGCGGCGGTACGCCGACCAGCTCGCCAAGCTGGTCGAGCACCTCGGCCGCCCACAATCCTCCGTGGACTAGTCCGTTGTGGATGGTTCGAGGACCTCGCGCAGCTTCTTGGCGAAGGCCTCGGGCTGGCCGGCGTAGCCGAACTCGCCGCCGAGGAAGCCGCCGTGGTGGCTGGGGAACACGGTCGCCTGCTGCCCGAGCAGTTCGGCGGTCGCGAGCGCCGCGCGCCCGGTCATGACGTCGATGGACTCCTCGCCGACGGCGATCACGATGCGCGTCGGCGCCGCGGCCAGTGCGTCGACGTCGAGCTCGTAGGCGGAGACCGCCAGTGACCGGTCGGTCATCAGCGGGTCGTCCCGGCGGCCGTCGTCGTCGGCCGGCAGGCCGAACTGGGCCGGGTCCGCCGGCGGCAGGGCGAAGTAGGCGTCGGTGAACTCGCCCTTCCACGACGTCATCCTGATGAAAGCCGCCATGCCGGCGCCGAAGCCCCCGGCCTGGTAGGCGTCCCGGAAGCCCTGGCCGGCCCGCTCCGCCGCCGCGGCGTCCGGAAGCACGCGGACCAGGGGCGGTTCGTGGGCGACCAGAGTGCTCACGTCGGCAGGGTGGGCGGTGACGAGCGCGAGCCCGGCGACGGCGCCCCCGCTGCTCCCGAACACCTCGACCGGGCCGGCGCCGAGCGCCTCGATGACGGCGTGGAGATCATCGGCCTGGACGGCGGGCACGTGGTCTTCCCGCCCGTCCTTCCGGACGCTGCGCCCGAGGCCACGCGGGTCGTACGTGACCACGGTGCGGTCGGGAAAGTACGACGCCAGGGTGCTGAAGCCGGTGGCCTCCATGGGCTGCCCGACCATGAGCAGCGGCGGCCGCGGGCTGTCGGCGGGCGCCGGCCCGTGGACGTCGTAGACGATGCCCGCTTCGGACGTTTCCAGCGTGTACGTGGTGGTCATGGCCGGGAGACTAGACCCGGACACCGACAAAACGCGCTCATCGCCCGTCGACGGTCAGGACGTCACTCCGTAGCAGGCGGCGATCGCGGCGGCGCGGTTGCGCAGGGAGGTGCGCAACCACTGCGGGGCCAGTGCTTCCGCGTTCGTGGCGAGCTGCCACAACGCCCACTCGGCGTGTCTCGAATCCTGGAAGCTGACCTCCAGCCGCAGCCAGCCGTCCGCGTCGGTTTCTTCGGCGCGGACGGCCAGCGCCGTGCCCACCAGGTCCTCGCGCCGTGCCGGGTTCACCCGTACCAGCACCGCGACCTGGTCGCCGCCGGTCCGGAACCGCGTGCTGCGTTCCTGCCACACCCGGTCGAGGTCGACCCGGTCCGGTCGTTGCGCGGGTTCGGCGAGTTCCTCGGCGGCCAAGACGCGGGACAGCCGGTAGGTGCGGTCCTCGCCGGACCTCTTGGCCAGCAAGTAGCCCTGGTCGCGCACGGTGACCAGGCCGATCGGGTCCACCGTGCGCCACTGCGACGTCTGGTTCGCGGCCGCGTAGTGGATGCGCAGCTTGTGTCCCGCGAACACCGCGCGCCGGATCTCGGCGACCACGGCGTCGGGCACCTCCTCCGCGACCAGCCGGCGCGCGAGGAGGTCGGTCTCCGGGTCGATGAGCAATCGCTGGGCCGCGCCGGCCGCGGTGGCCCGATAGCTCTCGGGCAGCGCGTCGACCACCTTGCGCATGGCCGAAGCGAGCGCCGAGCCGAGCCCGAACGCCTGCGCGCCGCGCCGCGATCCGGCGACCAGCAGAGCGAGTGCCTCGTCGTGGTTCAGCCCGGTGAGCTCGGTCTGGAAACCGGGCAGCAAGGCGAACCCGCCGTGCCGGCCGCGTTCGGCGTACACCGGGACACCGGCCGCGGACAGCGCCTCGATGTCGCGCAGCACGGTGCGGGTGGACACCTCCAGCTCGCGGGCCAGCGCGGCCGCGGACAACCGGCCGTGCCGGCGCAGCAGCAGCACCAGCGAGACCAACCGGTCGGCGCGCACCCGAAAACTTTACCGGAATACACGACACAAGATGTCGTGATTGATGAGCAGGCTGAGCCCATGACAAGCAAGACGGTGGCCACCGAGCCGAACGATCTGGGCAGGTACTTCATCGAACGCGCCAACGAGGGCGACGTCGACGGACTGGTGGCGTTGTACGAATCGAACGCCGTGCTGGCGTTCCCGCCGGGCAACGTCGCGACCGGACACGCGGAGATCCGCAAGGTGTTCGAGGAGTTCGTCGCGGCCGCGCCGGTGCTCACGCCGGGTAGGCAGCACCCGGCGCTGGTGAGCGACGACCTGGCCCTCACGGTGTCCACCCTGACCACGGGTGAGATGACCGTCGAGATCGCCCGTCGCCAGCCGGATGGGTCCTGGCTGTGGGCCGTGGACCAGCCGGTGCTCGTGCCGTAGCGACCCGGCTCACGCGCCCCATGTGGCGTTCGGTGCGTCCACCGAACGCCACATCGGGTGCCCTGGACGCGACCGAAAGCTACGAGCTGCTCCGGACGGACAGCGAAACCGGCAAGCGGACGCGCCCCTCGTGAGCCGAGCCGGAGCCGAGCAGGACACGGGTCGCCGCCGCGGCGATCGCTTCCACCGGACTGGCCACCGACGTCAGCGGAACACTGGCCGACGCGGCCAGGACGCTGTCGTCGAAACCGACCACCGCGACGTCGTCGGGGACCCGGCGGCCGGACTCGGTCAACGCCTGCAGCACGCCCGACGCGGTCAGGTCGCAGGCGGCCACCACCGCGTCGATCCCCGGGTCGGCCAGCAGGAGCTGCCGGGTCCGGCGCAGCGCGGTGGCCCGGGTGAAGTCACCGGATCCGGAAATCGGCTCGAGCCCGAGCTCCCGCACCGCGTCGAGGTAGGCGGTTCGCCGGTCGGCCGCGCAGGGGCTGTGCGAAGGGCCGTCGACCGCCGCGATCCGCCGCCGGCCGCCTCGGTAAAGGTGGTGCACGGCCGCGCGGATCCCACCGGCGTTGTCGGGCTCGAAGTAGGGCACCTGCGACGCGGAGCGGCCGGCCGACACGACCCGGCCGTACACCGCGCGCAGCTGCCGGGCCAGTTCCGGCGCAACGTTGACCAGCAGCGCCCCGAGGGAGCGGTCCGGTCCCGGCCCGGTCAGCAGGACGTCCGTGTCCCGCTGACTCACCCGGCGGACGCGCAGCCGGACTCCGCTGTCGCCCAGTGCGCCGCTGACACCGGCGACCACGCGCGCGTAGTGGGGGTTCGCGCTCATCGCGAAGTCATCGTCGTCGACGATGACGATGTCGATCACGTCGGCCTGCCCGGAGGCCAGCGCCCGCGCGACCGGATCCGGCCGGTAGCCGAGCTCCCGGACGACCCGCCACACCCGCTGCCGCACCGGGGAGGTGACGCCGGGCTGGTCGTTGACGACGCGGGACACCGCGGACCGCGAAACCCCCGCGGCCCGGGCGACATCCTCCAACGTGGGCCGAGGCGACATCCGGGCAACTCCTCAAGTCGTGGCGGGGCGATGGCTGTCAGCCGCATTATGACCGACCACCGCGGCGCAGATGCCCGTCGAACCACTGGAGCGCCCGGCCCATCGCCACGCCGGTGCCGGGTTCACGCCGAGTCCCCCGGGCGCGTGGTTTCCATGCACCGATGTCGCGCGTATCGTTTTGCACGGTTAAGCCGAAGCCATGCCCGACAGATCCGGCCAGGGACCGCCGCCGTGGTTCATCAACGTAGACGACGCACGATCCCGGAGCACGTTTGGGAGAACGTCGATGATCAACCCGTCGGAGCGGCCTCACCTGCAGGTTCCGCCGCACTCGGGCGAGCCCCGTACTGCCGGCCTACCGGCGACCGCGGAACAAATGCTCGAGGTGCGCCGCGTTGTCCACCAGCCCGATCTGATGGTGATCGGGGTGGTGGGAGAGATCGACGAAATGTCGGTGAAGTTGCTGAATCACGCCTTGTGGCAGGACCTACCCGCGGCAACCGTGCTCGACTTGTCCCAAGTCACCTTCCTCGGCGTAGCCGGTCTGCGGGCCATCGCGTGCGCCGCTGAGCGGGCCCGGGCCGAGCACCGCCGGCTCGGGCTGGTCGTCACCACCCACCTGATCGCTCGAGTGCTTCGTATGTGCGGCATGGAGGACCTCCTGCCGACGTTCACGACCCTGTCCGACGCCGTACGGGAACTGTCCGGCCCGACCGTGCCGGCGAGGCGGTGACCGGCTCAGCCACCCTCTTCAGAGCCGCCAAGGGCTCGCAGCGCTGGTGGCGCGCGCTGGCCAACGACACCACGCTCGAGCAAGCCCAAGCTGGCGTCGACCAGCTCGCCGCCAAGATGGACAGCCGACGCCGAACCCGGGACGGTGAGCGCACCACAGCCGGTGAGCTCGCCACCGGCGAGCGGTTGCACCCGGCTCCGGCGGTCGCGTTCCGACAACTTGAACGCGATGGTCTTTCTTCTGCTTCGTGCAGCGCTGGCATGGGGAATCTTCAAGAAGCGATCGCGCTCTGCGAACGCCGGCGCGACGCACTCTCATTCTTCGAACAAGACAAAGACTCCCGCGCAAATTTTACACGATCGTATACGCAAACTGGAAAACAAGTCCACCTGATATACGACAATGGCCATCGTGACGCTGGGCGGCCAGCCACACCTTCACTTCTGACAAATCCTGACGCTACTTCAAAGGTCTGACAACTGCCACGTCGGAGAGCGGATAAATGAGCAAGAACAAGAAAAACTGGTTGATCACCGCAGGAATGACGCCAGTGAGCGTGGCGGGCTTCTACTGCGTGCTGTCCGATCCGCCGATCTGGTGGGCGGGGATTCTCGCCGCCGCGATCGTGCTCATTCTGCTCCTGCTGATGGGCTGGATCGCCGTGCGCCCCTAACGATGAGGAGCCGCCTTGCACAGAGCCTTATAGCGACGCAAAGGCCGTCCACTTCCCCGGTGGACGGCCTTTGACCTGCGGAGCCGCCAAGGGGGCTCGAACCCCTGACCTTCTGTTTACAAGACAGATGCTCTACCAGCTGAGCTATAGCGGCCTGGCGCCACGGCGCCGGACACAGTGTATCGGGCGGGCTCCGGTGCCGGCAGCAGAGGCGGGATCAGCTGGTCAGACCCACCTCCGGGCAACGTGGTGGACGACACTCCATGATCCGTGCAACGGTCGGAGCACGCGGGTCGATGGTCATCGAGGAACGAGCGAGGAGGTGGATGGATCATGAAGATCAGCGAGCGCACCAACGGGGGCAAAGCGACCAGATGGCCCCTCCTCGAACCTCCCGAACAAGCTCAGCGCCCGAGGGCCCACCGGCCGAACCTCGTCAAGCGCCGTCCCTGGCACGTCCTCGAAGCGCCGACCGGGGAGTTTCCCGCCGTCGACGCCGAAGAGGCCATGGGGCCTCAGCTGCCCGACGAGGCCACCGTCAACTTCGTGCTCGACCTCTCCCTGCGCATCGGGGAGGTCCAGATGGCCAGCGGCGCCGGCGCCTCCGACGTCACCGCGACGATCATCGCCATCGCCGGCGCGCTCGGGCTGCCGCACTGCGAGGTCGACGTCATCTTCACCTCGATCACCGTGACCTGCCACCGCGGCACCGACCTGACGCCGATCACCGCGCTGCGCGTCGTCCGGAGCCGGAGCCTCGACTACACCCGGCTGACCGAGACCGAGAAGCTCGTCCGCAAGATCGTCCGCGGGAACATGGGCGCCGAGCAGGCCCAGACCGAGCTGGAACGGATCACCTCCGCGCCACACCCGTATCCGCGCTGGGTCGCGACGCTGTCCTGGGGCGGCGTCGCCGCGTTCGTCACCATCCTGCTCGGCGGCGGGTTCGACATCGCGCTCGTCGCGTTCGTCATCAGCGGCGTCATCGACCGGGTCGGCCGGGTCGTGAACCGCTACGGGCTGCCGTTCTTCTTCCAGCAGGTGGTCGGCGGCCTGGTCGCCACGCTCTCGGCCATGGTCATCGTCAGCAGCAACGTCCTGACCACCGACAAACCGACGCTGGTCGTCGCGGCCGCGGTCACCGTGCTGCTGTCCGGGCTGTCCACCGTCTCGGCCGTGCAGGACGCCATCACCGGCTACAACGTCACCGCCGCCGGCCGCACCATGGAGACCGCGCTGATGTCGGCGGGCCTGATCGCGGGGGTCGTGCTCGCCCTGCGGATCGCCGTCATGCTCGGCCTGCCGCGCACCCCGCTGCCCGAGGTGACCGGGTCGACGCCGCAGCAGCTGCCGCTCGTCGTGCTCGGCGGAGCCGGCGCCGCCGCCTGCTTCGCGCTCGCCTCCTACTCCAAGATGCGCGCCATGCTGGTCGCGGCGGCCGCCGGAGGCATCGGCGCCGCCGTCTACGGCTCGCTGATGCTGGCCCGGCTGGACGGCGTCAGCTCGTCCGCGGTCGCCGCGACGCTGGTCGGGTTCTGCGGTGGCGTGCTCGCCCGGCGGCTCGGCGTCACGCCACTGGTGGTCGCCGTGTCCGGGATCACTCCGCTGCTTCCGGGCCTTTCGACCTACCGTGGTCTGTATCAGATCGGGGTCGAGCCGAGCGGCGACATTTCGACCTTGATGACGGCCGTCGCGATCGGGCTTGCGCTGGCAGCGGGCGTGGTACTCGGGGAATGGCTCGCCCAGCCGGTCCGCACCGGCCTGGGCAGGCTCGAGCGGCGGTTCGCCGGACCACGGATGGCTGGTCCGCTCGAACCGACCGAGCGAAGCTTGGAGTAACCCGGCGGTCACGCGCTGTTCATCGCTCACGCGATAGGGTTTCACTCTGGGGCCGCGACCCAGGACGCGAGGAGCAGCTGACGTGAGTGACAAGAAGGAGAACGGAAACCAGGCCGATTTCGTCGTGGTGGCGAACCGGCTACCGGTGGACCTCGAGCGCACGACCGACGGAGAGCGCCGCTGGACGGCCAGCCCGGGCGGGCTGGTCTCGGCGCTGGAGCCGTTCCTGCGCTCCCGGAAGGGCGCCTGGGTGGGCTGGCCGGGCGTGCCCGACGTCGACGTCGAGGAGTTCGACGACGACGGCCTCGTGCTGCACCCGGTCTCGTTGAGCGCCGACGAGGTCCGCGATTACTACGAAGGTTTCTCCAACGCGACGCTCTGGCCGCTCTACCACGACGTGGTCGAGCGCCCGGTGTTCGACCGCGCGTGGTGGAACAGCTACGTCACGGTGAACCGGCGCTTCGCGCAGGCCAGCGCCGAGGTCGCCGCCCCGGGCGCGACGGTGTGGATCCAGGACTACCAGCTCCAACTGGTGCCGGCGATGCTGCGTGAGCTGAGACCGGATCTGCGCATCGGCTTCTTCCTGCACATCCCGTTCCCGCCGGTCGAGCTGTTCATGCAGATGCCGTGGCGCGCCGCGATCATCCGCGGCCTCACCGGCGCGGACCTCGTCGGCTTCCACCGCCCCGGCGGGGCGCAGAACTTCCTCTGGCTGTGCCGCCAGCTGATCGGCCTCGAGTCGACGCGCGGCGCGGTCGGCGTGCGGTCTCGGCCGGGCACCATGCAGGTCGGTGACCGGACCGTCCGGGTCGGCGCCTTCCCCATCTCCATCGACGCGCCCGGCCTCGACGCGCTGGCCCGCACCAAGGGGGTCCAGGAGCGGGCCGCGCAGCTGCGGCGCGACCTCGGCAACCCCAAGACCGTCCTGCTCGGCGTCGACCGGCTCGACTACACCAAGGGCATCGACCTGCGGCTGCAGGCGCTGCACGAGCTGCTGCACGAAGGCAGGCTGCAGCCGGACGACGTCACGTTCGTCCAGCTCGCCACCCCCAGCCGCGAGCGGGTCGAGCACTACCAGCGGATGCGCGGCGAGATCGAGCAGATGGTCGGCCGGATCAACGGCGAGTTCTCCCGCGTCGGCCACCCCGTCGTGCACTACCTGCACCAGTCCGTCGACCGTACGGAGCTGGCCGCCTTCTTCTCGGCTGCTGATGTCATGGTGGTGACACCGCTGCGCGACGGCATGAATCTGGTGTGCAAGGAGTACGTCGCCGCACGGCACGATCTGGGCGGTGCGCTGGTACTTTCCGAGTTCGCCGGCGCGGCCGCCGAGCTCTCTAGCGCATTCCTCGTCAACCCCCACGACCTGGACGGGGTGAAGGATGCTCTAGTGGCTGCCATTACGCTCGACCCGGCTGAGGGCCGTCGCCGGATGCGCGCCATGCGTCGCCAGGTCCTCACTCATGACGTCGATCGATGGGCGCGCTCGTTCCTGCAGGCTTTGGGCGCGGAGGCGGTCGACTGACTGAGGGTTGTTCGGGCTAGGCCGCCGCAACGGGCCGCAGCTGGCACACCAGCGGCGACCTCGCGGCGGCCGACGGCTGAATAATCCTCACTTGTCCCGACCATGCACGAGCTCCTGAGGAGGAGTGTTGACTGCCGAGGCCCTGCCCGCCGAGCTAAGGCGCGCGATCGTCCAGATCGCCCGTACGCCGCGTTTGCTGGTCGCCTGCGATTACGACGGCACGCTGGCACCCATCACGCTCAACCCGGACGAGGCACGGCCACTGCCGGAGTCCGTCGGCGCCCTCAGATCGCTCGCCGGTCTGCACGAGACCACCACCGCGGTCATCTCGGGCCGCGCGCTGCGGGACCTCGCCACCCTTTCGCGGCTGCCCGCGGAGGTGAACCTCGTCGGCAGCCACGGCTCGGAGTTCGACATCGGCTTCATCCACGCGCTGGACGAGAAGGCGCGTGAGCTGCACCGGCGGCTCGAGACCGAGCTCGAACAACTGGTGCTGGACGTCCCTGGCGTGTCGCTCGAGGTGAAGCCGGCCAGCATCGCGGTGCACGTCCGCCGCGCCGAGCACGAGGCGGGCCGCCGCGTGCTCGCCTCTGTGCACTCCGGGCCGTCGAAGTGGGACGGCGTGTCGACCACCGACGGCAAGGAGGTCGTCGAGCTCGCGGTCGTCCAAACGGACAAAGGGCGCGCGCTGGACATCCTCCGCCACCAGGTCGGCGCGACGGCGGCCATCTTCCTCGGCGACGACGTCACCGATGAGAAGGCCTTCGCCCGCCTGTCGGGCCCCGACCTGGGCATCAAGGTGGGCGACGGCGAGACGCTCGCCGGGTTCCGCGTGCCGGACACCGTCGACGTCGCGCTCGTGCTCGGCTTCCTCCTGGAGGAGCGCCGCAACTGGCTGTACGGCGAGTCGGCGCCGCCGATCGAGCGGCTGTCGATGCTGGCCAACGAGCGGTCGGTCGCGCTGCTCACCCCGGACGCCAAGCTGACGTGGCTGTGCCACCCCGGCCCGGACGCGCCGGCGGTGTTCGCCGACCTGCTCGGCGGCGAGGGTGCGGGGCACTTTTCCATCAAGCCGAACCGCAACGGCCTCCCGCTGGGCCAGCGCTACCTGCCGAACACGATGACGGTCGAGACGCGCTGGTCGCGCCTGCTCGTCACCGACTACCTCGAGCCGGAAAGCGCTCCACACCGGACGGACCTGGTCCGGGTCATCTCCGGCGAGGCGGCGGCGGACGTCAAGTTCGCGCCGCGCCCGGAGTTCGGCGGCGTGCCGGTGAAGCTGGAAGTCACCGAGGGCGGCGTGCGGGTGCTCGGCACGTCGGAGCCGTTCGTGCTGTACTCGCCGGGCGTCGAGTGGACCATCACCTCGGACGGCCTGCACGACACCGCGGTCGCGCTGGTGCAGCCCACGCCGACCCGGCCGGTCGTGCTGGAGCTGCGCTGCGGCACCACGGACCTCGGCGCGCACGAACTGTCCGAAGTGGAACGCCGTGACCGCGCGGGCCGCTACTGGAGCGAGTGGACGTCGAAGCTGCAGCCGCCGAAGGTGCAGACCGACCTGGTGCTGCGCTCGGCGCTGACGCTGCGGGGCCTGGTCAACACCGACACCGGTGGCGTGCTCGCCGCGGCGACGTCGTCGCTGCCGGAGGAGATCGGCGGTGTCCGCAACTGGGACTACCGCTACTGCTGGATCCGCGACGCCGCGATGACCGTGCGGGAGCTCGTGCACCTGGGCTCGCTCGAGGAGGCCGAGGGCTACCTCCGGTGGCTGCACGGCGTGCTCGCCACGCTGGCCGGCCCGGAGCGGCTGCACCCGCTGTACACCCTGGCGGGCAGCGTGATCGGCGCCGAAGCGGTGATCGAGTCGCTGCCCGGGTACGCGGGTTCGCGGCCGGTGCGCGTCGGCAACCTGGCGAACCACCAGGTGCAGCTGGACGTCTTCGGCCCGGTCGTCGAGCTCGTGCAGACGCTGGCCGCGGCGCGCGGCGAGCTGCGCGACGAGGACTGGCAGATGGTGCGCGCGATGGCGGAAGCCGTGACGCGGCGCTGGAACGAGCCGGACCACGGGATCTGGGAGGAGCGGCACGTGCCGCGCCACCGGGTCTACTCGCGCGTCATGTGCTGGGTGACCATCGACCGGGCGATCAAGCTGGGCGAGCAGTACGGCCGGGACATCCCGGGCGGCTGGCCGGGGCTGCGCGAGGACATCAAGACCGACGTCCTCACGCACGGCTGGAACGACGAGGTCCAGGCGTTCACCACGGCCTACGACGGCACGGACCTGGACGCGGCGTCGCTGTTCGTCGGGCTCACCGGGCTGATCGACCCGGCCGACGAGCGCTTCCAGCAGACGGTGACCGCGATCGAGGCGGAGCTGCGCAGTGGGTCCACTGTGTACCGTTACCGCCGCGACGACGGCCTGCCGGGCGGCGAAGGCGGGTTCCACATCTGCGCGGCGTGGCTGATCGAGGCCTACCTGCTCACCGGGCGGCGCACGGAGGCGCAGGAGCTGTTCGACCAGATCGTCGCGGCGGCCGGCCCGACGGGTCTGCTGCCGGAGCAGTACGACCCGATCGCGGAACGGTCCCTCGGCAACCACCCGCAGGCCTATTCCCACATCGGGCTCATCAGGTGCGCCAACTTGCTGGCGGCCAGTTAGCCCTTTCGGTCCGAATGCCGTCAAGGCCACCTTGCGGGCGTCCGGCGCCCGTAAACTGGTTTTGACGGCATTCGGAGGTGGTGGATGCAGGGGACGTCCGGGCAGGTCGACTTCGTGCCGCTGCCGCCCCGGTTCGCCGCCCGGGTGCGGTGGGGCTCGGTGGTCGTCGGCTGTTCGATGATCGTCGGGATGGTGCTGCTCTTCGGGCTCACGACCTTCCTGCAGGGCGTCGTCCACGGCCACGCCTTCCCGGACACGTTGCTCGGCAAGGCCGCGGCGGTGCTGCCGACGCTGGGCGTGCTGGCGATCGCGGTGCTGGTGCTGAGCACCCGCCGCTGCCTGCGGGGCGACTACCTGGTGGTCGCCAGCGCGGCTTCGGCCCGCAGCGCGCTGCTGGTCACCTACATCCTGACGCTGATCCTGATCCTCGGCTCGTTCGCCGTGCCGATGGTGTTCCGGGTGTGGCGCGACAGCCCGGAGTTCCGGGCCCCGGACCTGCTCACGACGTTCGCGACGCTCGCCTTCGCCACCACGGGTTTCCTGGCGGCGATGTTCTACGTGCGGCCGTCGATGCAGACGCTCCGGAAGTTCAGCAACCACCCTATTTGGTGACGAAGCCGCGCTCGTCCCACTTTTGTCCACATTAGACGCTCGCCCCTTCCGGGTCGCGTGCACAGATTTCTTTGCATAATTTCCTTTGCACGGCTACTGTGGAGCCATGACCAGCGCTCCACCACCGGAAGAGCTCGACCCGGACGCTCTCAAGGCCGTCACGCACCCGCTGCGCCGCCGGATACTCGGCGTGCTGTCGGCCGGGCCGGCGACCGCCACGAAACTCGCGCAGGCCCTCGGCGAGAACACCGGTGCGACCAGCTACCACCTGCGGGAGCTGGCGCGGTTCGGGTTCGTCGAGGACGTCCCGGAGCTCGCCAAGGGCAAGGAACGGTGGTGGCGGACACGGCCGCGGGACATCCGCTGGCCGCGCCGCAGTGAGCAGAGCGCCGAATCCCGGGTGCTGTTCGACGACATGCAGCGCCAGGGGTTCGAGGACGACCTCGAAAAGCTCAACCGGTTCGCGGAAAAGCGTGACGAGCTGCCCGGCGCGTGGCCGGACTCGCTGCTCTTCTCGCGCGGCGCCACGTGGCTCACCGAAGAGGAGTCGCAGCAGCTCTGGCACGACTACATGGAGCTGTTCCGCCGGTACTGGCGGCCCGAGGACGACCGGTCACCGGAAGCGCGGCGCGTGCTCGTGCGCTGGCTCGCGTTCCCGGATCCAGGGGAATGACATGACAGGGGATTTCACATGCGAAGAGGGGCTCTACTGGCCGGGGTGATCCTGGCGGTCACGGCGACGGCGCCACCGGCGTCGGCCGCGGACGGCGACGTGACCTTTCAGAACGGCGGGGTGACCTTGCACGGCACCGTCGTCGCACCGCCCGGCGGCACAAAACTGCCTGGCCTGGTGATGGTCCACGGCTCGGGGGAACACAGCCGGGACGACTATCGCGTCGAAGCGGAAGCCTTTGCGCGGCAAGGCATCGCGACGCTCATCTACGACAAGCGCACCGAGGGGTACTCCCAGTTCTCCCGGTCCTACTCGACGCTGGCGGACGACGCTCTCGCCGCCGTCGAGGCGCTCCGGAAGAGGCCGGAAGTCGATCCGGCGCGGGTCGGCGTCTGGGGGTTGAGCGAAGGGGGCTGGGTGGCGCCGCTGGCAGCTTCTCGTTCCGCCGACGTGGCTTTTGTCGTGACACTGGGGGCGAACGGCGTCGAGCCGTCGCGACAACAGGCGTGGGCGATCGAGAACCAGTTGCGGCGCCTCGGAATGGACGGCTCGATGGTGCGGATGGCGTCGTCGACGATGATGCGGCAGCTCGTCGGCGGCGGGGTGTTCCCGGAGGCGCACTACGACCCGGTGCCGGTGCTGAAGCGCCTGCGCCAGCCGGTGCTCGGGTTGTGGGGCGCGAAGGACGTCCTGACGCCGCCGGGTGAAGCGGTCCGGATCTTCCAGGACTCGGTGGCGCGCCACACGCTGCGGGTCTTCCCGGACGCCCAGCACCAGCTGCGGCGGACCACGGACGGCTTCGACAAGCTGCCCGGGTACGCGCCCGGCTACCTGGAACTGGTGGGCACGTGGGTGAATGACGTGCCCTCGGAGTCGAGTGCGGACGCGCCGCCGCCGCAGGACCGGCCGAGCACTGCCGTGACCCCGCTCGCCTGGTACGAGTCGACATGGCTGCAACTCGCCTTGTTGGTCTTCCTGCTGCTGGCGTTCGGCTCGTACCCGCTACTCCGGCGTCGCGGCGGCGGCACGCGGTCCGCTCGCTGGCTGACGGCGACCGGGTTGCTGTCGGTGCTCGGCTTCCTGGTCGTCGACGTGCTGATCCAGACGACCATGGGCAAGGGGCTGGGCCCGGTCGTCGCCGGCCGTCCGCTGCCGTGGCTGGCGCTGCAGCTGCTTTCGCTGGGCGCGGTGGCCGCCGCCATCGGCACGGCGGTGGCGTGGTGGCGGGACCGGACCCCGCGGCTCGGGATCCTGCTCGCCGGCGGCGTGATCTTCGTCCCGTGGGCGATCTCCTGGGGGCTGCTGAACGTGTGAGTCAGGTGCGCCCGTGAACGCTCGCGGGGGCTGCGGGCAACAGGGGGCATGCAGGTGATCCAAGAAGGCGCGGAGGTGTGGGGGCAGGATCGCCCCGACCTCGGTGGTGCCGATCCCGGGCCGGCGTTCGCGCGGCTCTTCGACGTCCACGCCCCGCAGCTGCGCCGGTACCTCGCGCGGCGCGTCGGCACCGAAACCGCGGACGACCTCGTCGCCGAGACGTTCCTCGTGGCGCTGCGCCGCCGGGAGAGCTACCGGCCGGAGCTGGGCACGGCCCGGTCGTGGCTCTACGGCATCGCGACCAACCTGCTGCGCCACCAGGTGCGTTCCGAGCTGCGTGGCCTGCAGGCCACCGCGCGGCTCGCCCACGCGGGCGAGCTCAGCCACGCGGCGCACGACGGCCGCGTCGCCGAGCAGGTCGACGCGCAGACGCGGGCGGCGCAGCTGGCCGGGGCGCTGGCGCAGCTCAGCCCGGCCGACCGCGACACGCTCCTGCTGGTGTCGTGGGCCGGGCTCGACCCGGCCGAGGTCGCCGAGGTCCTCGGCATCCCGCCGGGCACCGTCCGTTCCCGGCTGCACCGGATCCGGCGCTGGCTGCGGACCAACGCCCCGGCCCAGAACACGAAGGAGGCGCAGACCCCGTGACCGACGACAACAACATCCGGCAGATCTGGTCCGACGCCGAACTGGACGCCGCCCTCGCGGACCTGCACGGCGACCCGGGCCCCGACGACGGCCTGGCGTTCGCACGGACGGCGCTGCTGACGGCCGCCGGCGCACCGCCCGAAGAGGCGCCCGCGCCACGGAAGTCCCACGGCTCGTGGCGCTGGATCGCGGTGGCGGCCGCGGTCGCCACCTTGACCGGCGGCCTGTTCGTGGCCACCCGGGTCCCCGGCCAGGAACCCGCCGTCGTCAGCCCGGCCGCGCCCGGCCTCGACCAGCTGCGCGGCACGGACCTCCCGGTCCGCCCCGGCGAGTACCGGCACATGACCACGTCGATGTGGAGCACGATCACCAACGACAAGAGAGTGAGCGGCTACTTCGGGACGCTGACCGAGCTGTGGATCCCGGCGGACCCCGGCGGGATCTGGCACCGGCGCTCGCAGACGACGAACGAGCTCCCGGGCCTGCCGGTCCCGCAGCCGCGCTACGAACCGAAGCCGGTCAAGAAGTCCGACGAGGCGGGCGCGGGTGGGCTGTTCCCGATCGTCCGGATCCAGTACCCCGACAGCAGCTTCCCGGGCACGTGGGACGCGCCGACGGCGGACTTCGTCGCCCGCCTGCCCGTTGACGTCCAGCAGCTGCGCGACCAGCTCGTCAACACCCAGGGCGCCATGGGGAAAGCCGTGCACCCGGGCAAGCCGAACGGCCCCGGCCGCTCCGCCGAGATGGTGCAGCACGTCATGGAGCTCGGCCTGGCCCCCGGCAAGCTCCGGGTGGCGCTCTGGCAGGCGCTGGCCCGGGTCGACGGCATCGTGACGAAGCCGGGAACGGTCGCCCCGGACGGCCGGGTCGGCATCGGGTTCACCGCGCAGGACACGGGTGACACCCTGATCGCCGACCCGGAGACGGCCCAGCTCATCGGCCACACCATCCCCCCGAAGTCGGCGAAGGGGGGCGGGCCTTCCTCCGCCGTCATCACGCCCCTCAACACGCCCGTCTCGTCGACGGTCGAGTCCGCCCCGCGGAGCGCGCAGACGTCGCCGCCGAAGTCCGAGAGCATGGCGACGGCCACCACCGAGGCGCCGTCGACCGGACCGGAGCAGTACTCCCTGGTAGAGAGCTACACGTACTCGGTGACCACGTCCGATCGCTGATCCGTGCCGGAGGGCGCTCCCCACGGCGGGGACGCCCTCCGGTCAGCGCGCGTGACTGGCGGCGTTCAGCGCGTCCGCGACGTTCGCCACCTCCAGCACCCGGATCCCCGCCGGCGGCTTGCCCGAGTCCGGCGGCACCAAGGCGTGCGTGAACCCCAGCCGGGCCGCCTCCGCGAGACGGCGGCCCACGCTCGGTACCCGGCGGATCTCGCCCGCCAGCCCCACCTCGCCCACCGACACCAGCCGTGGCGAAAGGGCGACATCGCCGAATGACGACGTCAGGGCCAGCACCAGCGCGAGGTCGATGCCCGGCTCCGTGATCTTCATGCCGCCGACAGTGGCCGTGTAGACGTCCTTGTCGCCGAGCTTCAGCCCGCCGCGCTTCTCCAGCACCGCCAGGACCATCGCCACCCGCGCCGAATCGAGGCCGCTGACCGCGCGCCGCGGCTGGGGCGCCGACGTCGACGACACCAGCGCCTGGACCTCGCCCAGCAGCGGCCGCTTGCCCTCCATCGACACCGTGATCGCCGTGCCCGGCACCGGCTCCGCCGTGCGGCTGATGAACAGCCCCGACGGGTCGGGCACCCCGACGATGCCTTCTTCCTGCAGCTCGAAGCAGCCGATCTCGTCGGACGCGCCGAACCGGTTCTTGATGCCCCGGAGCATCCGCAGCGTCGAGTGCTTGTCGCCCTCGAACTGCAGCACCACGTCGACCAGGTGCTCCAGCACGCGTGGACCGGCCACCGAGCCGTCCTTCGTGACGTGCCCCACGAGGACCACCGGCAGCCCGCGCTCCTTCGCCAGGGCGACCAGCCCGGACGTCACCGCGCGGACCTGCGTCACCCCGCCCGGCGAGCCCTCGGCCTGCGGGGACGCCATCGTCTGCACCGAGTCGACGATCAGCATGCCCGGCTTCACGTCGTCGACGTGCCCGAGGATGGCCGAAAGGTCGCTCTCGGCGGCCAGGTACATCAGGTCGTGCACGTTGCCCGTTCGCTCCGCGCGCAACCGCACCTGGCCCGCGGACTCCTCGCCCGTGACGTACAGGGACCGGTCGACCGTCTTCGCCCATTGGTAGGCGACCTCGAGCAGCAGGGTCGACTTGCCGACCCCCGGTTCACCCGCGAGCAGGACCACCGCCCCGGGCACGAGGCCGCCGCCCAGCACCCGGTCGAGCTCCGAGACCCCGGTGCGGCGGGCTCGCGCCGCTTCGACGTCGACCTCGCCGATCGGACGCGCGGGCGCACTCGGCGCCCCGGCCGCGACGCGCTGGATGGCCGGCTTGGACGGGGCCCCGCGTTCCGAGAACGAGCCCCATTCCTGGCACTCCGGACACCGGCCCAGCCACTTCGCCGCTTCGTATCCGCAGCTTCCGCAGCGGTAGGTGACGCCTTTCTTCACCCCGCGAGGCTAGCGGCGACCACCGACAAAACCGGGGACCTACTCCTTGGCGTGCGCCGGTGCCGCGACCGGCAGCTCGACGGTGACCGGTCCGGCGTGCTCGAAGACGAACGTGACCTTGATGACCTGACCCGGCCACAGCGGCTGCGCCAGTGCGGCGAGCGTCACGGTGGCCTTGCCGACGACCTCGGGCTGGGTCGGCGTCGCGGCCGGGCCGGACGACGGGACATCGGAGGTGGCCGTCGCGGTGGGCGTTCCCGTGCCGGTCGAGCTGGTGCCGGTGGAGCTGGTGCCCGTCGAGCTGGTGCCCGTCGACGGCGAGGCCGATGACGACGAGGACGACGAGGTCGGCGCGCCCGAGGACGTGGGCTGCGCCTCATTGGTGGACTCGACCGCGTCGTCCGGGCCGATCACCAGCGAGTGCCCGGCCACGATCTCCTTCGAGCCGCCGATGGTGCCCTGGCCGCCGCCCTCGGTCGCCACCGAGACGAGCGAGTCGTCCTGGGCGCCCTGGTTGACGATCGTCAGGGTCAGCGCCGGGGTCGCCCCGGCGGGGTAGCCCGCGCCGGACGTCGGGTACTGGACCGCCGCGTTGCGCAGGACAATGGTCTTGACCTGGGCGTACGTGCCGTTGACCGCGGGCTGCTGCGAGTCGGTCTGGGTGATCTGGCCGGCCCCGCACCCGGCGAGCGCGAGCGCGGCACCGAGCGCCAGCACGCCCGCACCGAGCACGCGACGATTCTGCAGCCTCACGTCGCAGTCCTTCCCTTTTCACGGCCTCGTCACCGCGAAGACTAGCCGGGGGCGATCTCCCGCGCGGAACCGGTGTGCGTTGCCGGGACACGCTCCCCAAGATCAACCGTCCACAAAGGATTTCGTAGCACCTGACGAAACGCTTCCCCGCTACCTGCGTGAGCACGGGGGTCTGACGTTTGTCAACCCCCGCCCAAGCCGCTGACCTGCGAGGACGACTCCGGCCCGCTAGGTGGGCACTGGCGGCTCGTGGTAGGATGGAGTCAGCGAAAGGGGCAGAGGACACATGGTTTTCAAGGTCGGAGAGACCGTCGTCTACCCGCACCACGGTGCCGCACTCATCGAAGCCATCGAGACCCGCGTGATCAAGGGCGAGGAAAAGAAGTACCTCGTCCTGAAAGTCGCGCAAGGGGATCTCACGGTTCGCGTGCCCGCGGACAACGCCGAGATCGTCGGCGTTCGCGATGTCGTCGGGCAAGAAGGACTGGACAAGGTCTTCGACGTTCTGCGTGCTCCGCACACCGAGGAGCCCACGAACTGGTCTCGTCGGTACAAGGCCAACCTCGAGAAACTCGCCTCCGGCGATGTGAACAAGGTGGCCGAAGTGGTGCGCGACCTCTGGCGGCGAGAGAAGGACCGAGGGCTTTCGGCAGGCGAGAAGCGCATGCTCGCCAAGGCCCGGCAAATCCTGGTCAGCGAGCTCGCGCTCGCGGAGGGCACCGACGAGGGCAAGGCTGAAGTCCTCCTCGACGAAGTCCTGGAAACCGCGGCGGTCTGAGCCCAAGGCACCCTGTCCGACGGGCGGGCAGGAGCCTCTACGATCGCGAACCGATGAACGTCGTCGTGATCGTGACCGTCGCACACCATGGCTCCGACGGAGAGCTTGCTCTCACGCCGGTCCGTGGTGAGGCGCTACTCACGCACACCGTGCGGGGGCTGCTGGACGTACCGGAAATCGATCTGGTGCTCGTGGCGGCCCCCCAGCGGTGTGCGAAGTTGTTTTCCGAGGCCCTCGGCGGCCTCTCCTGCCGGGTCGTCCCCGGCTCGCTCCGGCAGGCCTTCGCCGTCGTCGAGCCCGAGCTTCCCCATGACTCCGTTGTACTCCTCCACGACGCGCTGCGGGCCTTCATTCCTGCGCAGACCGTGCGTGACGTCGTCAACGCGGTCGGTGACGACACTCCGGTCGTCGTCCCGGTGCTGCCGATGGCCGACACGGTGAAGGTGACCGACGCCAGCGAGCTGATCGTCGGCACGGAGGACCGCGGCAGGCTGCGCACCGCCCAGACTCCGATCGGCTTCACGCTTCCGGCGTTCCGGGCGGCCGAGTCGCACGATCTCGCGGCGGCGGTCCGCGCGGGCGCGGCGACGGTGCCCGGCCACCCGGACGCGATGCGCGTCACGACCGGTTTCGAACTTTCCCTGGCCGAGGCGATCGCGGCGGCACCGAAGAACGAGGAGACGCTGTGAGGATCGGCAACGGGGTGGACGTTCACCCGATCGAAGCGGGCCGCGAGTGCTGGATCGCCGGGCTGCGCTGGCCGGGCGTCGACGGCTGCGCCGGCCACTCGGACGGCGACGTGGCGGCCCACGCGCTGTGTGACGCCCTGCTGTCGGCGGCCGGCCTCGGCGACCTCGGGGCGGTGTTCGGCACGGGTGACCCCCGCATGGACGGCGCGCACGGCGCCGACATGCTCGCCGAGGTCCGCGGCCTGATCGAGGCGGCGGGCTGGCGGGTCGGCAACGCTTCGGTCCAGATCGTGGGCAACGCGCCCCGGGTCGGGAAGCGGCGCGAGGAGGCGCAGAAGGTGCTGTCCGAGGCGGTGGGCGGCCCGGTGAGCGTCTCGGGCACCACGTCGGACGGCCTCGGGCTGACGGGGCGCGGCGAGGGCATCGCGGCCTTCGCGACGGCCCTGTTACTCGCGGCGGAACAGGGGCTCGCGGCGGAATAGGTCCGCGCCGGCGCCCGTTCGGCGTGACATGCCCCTCACTCTCTCGGACGACGTCCGCGCGCTGATCGACGGGAAGAACTTCGCCACCGTCGCCACCCTCGACCCGGACGGCGGCCCGCACACTTCCGTCGTCTGGGTCGGCCTCGACGACGGCGACCTCGTCTTCAGCGCCACCGAGGACCGCCGGAAAGTCCGCAACCTGCGGCGCGACCCCCGCGTGAGCGTTTCGATCACCGACGCCGAGAACCCGTACCGGCACACCCAGCTCCGCGGCACGGTGACGATCACGCCCGATCCGGACAAGACGCTTCCCCGTGCCCTCAGCCACAAGTACCTCGCCGAGGATCCGGCGTCCGAGAGCGCCGACGTCGAGCGCGTCGTCGTCCGCCTGAAAGTCCGGAAAATCGCCGGCAACGTGAAATAGGGTCCAGACCATGGGTGTGACTTTCAACGAGGCCACCAAGGCCCTCTTCGACGGCAAGAACTTCCCGGTGATCGCCACCATCAACGCCGACGGCTCGGCGCAGACGTCGGTCGTCTGGGCGAAGCGTGACGGCGACACGGTGCTCTTCGCGACCGTGCGCGGGCGTCTCAAGGAGCGGAACATGCGGCGCGACCCGCGGGTCTCGCTGTCGGTCTTCGACCTCGACGACCCGCTCAAGTACGTGGAGGTTCGCGGCCGGGCCGAGATCACCGAGGAGGGCGGCCGCGAGCTGATCAACGAGCTGTCCCACAAGTACGACGGCAAGGACTTCCGCACCGAGCCGCCGGAGGTCGTCCGCGTGGTGGTCCGGGTGGTCCCGGAAAAGATCACCGGCTACGCCTCCTGACGTGACGCGGATCGCGGGCGCCGCTCGGCTGCCCGCGATCTCGCTACGCTGAATCCCATGACGATCAGGGCGGTGTTGTTCGACTTCTCCGGCACGTTGTTCCGGCTCGAGCAGGACGAGTCCTGGCTCACCGAGCTCACCGACCACGCGGGCTCGCCGCTCGACATCGAGGCGCAGGCCGAGCTGATGCGCCGGATGACCGCCCCGGTCGGGCAGGTCGTCGAGCTCGACGCCGAGCACCTGCACGCCTGGCAGCACCGCGACCGCGACCCCGGACTGCACCGGAAGGTGTACCTCGAGGTGCTCAAGAAGTCGGGCGTGCCGCGGCCCGAGCAGGCCGTCTCGCTGTACGACCGCCTGATCGATCCCAGCCAGTGGACGCCGTACCCGGACACCGAGGCCGCGCTGAAGGCCACCGCCGAGCGCGGGCTCAAGGTGGGCGTGCTCAGCAACATCGCCTTCGACATCCGGCCCGCCTTCACCGCCCGCGGGTGGGACGCCTACGTCGACGAGTTCGTCCTGTCCTTCGAGGTCGGCGCGGTCAAGCCGGAACTGGAGATCTTCCGCAAGGCCGTCCAGGGCCTGGGCGTGCCGGCCACCGGCACGCTGATGGTCGGCGACAGCGAGGAGGCCGACGGCGGCGCCCGCGCGCTCGGCTGCGAGTTCGCGCTGGTCGATCCGCTGCCCACCGCCGAACGGCCGGACGCCCTGCTCACGGCGCTGCGCGGGTTCGGCATCGGCTAGCACAGCTGCTGAGGGCCCGCGAAACCGCTCGCGGAGACCCCGTACCCTTTGAGGGTGGCCCTTCACCTTTTCGACACAGCGACCCGGAGCGTGCGGGAGTTCCATCCCGTCCGTAGCGGAACGGCGTCGATCTACGTGTGTGGTGCCACCGTGCAGGGCGTCCCCCACATCGGTCACGTCCGCGGGGTGCTGAACTACGACGTCCTGCGCCGCTGGCTGGTCCACAGTGGACTGGACGTGCTGCTGGTCCGCAACGTCACGGACATCGACGACAAGATCCTCACCAAGGCCGCCGAGAACGAGCGCCCCTGGTGGGAGTGGGGCGCGACGCACGAGCGCGCCTTCGAAGAGGCGTACGAGCGGCTGGGCTGCCTGCCGCCGTCGATCAACCCGCGCGCGACCGGGCACGTCACCCAGATGGTCGAGCTGATGGAACGTCTCATCGAGCGCGGCCACGCCTACGTCGCGGACGGCGACGTCTACTTCTCGGTGAAGTCGTTCGACGACTACGGCAAGCTGTCCGGCCAGGTCCTCGAAGACGTCCAGCAGGGCGAGACGCCGACCCGCGGCAAGCGTGACGCCCGCGACTTCACCATGTGGAAGAGCGCGAAGCCGGGCGAGCCGTCGTGGCCGACGCCGTGGGGACACGGCAGGCCGGGCTGGCACCTCGAGTGCTCGGCGATGGCGACGGCGTACCTCGGCACGGAGTTCGACATCCACGGCGGCGGTATCGACCTGGTGTTCCCGCACCACGAGAACGAGCGCGCCCAGTCGAACGCGGCCGGCGACCGGTTCGCGCGGTTCTGGCTGCACAACGCGTGGGTGACCATGTCGGGCGAGAAGATGTCGAAGTCGCTCGGCAACACCGTGTCGATCCCGTCGATGCTGGAGCGCTACCGCGCGCCCGAGCTGCGGTACTACCTGGTCCAGCCGCACTACCGGTCGACCGTCGAGTACTCCGAGGGCGCCGTGTCGGAGGCCGCGGCGGGCTACCGCCGGATCGAGACGTTCCTGCGCCGCGCGGCCGCCTCGGGCGAGGTGGCGATCGGCACGATCCCGGCCGGGTTCGCCGCCGCGCTCGACGACGACCTGGCCACCCCGCAGGCGTTCGCCGTGGTCCACACCACGGTGCGGGACGGTAACGCCGCCCTCGACGCGGGCGACACCTCCAAGGCACTCGAATTCGCCGCGGCCGTCCGCGCGATGACCGACGTGCTGGGCCTCGATCCGCTGTCCGCGCGCTGGTCGGAGGCGGGCGGTTCCGACACGCCCACCAAGCAAGCGCTGGCCGAACTCGTCGAAGGGCTGCTGGCCGAGCGTCAGCAGGCCAGGGCCGAAAAGGACTTCGCCCGCGCGGACGCCGCCCGTGACCGCCTCCAGCAGGCGGGCATCGCGGTGGAGGACACCCCCAGCGGTCCGCAGTGGACAGTCAAGTCCGACTGAGCCGTTCCCTACGCAAGGAAACTTTCACCATGGCAGGCAACTCGCGGCGCCAGGGCGCGATCCGCAAGACGGGCACCAAGAAGGGTGCCGTCGTCGGCTCGGGCGGTCAGCGCCGCAAGGCCCTCGAAGGCAAGGGGCCGACCCCGAAGGCGGAGGACCGTCCCGGGCACAAGGCGTACCGCTCGAACAACGCCGCGACGAAGCGCGACCAGGCGCGGCAGAAGAAGGCCGACAAGCCCGAGCTGATCGCCGGCCGCAACCCGGTGGTGGAAGCGTTGCGCGCGGGCGTCCCGGCGACGGCGCTGTACGTCGCGCTGAACATCGAGATCGACGACCGCGTGAACGACGCCGTCCGGCTGGCCGGCGACAAGGGCATCTCGATCCTGGAGATCCCGCGCGAGGAGCTGGACCGCAAGACCAACCGGGCCGTGCACCAGGGCCTCGGCCTGCAGGTCCCGCCGTTCGAGTACGCCCACCCGGACGACCTGATGGCGGCGGCCCGCAACTCGGGCGAGGTGCCGCTGTTCGTCGCGCTCGACGGCGTCACCGACCCGCGGAACCTGGGCGCGGTGATCCGCTCGGCGGCCGCGTTCGGCGCCCACGGCGTGCTGCTGCCGGAGCGGCGCAGCGCGGGCATGACGGCGGTGGCGTGGCGGACGAGCGCCGGCACGGCGGCGAAGCTGCCGATCGCGGTGGCGACCAACCTCACCCGCCAGCTCAAGGCGTGGGCGAACGAGGGCATGATGCTGGTCGGCCTCGACGCCGACGGCTCGGTCGACATCGACTCCCTCGAAATCGCCGCCGACCCGCTGGTGATCGTGCTGGGCTCGGAGGGCCGCGGGCTGTCGCGTCTGGTGCGCGAGACGTGCGACGCGACGGTGTCGATCCCGATGGCGGCGGGCGTGGAATCGCTGAACGCCTCGGTGGCGGCGGGCGTCCTGCTCGCCGAGGTGGCCCGGCGCCGCCGTGCCGCGGGCCGGGTCTGAGCCTCTCCCGCTTCTGGTCGTGAGTGAGAAACAGGGTCAGCACACCGTTTCTCACTCACGACCCGAGCCGCGGTAGACCACCCGGTCGAGTTAAGGTCACCATCGGATAAATCCGAGGGGACCCGATGTCGTTCGTTTCGCCGCTCTTCCTGTGGTACTTCCTGCCGGCGGTGCTCATCGCCGTGCTGGTGTGCCCGCGGAGCTGGCGCAACGGCATCGTCGCGGTCGGGAGCCTGCTGTTCTACACGATCGGCGCCGGACCGTTCGTGTTCCTGCTGCTCGGCTGCATGGTCGTCAACTTCCTCGCCGGGCCGCTGCTGGCACCGAGCCCGTGGGACGTCCACGGCGTGCGACGGCGCCGGATCCTCATCGCCGTGGTGTCGCTCGACGTCGCGGTGCTGCTGATCTGGAAGTACGCCGGGTTCGCGACGCAGCAGATCGCCGCCGTCGCGCACTGGTTCGGCGGGAGCGTGCCGGTCGCGAGCCTGGTCGTGCCGATCGGCATCTCGTTCTACACGTTCCACCACATCTCGTACGTGGTCGACATCTACCGCGGCGAGCGGCAGGCGCTGCGGAACCCGGTGTCGTTCGCCGCGTACATCGCGATGTTCCCGCAGCTGGTGGCCGGTCCGATCGTGCGGTACCGCGAGATCGCCGACCAGCTGCCGCAGCTGCGTTCGCACCGGCTCGACGACATCGCGGCCGGCTTCCCCCGGTTCGCGCTCGGGCTGTGCAAGAAGACGATCATCGCCGACTCGCTGAGCCCGCTCGTCGAGGCGTGCTTCAAGGTGCCGCCGGACCAGATGACGTTCGCGACGGCGTGGCTCGGCGCGATCGGCTACACGCTCCAGCTGTTCTTCGACTTCTCCGGCTATTCGGACATGGCGATCGGCCTCGGCCGCATGCTGGGTTTCCGGCTGCCGGAGAACTTCGCGCGGCCGTACTCGTCGGTGACGATCACGGAGTTCTGGCGCCGCTGGCACATGTCGCTGTCCCGCTGGTTCCGCGACTACGTGTACATCCCCCTCGGCGGCAACCGCCACGGCGCCGGCCGCACGTACCGCAACCTCTGCGTGGTGTTCGTGCTGACCGGCTTCTGGCACGGCGCGCAGTGGACGTTCCTGGTCTGGGGCTGCTACCACGGAGCGCTGCTGGTGATCGAGCGCCGCTTCGGCTTCGACCTCGACCCGGCCTCGCCGCGGCAGCGGTACCTGCGCCGGGCACTGACGATGCTCCTGGTGGTGCTCGGCTGGGTGTTCTTCCGCTCGCCGGACCTGGAGCACGCGCTGTCGATGATCGGCCACATGCTGATCCCCGACTTCGACGGCCTCGGCGCGGGCGTCGCCCAGGCGTTCACGAACCAGCGGCTGGTGATCCTGCTGGCGGCGCTGGCGGTGTTCCTCCTGCCGGCCCACCCGGTGACGGGCCCCCTGCTGGAGTCGTCCCGCAGCCGCCCGGCGACGGCGCTGCGCATCGGAGTGATGACGGCGGGCCTGCTGTACGCGGCCATCCTGATCGCGACGGGCACCTTCAGCCCGTTCCTGTATTACCAGTTCTGAGCGGGGAGCCCTGACGATGAGCGAGCTGGCCAAGATGCCCGGCGTGATTCCCTATGTCGACCACCACGACGGTCCTCGCCGGCTGCTCACCATCGAGATTCCCCATCTCGGCCACACAGTGCGCGCGTACGCGCCGATCGCGAGCGTCGACGGGCGGCAGTACGTGGTCTCGTGGGGTTCCGTCTCGTTCGAAGTCCCCGCCGATCGGAACGTGCACGTCAGCGTGCACCTGCAGACGAACGGCGGGCGCGACTACACGATCAGCCCGTTCGCCTCGGTCGTCCTGTCGCCCCATCTCGCGCCGATGCGGTTGCTCACCCAGTTCACGCCGAGCCAAGGCCCTGAAGGCACGCTCATCCCCGTCGGCTGACCCGTGCTCGCGTCGCGATACCTCTTTCTCACCCGTCACGGCGAAGCCGCACCCACCGGCGGGCTCACCGAAGCCGGGCAGCGGCAAGCCTTCCTGCTCGGACGGCGGCTGCGCGACGTCCCCGTCACCTCGATCCACCACGGGCCCCTCCCGCGCGCCGCCCAGACCGCCGGCCTCGTCGCCACTCAGCTCCCCGGCGTTCCCGTTCACGTCGACGAAGCGGCCGGCGACTTCGTCCCCTACACGCCGATGCGCGAGGAGCTGCCCGAGACGTCCGGCGACCTCCTGCACGCCTTCACCCGCCACCTGCCGCCCGCCGACGAGGAACGAGCCGCCGAGGCCGAACGGCGGTTCACCGGGCCCGTGCCCGGGACCGAGCCGCGGTACGAGGTGCTCGTCACGCACAACTTCCTCGTCGGCTGGCTCGTCGGCGCCTCGCAGGACGCGCCGCCGTGGCGGTGGCTCGCCCTCAACCACGCCCATGCCGCACTCACCGTGATCCACTACGCGCCAGGGCGGCCCGCCGCGCTGCTCACCTACAACGACTTGAGTCACCTTCCCGCGGAACTGCGCTGGACAGGCTTCCCGCCCGACTTTTACGTTCCGTAATCGGTGAACGCGGAGCGTGTCCAGCCGGAAAATGTGTCTCGCTCGAATGGCCGAGCCTGTCACGATGGCCGGATGATTCCCGTTCCGTCGCCCACCTCCGATCGGCTCAGCGACTACCTCGCCGCCGACGCCGTCGTCGATCACGAGCACCCGCTGATCCGCGCGCGAGTCGACACCCTGCGACCGGCGAACGACGATGCCGTCGAGCGTGCCGAAGCCGCCTTCCGCTTCGTGCGGGACGAGATCGAGCACGTGATCGACGCCGAGGATCCGCGGGTCACCTGGCGGGCGTCGGACGTGCTCCGCGAGCGCGTCGGGATCTGCTACGCGAAGGCACACCTGCTCGCCGCTTTGCTGCGGGCGCAAGGGATTCCGGCCGGATTCTGCTACCAGGAACTCTCCGCGCTGCACGGGTTGAACGCCGTGTACCTGCACGGCAAGTGGTCGCGGCTCGACGCCCGCGGCAACCGCACGGGTGCCCGCGCGGAGTTCTCGCTCGACGTCGAACGCCTGGCCTGGCCGGTCGACGCCGAGCGCGGCGAACGCGATCACCCGCAGATCCACCCGGCGCCGGCGCCGGTCGTCCTGGATTTCCTGATGACCACCGAACCCGGCCCGGGCTGGTACGAAAAGGGCCTCCCCAAGGCACTTTGACCATGGTTACCTTCGATTTTCGGAAAACCTCATGACCTCGTGAATTATTGCCCAGAGTGACGTGCGACCTCCGTGAATGTCCCCCGAACTTCTTATTTCGCACTCCCCTGGAGTCGCGTAAAGTGACTCCCCGCGCTCGAACAGACACTTTATGCATGCGTCCGTTCGGGTGCCTCAAGGGAGGTGAGGCACGTGGCCGCGGAAGGCGGACGCCTCCGCCGTACCCCACTGCAGGAGATCTTCTGGACGAGGACGAGCCTGCTGCTCACGGTGCTCGTCGTGGTCGCCGGCCTGAGCCTGTGGGTCGCCGGCCTGATGGACCCCGGCACGTGGAAGAACCTGGTGACGTCGCTGGGCACCGGCACCCTGATCTCCGCGATCGTCGGGTTCGGCACGACCTTGATCACCGCCAGTGCCACGCAGCGGTCGCTGGTGACCCCGGTGATCGAGGAGAGCAGGCGCGCACTGGAAGACCTCAGCGCCGAATACCGCGCGCTGAACAAGGAGTTCTTCCCCACCGACGTGTTCGAGGCGACCACCGAGCCCGACCCCGCGTTCAACCGGGCGCTGATGGCCGACCTCAACGCGACCCGGCAGTACTTCTTCCGTGGCTTCTCCGGGCGGCACGCGGCCGCCCGCCTGTTGCTTTCCCGCACGGAACGTGAACTGCGGGCCGTCATCGCCGATCCGCGCGACGCGAACTCGATCAGCGGGCGCGCCCGCTACCTGATGCGCCGCGACGCCGACGACGTCGACTACGAAGAAGTCCAGACCCAGCTCGACGAAGACATCCGGATCGGGCTCGTCGGCCTCTTCGTGGCGCGCAGCCGCTGCGCGCAGGTCGACATCACCGTTGTCGCCGACCCGCCGCTCGATCGCCTCGAGATGTTCGACGACAGCGTCTGGGTGTCGCTCTACAGCGACGTCCGCGGCGCCACGAAGCTGTACCCCCGGTCCCTGCGGTTCACCGAGGGCTCCTTCCTCTACAACATGGAACGCGCCGAGTTCGTGCGCGTCTCGCAGTCCCGGGCCGGCCGCCACTTCCGCATCACGTCCGCGACGACGCGGACGGATTTCCTGGCGCTGTTCGAGAAGATCACCGGATCTCCGTTACCCGAGGAGCAGTTCCGCGAGCTGGAAAGCAAGTTCCACGCCTTCCGCGCGGAATTCTCCGCAATCGCCGAGCTAGGGAGCTGACCTTGCTCACCCGCCTGTCCCCACTCACCGAACTGGCCACGCGCCTGCGTACGGCCGGATTCCCGCTCGCCGCGGACTGGGGCGCGGTCGACGGCTGGTTCCGGCCGTGGGCCGCCCAGCCCGGGCTGCGGGAGGAGCTGCGCACACAGCTCCGCACGCTGTCCACCGCACAGGCCGCCAAGATCCTGCGCTCGTCCCGGGAAACGACCACGCATTTCGCCTGGTGCCTGCTCGATTCGCCGTCCGACCCGTTCTCCTTCTGGCTGCACGAATACAAGGCGCAGGCAGACTGGCGGAAAGGATACGCGGATTCCGTGCACAACCACAGGTACCACTTCTGCACCACCATTCTCCGCGGTGACTACCTCCACGAAAGGTACGAAACAACGATCGACGGCACCGGGTTGATCGCGTCCGCGCGGCTGCGCCGCCGGACGTTGTGCCCGGCCGGGGCCTGCGCCACCATGCTGGCCGACGAATTCCACCGGATCCCCGAAGCGGCGGCCGGGACGATGACCTTCCTGGTGAAATCACGCCCGGTGAGCAGTTTCAGCCTTTCTTTCGACCCCGCCGGGGGAATCGGCCATCGTCACGTTCCGGTAGAGGTCCGATTGGGGGAATTGGCCGACCGCATCTAGCTACACAGCGGCGTCAGCGGCGCTTACCATTACTCCACCCGCCTGAACACCACGGCCGGGATCGGAGAGGTGTATGCGCACGCAGGAAAGCACGATCGACCACGCATCCGTCGACGCCGTCATCGGTGCTGTCGAAAAAAGGGTCCACCGGCTTTGCCACCAGCACGCCGAGCGGCTGCAGTTCCACGGCTGGCACCACGTGAGTTTCGTCCGCGCGAAAGCGGTCGGCTTCGCCCAGCACAACGGGGCCGACCGCACCGTCGTGGAAGTGGCCGCGCTGGTGCATGACGTCAACTACCTGGTGCTCCGCAACTCGCCCGCCGCCGCGGGCCGGAGCCTGCGAATGGAGATCCTCGCGGAGTGCGGCGTGCCTTCGCGCGTCGCCCGGTGGATCGACGAGATCATCGACGAGGCCGAAATGGCCACCCGGGGCCGCGACATTTCGCTGGAGGCACAGGCTCTGAGCGACGCGGACACGTTGTTCAAGGCGCTGCCCGTGACGCCGGTGGTGCTCGCGCACCGGTACCTGCGCGAAAACGGGCTGAGCCTGCGCGAACTGGCGCACAAGATCGTCGGCGAGCAGTGCGACGTCCACGACGAGGGCTACTACTTCTACAACCCGGAGGCGGCCGCGACTTATTCGCGGTGGGCGATGGCGAACCTCCAGCTGTGGCAGTGCATCAAGGAGGCGGTCGACGACCCGACGGTCGTGGAGCTGCTGGACGCGGTGCACGCCGTCGACGCGCTGGCGTCCTAACCCTGGCCGTAGCCCCGCAACCGCTCGACGACGTTGGCCACCTCGGGCGGCGGCAGCAGGCTCGGCCGGCCGGCGCTCTGCGCGAGCAGCCAGACCCGGCAGGCCCACTCGAGCTGCTGGGCCCGGTGGTAGGCGGCCTCGAGGCCGTCGCCGTAGGTGAGGGTGCCGTGGTTGGCCATCAGGCAGCCACGGCGCCCTTCGAGCGCTTCCAGCACGGCGGCGGCGAGCTCCGGCGTGCCGTAGGTGGCGTAGCGCGCGACGCGCACGGAAGGGCCGATCGTGGCGATGATGTAGTGGATCGGCGGGACCTCCCGCACGAGCGTCGACACGGCGGTGGCGTGCGGCGAATGCGTGTGGACGACGGCCGTCACGGGCTCGTTGTCCGGATCGCGGACGTCCCAGTAGACGGAGAGGTGCACGGGCAGCTCACTGGTCGGCTTGAGCGAGCCGTCGACGACCGCGCCACCGAGGTCGACGACGGGCACATCGGCCGGGGTCATGCTCGAGTAAGCGACCCCGGTCGGGGTGACGGCGACGAGCTCGCCGGCGCGCACGGAGACGTTCCCGGACGTGCCGACGACCAAGCCGTCACCGACCATCCGACGCGCATACGCGCACACGGCGGCCCGCTCGGTTTCGAGGATCATGCCCATCACTCTGGCTCAGAGACGGCCTGCGCCCATCCCCGGGGTCCCGTCAAAGCCGGGAGGCCAGACGGAACCAGGGGACCCGATGTGGATAACTAGGCCTTCGCCGGAGCAGTCGGGGCAGCCGGGGCGGCCGGGGCGGCCGGAGCCTTGGCCGCCGGAGTCTTCGCGGCAGGAGCAGGAGCCGGCTTCCGGTCCCCGCTCCCGGGCTTGGCGGTCTCCTCCACCGGGGCCAGCAGGCGCATGGCCTCCTGGACCGCCACATCCGTCGCCGCGATCCGCTCGGCCACCTTCGCCCTCAGGTCCAAAGCCAGCTTCCGGTTCTGGTCGGCCTCCGCCTGCTGCGACCGGGCCGAAGCCAGAATCGCTTCCGTCTCCTGCTTCTTGCGCGCGGCCTCTTCCTCGAACGCCTTCTTCTTCCGGGCCAGCTCCTCCGAAGCCACCCGATCCGCTTCGGCCCGCGCAGCCGCCGCCTCGGCCTCGGCCTTGGCGTCCGCCTCCTTGCGGGCCCGCTCCGCCGCCGCGGCCAGCTCGACGCGCTTCGCGCCCGCCGCCGCGGTCAGCTTCTCGATCTCGCTCTTCGCCTCGGACAGCAGGCGGGCGCGCTCGTCTTCCGCGTCCTTCGCCAGCTTGTCGGCCGTGCGGCGCGTCTCGTGCGCGTACTTGTCGGCCTGCTCGCGGGTCGACGCCGCGTCCGCCTCGGCCGCCGACTTCAGGTCGGCGATCTCCTCCTCCGCGAGCTGCATCATCATCCGGACGCGCTCGGCCATGGCGCCGGCGCCGGACGGGCTCGTGCTCATCCTCGCCAAAGCGGCCTTCGTCTCGGCCAGCTCCTTCTGCGTGTACGCGAGAGCCTTCGTCAGGTCAGCCGCCGTCGCGGCGGACTCGTCGCGGCTGCGGGCGGCTTCCTTCAGCTCCTTGGCCAGCTCGGCGAGACGTGCGTCGACCTGGCGCTGGTTGTAGCCGCGGACACCCACGGCGAACTGGGCGGTCTTCGGGGCGGGTTGGGGCTTCTCAGGCGCGACCATCGGGCCACCTTAATGAGCAAGGGTCCTTCCGGGCGTACCGCCATCCGGATGCATCACGAATTTGGGAACCCCCGGTGACGCGTGGCATCCTGACCCCGGTTGACCAGCGGTTGACGCGAGGGGGCCACTGTGGACATACAGCCGGTCCTCGCGGACATCGGCGCGCACTGGCACGTCTACGCCACCATGCCGCTCGTCGCCGCCCTGATCGGCTACCTGACCAAGCGGGTGGCCATCGAGATGATGTTCCGGCCCTTGGAGTTCGCCGGCATCAGGCCGTTCCTCGGCTGGCAGGGTGTGATCCCGGCGAACTCCCGGCGCATGGCCACCACCGCCGTCGAACTGCTGACCCGCAACCTCGTCGACCCGCAGGAGATCTTCGCCAGGCTCGACCCGGAAGAACTGGTCAAAGAGCTCGAAACACCTCTGCTCAAGGCCGTCGAAGACGTCACCCGGGAGGTCATGGAGACCTACCAGCCCCGGCTCTGGGAGGTACTGCCGTCGCGGGCGCAGCGGCTGCTCGTCGACCAGGTGCGCGCGCAGGCGCCGGTCGTCGTCAAGCGGCTGCTGCGCGAGGTCTCGACCAACATCGACGACGTCCTCGACGTCAACGACATGCTGATCAACGCCATGGTCCGGGACAAGTCGCTGACCTGCCGGCTGATCCGTGAGGTCGCCGCGCCCGAGTTCAAGTTCATCGCGCGCTCCGGGATCTGGTTCGGCTTCGTGATCGGGCTAGTCCAGTTCGTCGCATGGGCGCTCACGAAACAGCCGCTGATCATGCCGATCTTCGGTTTCGTCACGGGCTTCGTCACGGACTGGCTGGCACTGAAGATGATCTTCTACCCGCGCGAGCCGCGCGGGTTCGGCTTCTTCCGCTGGCAGGGCATGTTCCAGAAACGCCGCGAGGAGGTCGCGGCCGACTACGGCGCGCTGATCGCCGACGAGGTCCTGACCGTGGGGAACGTGATGGAGGCCGTGCTCACGGGCCCGCGCGCGGACCGGCTGTTCGCGCTCATCACCCGCGAGGTGCAGCGCACGATCGACGCGCAGGCGAGCATCGCCAAGCCGCTCGTCGCGCTGACCATCGGCGGCAGGCAGTACCAGGAGATGAAGCGCGCGGCCGCGGAGAAGGCCATCGCCTACCTCCCCGAAACGGTGAAACACGTCGAGAACTACGCCACCGGCGCCCTCGACGTCCGCAACACGATCGTCGAGAAGATGCGGCAGCTGACGCCGATCGAGTTCGAAGGCATCCTGCGGCCGGCTTTCAAGCAGGACGAGTGGAAGCTCATCGCCGTCGGCGCGGTGATCGGCGGCCTGGTCGGGGAACTGCAGGTCCTCGCCCTGCTCGGGTAGGGGTGGCCGCAGCCGAGGACGGCCTTGAACCAGATGCCGGCGACCTTGACCTTGCTCCAGCGCACCCAAGGTGGCGTTCGGTGCGTCCAGCGCACCCAACACCACATTGGGGCGCATCAGAGCCGGACGAGGCGTCGGCGTTGCCGGGACAGCCGGTACGGTTTCGCTCTCGGGACCACGAGGAGGTCGGAATGGACGCTGTCCTGCACGATCTCGCGCTGCACTGGCCGCTCTACGCGGCGATGCCGTTCGTCGCGGCGTTGATCGGGTACGTCACCAAGCGCGTCGCCATCGAGATGATGTTCCGGCCCCTCGACTTCGTCGGGATCCCGCCGCTGCTCGGCTGGCAGGGCGTCGTCCCGAAGCACGGCGGCCGGATGGCGGCGGTCGCCACCGAGCTGCTGACCGCGAACCTGCTGGACCTGCGCGAGGTCCTCGGGCGGATCGACCCGGTGGTCATCACGAGCGAGCTGGAGCAGCCGCTGCTGCGCGCGGTCGACCACGTCGCGCGTGAGGTGCTCGCCGAGCACCACCCGCGGCTGTGGGAGGCCCTGCCGACACTGGCGCAGGAGATGCTGATCAAGCAGGTCCAGGCGTCGGCGCCGCGACTGGTGCGGGACTTCCTCGACGACGTCCGCGAAAACCTCGACGAGGTGCTCGACGTCCAGCACATGACGGTCCAGCGGCTGACCCGCGACCGCGCGCTGCTGGTGCGGCTGATCCGCGAGACGTCCCGGCCGGAGATGGCGTTCATCGCGCGGATGGGCGTCTACTTCGGCTTCGGGCTCGGCGTGGTGCAGACGGTGGTGTGGGCACTCACGCGCGAGCCGCTGGTGCTGCCGGTCTTCGGCGGCGTGATCGGCCTGCTCACCGACTGGCTGGCGATCAAGCTGATCTTCGTGCCGCGCGAGCCGGTGCGCGTCGGCCGGGTGATCTTCCAGGGCAAGTTCCAGCGGCGGCGGGCCGAGGTGGCCCGGCAGTACGGCGAGCTGATCGCGACCGAGGTCCTGACGGTCCAGAACCTCCTGGACGCCGTCCTGCGCGGCCCCCGCGCCGACCGGCTGGCGGCCTTGGTGGAGCAGATGGTCTCGTCGGCGGTGGACGCGCAGATGCCGCTGGCGTGGACGGTCGGCGGCACGCGGTTGCGGGAGATGAAGCACGCGGCGGCGGTGAAGGCGCTGGAGCACCTGCCGGACACGGCGCGGTACGCCGAGGGGTACCTGACCGAGGCGATGGACGTCGCGAAGGTGATCGAGCAGCGGATGCTGGCTCTGACGCCGCTCGAGTTCGAGGGCTTGCTGCGACCGGCCTTCCGGCAGGACGAGTGGAAGCTGATCGCCGTGGGCGGGGTGATCGGGTTCGTGGTCGGGGAGCTGCAGGTCCTCCTGATGCTCGGCTGAAACGCCACTTTCATAGCGAAAGTAGACGTTATAGTTATACCGTTAGCTTTCCCTATGAAAGTGGCGCTTTAGGCCGCCGCGATCAGGTCCGGGGCCGGGTCCACCGCTCGAACCCGCGTCCGCCGGTCGCGCTGCCAGGCGATCGCCCGGCACACGACGTAGATCAAGAACGAAATCGCCGTCACGAAGGCACTCACCGGCAGGCCGGGCGCCAGCGACAGCACGATCCCACCGATCGCCGACACCTCGGCGAAGACCACCGCGAGCACCGTCGCCTTCCACGGCGAAGCCGTCACCCGGGCCGCCGCCGCGGCCGGGGTCACCATCAGCGCCACCACCAGCAGCGACCCGACCACCTTCACGCTCAGCGCCGTCGAGATGCCCACCAGCAGCGCGAACACCACCGTCAGCGTCTTCACCGGGACCCCGCGCGCCACCGCCACGTTCCGGTCCACGGAAGCGAACAGCAGTGGCCGATAGACGAGCGCCAGCACCGCCAGCACCACCACCGAAGACACCACGAACAACGTCAGGTTCGTCGAATCGATCGTGATGATCTGCCCGGTGAGGATCCCGAACTTGTTGCCGGACCGTCCTTTGTAGAAGGACAGGAACAGCACGCCCATGCCGAGACCGAACGACAGGATCACGCCGATCACCGAGTCGCGGTCGGCGTCGCGGGCGCCCAGGATGCCCAGCAGCAACGCCGCCACCACCGCGCCGATCAGCGCGCCGTACTCGACGCCGATGCCGAGCAGCAACGCCGCCGCGCCGCCGGTGAACGCCAGCTCCGACGTGCCGTGCACCGCGAACGACATCCGCCGCATCACGATCAGCGGCCCCAGGACCCCCGCCACCAGGCCGAGGATCGCCGCCGCCAACAACGCCGTCTGGACGCCGTCGAGCTGAGTGATCAGCTCCCAGGTCTTGCCGAAGTCGAACAGATCCAAGACTCAGCCCACTTGCTCTTCGACGTCGTGTTCGTGGTGGTGCGGCTCCTGCTCGCACAACGCGCTCTGCGCGCCCGCGATGTGGATCTGCCCGCCGACCTTGAGCACCTCGACGCGGGTGCCGTACAGCTGCGAAAGCGTCTCGGTCGTCATGACCTCGTCCGGCTTGCCGATCCGGAACTGGCCGTTGACCAGGTACAGCACGCGGTCGACGAACGACAGCACCGGGTTGATCTCGTGCGTCACGAACAGCACCGCCGTCCCCGACGAACGCCGCCGCTCGTCGATCAGCTCGCTGATCGCGCGCTGGTGCGCGAGGTCGAGGGACAGCAGCGGCTCGTCGCACAGCAGCACCTCGGGGTCGCCGACCAGGGCCTGCGCCACCCGCAACCGCTGCTGCTCGCCGCCGGACAACCGGCCGACCGGCTGTTTCGCGTACCGCGTCGCGCCGACCGCGTCGATGGCGTCGAAAACCCGGCGACGCCGCGCCGCCATGCCGAACAGGCCGGGACCCCAGCGGTGCCCGTCGAGCCCCAGCCCGACCAGGTCGACGCCGCGCAGGGTCAGCGACTCGTCGATCGCGCGCTGCTGCGGGATGTAGCCGACCTTGCGGTTCGCGCCGCCCGGGCGGCCGCCCGCGATCTCGACCACGCCCGCCGACAGGCCCTGCATGCCGAGCAGCGCCTTGAGCAGGCTGCTCTTGCCGGAGCCGTTCGGACCGAGCACGGCGAGGAACTCCCCCGGCTCGACGACGAGGTCCAGCCCCGACCACAGGGTCCGGGGACCGAAAGCGAGTCCCGCCCCGCGGACCCGGACCGCGGGGCGTACGTCGTCTGAGACGGGAGCCATGGCTACTTCAACGCCCCTGCCAGCTCATCGACTTCCCCGGTCATCCAGACAATGTAGTCCGTCACACCCGCGGGCAGCGTCTCGGTCACGTCCACCACGCCGATCCCGGCGGCCTTCGCCTGCCCGACGACGTCCTGGGTCAGCGGCGTCACCGTCTGCGCGTTGTTGACCAGCGCCTTGACCTGCTTGGTGGCGATGAGCTGCTTGTACGCGTTGACCGCGTCGGCCGGGACGTCGGTGTCGTTCTCCACCGCGTCCGAGAACGCCTTCGGCGTCGAGTCGGTGATCTTCGCGCTCGCCAGCAGGTAGTGCGCGACCGGCTCGGTGACGACGACCTTGGTGCCCGGGTGCGACGCACCCAGCTCGCCAAGCCGCTTCTCGAGCGCGTCGACCTTCGCCTTGAACGCGGTCGCGTTGTCGGCGAACAGCTGCTTCGACGCCGGCTGGATCTCGCCGAGCCGCGCCGCGACCTGGTCGGCGACCTTGTCGACGCCGGGCAGGTCGTACCAGACGTGTTCGTTCTCGTCGCCGGTCGCGGCGATGTCGTAGGCGACGAGCTTCTTCGCGTCACCGGCCTGGCCGGTGAGCTTGCCGAAGAACTCGTCGTAGCCGCCGCCGTTGGACAGCAGCAGCTTCGCGTCCTTCGCCGCCAGGGCGTCGTCCGCCGTGGTCTCGTACGAGTGCGGGTCGGCCGACGGGTCGTGGATGATCGACTTGACCTCGACCTTGTCACCGCCGACGGCGTTGACCACGCTGCCCCAGACGTCGGTCGAGGCGACGACCTTGATCTTGCCGGCGCTCCCCGGCTGCCCGCCGCCGTCGGAGCCGGACGCGCCGCCGGAGCACGCGGCGACGGCCAGGACGGTCAGAGTCGAAGCGGCGACGAGCACGCTCCTCGTAAGACGGGAACTCATCGAGAACACACTCCCGGACATGCATGACTGCTAATGGAAACCGTTGTCAGATTCACCTTACCCCATCCGGATGACTTCCTGGCCATCCGATCCCGGGTTGGTGTATGCGTCGGAGCGCATGCGGATCGAGACATCGACCACGCGGGGTGTCTCTTCAGGAAAACGATCTGAACCGTTACGGTTTGCTGATGGGACGTCCTATTCGCACCCGAAGGCAAGCGACCCTGGCGTCGCTCGCGGCGGAGCTCGGTGTGTCCAGGACCACGGTGTCCAACGCCTACAACCGGCCGGACCAGCTGTCCCCGGAACTGCGCCGCCGGGTCCTCGAGACCGCGCGGCGCCTCGGCTACCCCGGTCCCGACCCCGTCGCCCGCTCGCTGCGCACCCGCAAGGCGGGCGCGGTCGGGCTGCTGCTCACCGAGAACCTCTCCTACGCCTTCCGCGACCCCGCCGCCGTCGGCGTGCTCGAAGGACTGGCCCTGGCCTGCGAAGACGCCAGTGTCGGCCTGCACCTGGTGCCGGCCAGCCCGGGCCGCGAGGACGTCGCCGCGGTGCACCGCGCGGGCGTCGACGGCTTCGTCGTCTACTCCGTGCCGGACGACGACCCGCACCTGGCGGCCGTGCTGGAGCGGCCGGTCCCCACGGTGATCATCGACCAGCCGAGCATCGAGGGCATCGACCGGGTCGGCCCGGACGACGCGGCGGCCGTCGGCAAGATCGCCGAGCACCTGGTCGGCCTCGGCCACCGGCAGGTCGGCGTCATCTGCATGCGGCTGGCCCGCGAGCGCAACGACGACTTCGTCTCCACCGCCCGGCAGAGCGGCGCGCACTTCCACGTCCAGCGCACCCGGCTGGAGGCGCTGGCCGTGGCGTTCTCGGCGGCCGGCGTCGACTGGGCGGGCGTCCCGGTGGTCGAGCGGTTCGACCACACGGTGGACGACGGCGCGTCCGCGGCCCGCCAGCTGCTGGACGCGTACCCGCAGATCACGGCCGTGATCTGCACCTCGGACATCCTCGCGCTCGGCGCCATGGCGGAGGCCGAGCGGCGCGGGCTGCGGGTGCCGCAGGACCTGACCGTCACCGGCTTCGACGGCATCGCCGAGGCCGAGCGGATCGGCCTCACCACGGTCCACCAGCCCGTGCTCGAGAAGGGCAAGGCGGCCGGGCGGCTGCTGCTCGGCTCGGCCGAGCGGAGCGCGCCGAAGGTCATCACCCTGCCGACCGAGCTGCGCGTCGGACGGACGTCGGCACCGCCGCGGACCATCGACGAGCCCTGGTTCGGCGGCTGACCACCCCTTACCGGTCGTGACATTGCTCGTAGGGCATTGCCCGATCGGGCTCGGCCCGGGTCCAATGGAGGGGTACTCCCGCGCCGCGGGGCCACTGGCCGGAAGGTGACCGATGACCTCGATCGACGTACTTCTCAAGCGCAACCAGGAACTCGGCGACATCACCCCCGGTGACCGGTCGACCCCGAAGCCCTCGCTGCAGGTGGCCATCCTGACCTGCATGGACGCCCGGATCCGGGTGTTCGAGCTCTTCGGCCTGCTCCAGGGCGAGTCGCACATCCTCCGCAACGCGGGCGGCGTGGTGACCGACGACATGGTCCGCTCGCTCGCCCTGTCGCAGCGCAAGCTCGGCACCCGCGAGGTGCTGATCGTCCAGCACACCGAGTGCGGCCTCTCGATGGTCACCGAGGACGACTTCAAGGACGAGCTGGAGACCGACACGGGCCTGCGGCCGACCTGGTCGGTCGAGGCGTTCCGCAACGTCGAGAACAGCGTCCGGACTTCGGTCGAGCGGGTGCGCCGCAGCGCCTACCTGCCGCACACCGACACCGTCCGCGGCTTCGTCTACGACGTCAAGACGGGGCACCTCACCGAGGTCAAGTAGCCTTTTCGCGTGGCTGTGGACGCTGACGTACTGCTCGACTGGTTCGCCGCACACGGCCGGGACCTGCCCTGGCGCGAGCCGGACTGCACGGCGTGGGGTGTGCTCGTCAGCGAGATCATGCTGCAGCAGACCCCGGTCGCCCGCGTGCAGCCGATCTGGCACGAGTGGATGGCGCGCTGGCCGGCGCCCTCGGCGCTGGCCGCGTCTTCCCAGGGCGAAGTCGTGCGGGCCTGGGGCAAGCTCGGCTACCCGCGGCGCGCGTTGCGGCTCCACGAAGCCGCGGGCGTGATCGCGGCCGAGCACGGCGACGTCGTGCCGTCCGATGTGGACACCCTGCTCGCGCTGCCCGGGATCGGGGCCTACACCGCGCGTGCCGTCGCCGCGTTCGCCTACGGGCGTCGCGCGCCCGTCGTGGACACGAACGTCCGGCGCGTCGTCGCGCGGGCGGTGCACGGGGCCGGCGACGCCGGGCCCGCGTCGAACACCCGCGACATGGCCGACGTCGAGGCGCTGCTGCCGGCCGGGGACGCGCCTGCCGCCCGGTTTTCGGCGGCGATCATGGAGCTGGGCGCGCTGGTGTGCACCGCGCGCGCCCCGCGCTGCGCGGACTGCCCGGTCTACGACGACTGCGCCTGGCAGCTCGCCGGACGGCCGGAGTACACCGGCCCGGCCAAGCCGGTGCAGCGGTACGCGGGCACCGACCGGTACGTCCGCGGGCGGCTGCTCGACGTCCTGCGCGGCTCCGAAGGACCCGTCGAGAAGGCTCGCCTCGACCTGGTGTGGCACGACGGCGGGCAGCGCGACCGCTGCCTGGACTCCCTGCTGGTCGACGGCCTGCTGGAGCAGACCCGAGACGGCCTCTTCGCCCTGCCGGGCGAACACTGACGCACTACGACCAAAGTTGGTCAATAGTTGTCTCCGGCGCGGTACGGAGCTACCTTTCTCCGTATGGTCAAAGTTGACCGCCGGACCCTGCTCAAGGCGGGGGTGACCGCGTCCGCGGCCGGCGCACTGGGGATGACGACCACGGGGACGGCCGCCGCGGCCGTGCCGGCACCGACCATCCACCCGACCTCCGAGTGGGGTGCCCGGCCCGCCACGGGCACGATCGTGGTGGAGAACCACAAACCGACGTACATCGTCGTGCACCACGCGGTCGACCCGCCGGCCGACAACGACTTCTCACTGGCACGCGCGTTCTTCGTCTCACGGTTCATCCAAGACCTGCACATGGACAAGAACGGCTGGATCGACAGCGGCCAGCAGTTCACGAACAGCCGCGGCGGTCATGTCACCGAGGGCAGGCACCGCAGCCTCGAAATCCTGCGCGGCGGCACCCGGCACGTGCAGGGCGCCAACGTCGGCAACCACAACAGCGAGGTCATCGGCATCGAGAACGAAGGCCTGTACAGCACGGTGGACGTGCCTCAGGCGCTGTGGAACTCGCTGGTCGGCCTGGTCGCCTACATCGCGCACCAGTACGGCATCTCGCCCGAGTTCATCAAGGGCCACCGCGACTTCAACTCGACCGAGTGCCCCGGCCAGGTCCTCTACGACCGGCTGCCGGAGCTGCGGACCGCGGTGGGCCGCGTCCTGGGTGTCCCGGTGGCGCGCGCCGAGGCGGAGTGGCCGCTGCTCAAGCCGGGCGACACCGGCCGTCGGGTCCAGCTCGCGCAGCGGTTCCTGCGGGCGGCCGGTTTCGGCGTGCCGGCCGACGGCGTCTTCGGGAAGTCGACGACGGACGCCGTGGCCGCGTTGGCGGCCCGGGCGGGGCTGCCCCGCGACACCTGCACCGCGGCGAAGGCGGCCGGCGAAACCGGCTTCCTCGGCGCGGACGTCTGGCCGCTGATCGTCCCGGCGGACCGGTCCACGGCGGCCTGGCGGGCAGACCTGGCTCACGCGTGACCAGGCGGTCGGTGCACCGGGCTCAACGGCGCGCTCGGTGTGCCGTCCCTCTGGTCACGCGTGGTTTCACCGGTTGAGGACCTGGGAGAGGAACGCCTCGACGGCGCCGCGGTAGGTCTCCGGGGCTTCGTCGTGGGGCAGGTGGGCCGAGCCGGGCACGACCAGGTGTTTCGCTCCGGGGACGCGGGCGGCGACGAGCGCCTGCTGGCCGGGCGGCATCGCCGTGTGCTCGCCCTCGACCAGCAGCAGCGGACAGCCGATGCCGTCCACAATGGACCAGTAGGCGCGGCGGCCCCATTCGGCGGCGATGACGTACAGGTCTTCCAGGTCCGCGACCAGGTGGTAGCCGTCCTCGCGCTCCTCGACGCAGTCGGCGAAGTACGGACCCGCGTCGCCGAAGAACGCCCGGACGTGGCCGAGCGACTCGAACGGCACCGGCCAGCTCTCGAAGTACCCGCGCCAGGTCTCCACGGTCCGGCCGCGCTGGTCCGGCGCGAAGTCCTCGGACACCACCGCGCGCACCAGCTCCGGGTGCCGCGCGGCGGTCGCCCACGCGTGCAGGCCGCCCATCGAGTGCCCGATGAGCACGGCCGGACCGGCGTCGAGGATCCGCAGCGCGTCGGCGACGTCGTCGGCGAACCGTTCGGTCGTCCACGGGCCGACGCGCGGCGCGCTGCCGTGGCCGCGGGCGTCGAGGCCGTACACCGCGCCGTAGGGCCGGAGCCACTCCGCGACCCGCCACCACGTCCGTGCCCGGCCCATCAGGCCGTGCAGCAGAACGATCGGCACGCCGCTGCCGCCGAAACAGAGCACGCGGCCACCTAACCACATAACCCCTGGTGCGGAACGTGACGAAGTGATCGCTTTCGATCACCTATGGTGGATGACATGCGCCGCCGACTCGCCGTCCTGGCCCTCTGCAGCGCGGGGATCGTCGCCGCGGCGTCCGGCGGTGACGCCGTCTCGGCACCGCCGCCACCACCGCCCATGCACCCCGTGGCCGGCGCGGCCGGCGCCGGTGATCCGTACTACCCGGACGACGGCAACGGCGGCTACGACGCTCTCGACTACCACGTCGACGCGAGCTACGACCCGCCGAGCGGCCACCTCGACGGCGACACCACGGTCACCGCGAAGGCCACCCACGACCTCAGCCGGTTCGACCTGGACCTGCGCGGACTCGACGTCCACAGCGTCGAAGTCGACGGCAAGCCCGCGAAGTTCACCCGGGAGAAAGCCTTCGAGCTGGTCGTCACCCCGGCGGAGCCGATCCGCGCCGGGACGACGTTCCGGACCCGTGTCCGCTACGGCGGCGACCCGGCGAAGACACCCCGCGACGGCGGCAGCGAGAACGGCTGGCGGCACTCGGCCGACGGCGGCGCGTACATGGTCGGCGAGCCGCACTCGGCGGCGTTCTGGTTCCCGGTGAACGAGACCCCGCGCGACAAGGCCACCTTCACGCTCACCGCGCACGTCCCGGCCGGCTGGACGGTCGTCTCCAACGGCCGGGAAGGACCGCCGGGCACCTGGACCGACCCGAACCCGGTCGCGAGCTACCTGACGACGATCGCGATCGGCAAGTTCGGCATCGACAAATCGACCCTGCCGGACGGCACGCCGGTGGTCTCGGCCTACGCGCCCGGCGCCGAGGCCCGCCGCGCGACCGGCGGCCGGCTGCCCGAGGTGCTCGGCTTCCTGAGCGGCAAGTTCGGCCCGTACCCGCAGTCGGCCGCCGGCGCGATCTACCTGGACGAGGACATCCGCTTCTCGCTGGAGACCCAGACCCGGCCGACGTACGCGAAGGGGGCCGAGCTGACGACGTTGGTGCACGAGAGCGCCCACCAGTGGTTCGGCGATTCGGTGTCGGTGCGCGACTGGTCCGACATCTGCCTGAACGAGTGCTTCGCGTCCTACGCGCAATGGCTGTGGGCCGAGCGCGACGGCCAGAACCTGGACGACCGCTACCGCGCGGCCATCGAGATCACCCACGGCAGCACCGACTTCTGGGCGCAGAAGCTGGTCGACATGGGGCAGGGTCACGAGTTCGAGGGCGTCTACAACAAGGGCATCCTCGCGCTGCACGCCCTGCGCCGCCAGATCGGCGACCCGGCGTTCGACCGGCTCCTGCATGACTGGCCGTCCCGCTTCCGCCACGGCAACGCGACCTGGGCGGACTTCGAGGCGATGGTGACGCGGCTCAGCGGCCAGGACCTGCGCGGGTTCTTCGCCGACTGGTTCCGCGGGACGAAGCTCCCCGCGGACGCCCATCTCTTCCCCGGCTCACTGCACAGCTGAGCTCCCCAGCAACGACCGCGTCAACGCGCTCCGCGCGTCCTGCATCTCCCGCAACGCCGCCGTCAGCTCCTCGGCACCGACCACCACGTCGTCGTCGGGACGCTGGGCCAGCGACCGCAGCGCCGCCCGGCGCAACAGTTCCTTCACGAACGACGCCGTGACCCCCTCGGTCGCGTCGACGACCGGGCCGAGGTCCGCCGTCAGCTTCAGGCCCCGCGCATACAGGCGGAGCAGCGCCTCGCGGCCGGCCGCGTCCGGGAGCGGGATCTCGACGGCGAGGTCGACCCGGCCCGGCCGGTCGGCCAGCGCCCGCTCCAGCGCCCCGGCCCGGTTGGTGGTGAGCAGGAACGTCACGTCGGCGTCGCCGCCGACGCCGTCCATCGCGTCGAGCAGCGTGAACAGCAGCGGGTGCGCGTCCGGCCCGTAGCTGCGGTCCTGCGCGATGAGGTCGACGTCCTCCACCACGACCACGCTGGGCTGCAGCCGCCGCGCGAGCTCGGCCGCCTTGCCGACGAACCGCATCGCCGTGCCGGTCAGGACGACCACCGTGGTGCCCGGCAGGCGGCTCATCAGGTACCGGACGGTGTGCGTCTTGCCGGTGCCGGGCGGGCCGTGCAGCAGCAGACCGCGCTTGAGGTGCTGGCCCGCGGCCAGCAGCCGCTCGCCGTGTTCGGCGATGCCGACCGCGTGCCGCTCGATCGCGTCGAGCACGCCGTCCGGCAGCACGACCTCCTCGCCGGTCAGCGTCGGCCGCGGGAGGAAGGTGAGCAGGTCGTTGCCGCGGTTCTCGCTGGTCCCGAAGGCCAGCACCTGCCCGCGCAGGACGTCGTGCTCGGCCATCAGGCGCTCGACGCGGTCGCGCACCTCGGTGGCGGTCGCCCGCGCCGTCGCGAGCACCTCCAGCCGGCACTGTTCCTGTCCCCACTGCGGGTTCGGGCCGCGGATCGCGAGCAGCACCGGCTCGCCGTCCGGGGCGCTCGTGCCGACGAGCCCGAGCTGGACGGCTTCGGTCGCGTCGTCCGGGCTGATCGCCGTCGTCGTGTAGTCCACCGAGCCGAGCTCGTACATCCCCTGCTTGCGCGCGATGGCGAGCATCCCGATCAGGTCTTCGTGCGTGCGTTGGCCGCCCGCGATGCCGAACCAGTCCACGGCCGTGCCGTGCGCGGCCAGGTAGGCCTCCACGCCGCGCTGGATGTTCGCGTGCTCCCACATCGGCCAGTTGCGGGTCACGACCACGACCTCCGGCAGCGGCGCCGCCAGGTGCCCGGTCACCTTCTCGACGAGCTCGTTGCCCCGGCCGGTGGCGACTTCGTCGGCGGTGGCCCGGATGATCCGGGCGAGGTCGGCCGCGAGGTCGCGCTCTGTACTCCCCATGACCCCCACAGTGGCACGGATCACACCTCGCGGCCAACTAGGCTGGAGCCCATGAGTGTCGTGAAGATCAACGCGATCGAGGTTCCCGAAGGCTCCGGACCCGAGCTGGAGAAGCGGTTCGCGGCGCGGCTGCACGCCGTCGACCAGCAGCCGGGATTCCTCGGGTTCGAACTGCTGCGCCCGGTTTCCGGCGAGACGCGCTACTTCGTGTACACGAAGTGGGAGACCGAGGAGCACTACCAGGCGTGGGCGAAGGGCGGCGCGGCCGCGGCGGCGCACTCCGGCGAACGGGCCAAGCCCGTGTCCACCGGGGCGAACCTCCTCGAGTTCGAGGTCGTCCTCGGCTCCCAGCCGGGTGCGTGAGCTCGCCCGTGCCGCGGAGCTCATGGACGGCGCCGGCGCGCTCCTGATCTGCGCCGGCGCCGGGATGGGCGTCGACTCCGGCCTGCCGGACTTCCGTGGCGGCGAAGGGTTTTGGCGCGCGTACCCGCCGTACGCCCGGCTCGGGCTGCGGTTCGAGGAGCTCGCCGACCCACGGCACTTCGCGGACGACCCCGAACTGGCCTGGGGCTTCTACGGGCACCGGCTCCACCTGTACCGGAACACCGTGCCGCACCGGGGTTTCTCGCTCCTGCTGGCCCGTGGCTCCCGCCTGCCCGGCGGCGTACGCGTCTTCACGTCCAATGTGGACGGACAGTTCCAGAAGGCGGGCTTCGAGTTCGTCGCCGAGGCACACGGCTCGATCCACCACCTGCAGTGCTTCAATGGCTGCTCCGACGACATCTGGCCCGCGGAAATGGACGTCGAGATCGACGAAGCGACCATGCGAGCGGTGCCGCCATTGCCGTCGTGCCCCCGCTGCGGCGGCCTGGCGCGGCCCAACATCCTGATGTTCGGCGACTTCTCGTGGATCCCGGACCGCAGCCAGGCGCAGCTGGACGAGCTGACGGCGTGGCGCCGCACTGCCCGCGACCTGGTCGTCGTCGAGCTGGGGGCGGGCCAGGCGGTCCCGACGGTCCGCCGCTACGCCGAACTGGCCAGCGCGGCGACCGGCGCGTTGATCCGCATCAACCCAAGGGAACCCGAGATCCGCCACGGCCGCGGCGTGTCGATCGCGGGCGGCGCGCTGGAAACGCTCGCGGCATTGCCCGCAATCACCTGAATAGCAGATTCCACCTAACCGGTGAATCCGGCACGATTGCCGTCGCCGTGTGCCACAATGCACAACCGACGCCGGTCGACGACAAGGGGACGGCTGGCTGAAGTGCGCGGAGGGGGGCACTTTGGCGATCTGTGCGCGGTGCGGGAACAAGCGCGACCCGGCCAGCCGGAACTGTCCACACTGTGAAGTGTCGGGGCAATCCCCGGTGGTGCCGGCCTCGGCCGGACCACCTTCCCAGCCGTCTCCCACCATCTCCGCAATGGCACGTGACCAGCCCGTTCTTCCGGTGCACCCCCTCGTCACGGCCCCGGAGCCGCCGCCGTCCCTTCCTGCGGCGCCCCTGGTTTCGCACGAGAAAGCGGCGAAGCCGTCGCGCCCCGGATTGGGCAACCGGCTGCGGGAGAAGCTCCGCGGCGCCTTTTCCCGGCCTCCGGGATACCGCAACGGCTTCATCTGGTTCGTCACCGGAATGCTGCGCGACAAGCGCGGACTCATCGGTGCGCTGGCGGCGGCGTGGTTCAACCTGCCGCTCGCCATTTTCGGCGGAGGCGCCGGGGTGGTCGCCGGCGCGATGCTCGGCTTCTTCGGCGGGGCCGGGCTCGGCGGGAACGCGACGTCCTGGGCGGCGGACGTCCCGGTGTTCAGCACCGTGATGGACAGCGCGATGCTGCAGGGCGGCGGCATTCTCGGCTTGATCGCCGGCGCGGTGATCGGCGCGATCGCCGGCTTCGCGGCCGGGCTCCTGCTGCCGTGGATCGGTCTCGTCTCGGCCGATCCGGCGGTGGCCGCCGGCCTGTTCATCGGGCAGCTCGTGGTCGCGTTCCTGGTCGGAGTCCTCTACACCGTCTTCCAGGTCGGCGCCGAGGGCTGGGTGTTCCGGATCGCCGGGTACCGCCAGCCCAGCCGCCGGGAGAAGGAGCTGATCCTTCCGGTCCTCGAAGACTGCGCGCACCGCCTCGGCCTCGACAAGGTCCCGCCGCTGCTGATGGACGACGACCGCCTGCCCAACGCCTACGCGGGCGCGCGGCACATCATCGTGACGCGCGGGTTCCTGGACGAATTCAACTACGACAAGGAACCGCTGGCCGGCGTGCTGTGCCACGAGCTCACGCACTGGCGCAACGCCGACCCGCTGTCCGGAATGTTCGTCCGGGGTGTGGCGCTGCCGCTCTACCTCGCCTACAACGTCTTCACCTGGCTGATGGATTTCTCCCGCAACGGCCTGGTCAAGGTGGCGCTGCTGTTCGCGTCTTGGCCGCTGATGGTGTGCATCCGGTTCTTCCTGGTGCCGCTGCAGGCCGCAGGCAGCCGGGCCGCGGAGTACCGCGCCGACCAGGGTGCGGTCGCCGCCGGCCACCGTCTGGGCATCCGGCGGGTGCTCGCCCGGTTCCGCGAGAGCTTCGACGGTGCACGCAACGGCTGGGAGGCGGCGATCTGCGCCAGCCACCCGCCGAACGAGCTGAGGCTGGAGGCCGTCGAGGAACCCGGCGCCGACTACCCGTTGCCGGACGCCGACGGACCCGCGATCCCGATGCCGGTCGTCGTGACCGGCTCGGTGGCCCGCGACTGAGGCGCCGATGTCGATCGCCGAGTGGCCCGCGATCCCGCCGTTCCGCGTCGACCCGCGGCGGCAGGTCTTCCTCGGCTGGGACGCGCGGGCCGGGTACCAGCGCTGCTGGAGCGCACCGGAGGACTCGGTCGGCATCGTCGGCCCACCGCGCTACGGCAAGACGTCCGGGCTCATCATCCCGTCGGTGCTCTGGTGGGAAGGCCCGCTGGTCTGCACGTCGACGCGCGGCGACATCCTCGCGTTCACCGGGAACCGGCGGCGGGCGCTGGCCGCGCCGTACGGCGGTTCGGTGCACGTCTACGACCCCTTCGGCAGCGAATACCCGGACACCTCCCTGCGCTGGTCGCCGCTGGCCGACTGCGCGAACCCGTCCGTCTGCTACCGGCGGGTGGCCGCGATGACGGCGGTCGCCGGTCAGGGCGTCCAGGACGGCGACCACTGGCGCGGCGGCGCGGCGGCGATCTTGCGCGCGTACTTCCACGCGGCGGCGCTGGAGGACCTGCCGTTGTCGACGGTCCGGAAGTGGCTGGCGAGCCAGGAAACCCGCGACCCGGTGGCGATCCTCCGGCTGTCGTCGAGCCCGGGCGCGATGTGGGCGGACGACCTGGACGCGTTGAAGCTGCTGGGCGACCGCGAGCGGGGCAGCTTCTATTCGGTCGCCCGCAACACGCTCGAAGCGACGTCTGAGCCCACCGTGCTGCGCTCGTGCGCAACCAACGAGCTCGACATCGACAAGTTCCTGGCGACCCGCTCGTCGCTGTTCATCATCGGGCCGTCGCACCAGCAGCAGGCGATCGCGCCGCTGATGGCCGGGCTGGTCGACAGCATCGCCCAGCGCGCGGCGGAGCTGGCCGCCACCCAGGGCGGGCGGCTCGACCCGCCGTTGCTGCTGGCGTTGGACGAGATTGCCAACATCGCCCCGCTCCAAAGCCTGCCGTCCTTGGTAAGCGAAGGCGGCGGCCGCGGGATCGTCACTATGTGGGCGACCCAGAGCCTCGCGCAGCTGCGCAACCGCTACGGCGTCGAGCAGCAAGCGGCGATCCTCGCGGCCACAACGGCCAAGCTGATCTTCGGCGGCCTGTCGAACGGCGAGGACCTGCACAACATTTCGGCGTGGGCCGGCGAGGAACGCCAGACGACGACGAGCATGCAGGTGGCGCCCCAGGCGGGGGCCCCGGTGGGCCAGGTCGGCGTCGGCGGCCCCGTCCAGGCCGGCCAAGGCCACACGGTGAGCAGCATCTTCCGGCCCGCCCTGCCGATCAACGCGATCCAGCTGCTGCCGCCGTTCCACGCTTGGCTCTTCTGGCGCAGTGATCCGCCGCTGCAGATCGAGGCGCGCCCGGCGGGTGCGATCGAAGCGTTCGCCCAGTTGAGGGGATACACACCATGACAGCGGACGAGACCTACGAGTACTTCACCCAGTTCTGGCTAGACGAGAACGGAAAGCGGCTCGGAGGGCTGTGGCGGCGACGCGGCGACGACCTCGAACACGTGTCGGTCACCGACTGGGCGTGGCACCCGCTGGCGAACCCCCTCGACGCGCCGCACCCGAACACCGTGGAGCAGATCACCGAACACCAGGCCGCAGAGCTGCTCGAGGATCGGCAGCGATTCGTCCAGTACTGGGTCAGCCACGACTCCGGCCGCCCCATGATCTACCGCCGGCTGACCAGCCCGGAGATCACGATCGACGAAGTCTTCGGCTTGAAGAACCGATGGATCCCCACCGGCACGATCCGCGAGTTCCGGGCAGCCGGACCGCACCAGAAACCCGGCCTCGTCCCGATCGACGCGGAAACGGCCGAGCGCACGATTCGCGAAACCCGTGATATATCCGGGGTGACCCGGCTGTGACCGAGGAGGATCCGGTCACTTGGCGAGGGAAGGGTCACGAGGCCGGACTGTCACTGAAACGGTCGGAAGACCGGGCGGTGTTGGAAGCACACGGCATAGCGACCGACGCCAAGCCGCACATCGATCTCGCGATGCGCGACATCGAAGCGACCGTGCGCGGCTCAGGCGGTGAACTGGTCGGCGTCGACCAATCCCTGAAGGAGCTCGATTCGTTCCGCAGCAAGGTCGCTCGCAATCGCAACGACGAAGAAGGCCTGCCTGCCGCCATAGTCATCCGCGGCACCTACGACCTGAACAGGTACACGCTCACATTTCCAACCGATGGATACGTGGACGGCGTTAGGAGTACCTATGAACAGCTGAAGAGGAACGGTTTCGCCCCGATCAGGCAAACGCACAAGAACAGCTGGCACCAGGAGGACTACAAAGGCCTGAACACCAGTTGGGTGCACAAGGAGACCTCGCTGCCGCTGGAGATCCAGTTCCACACCCCGGAAAGCTGGGCCGCGAAGAACCGGAACCACCCAGCGTACGAAGTCGACCGGGCGGATCCGGGGAACGAACGCCAGCAGGAGGCGATCCGGCACATCCAGGCGGAGGCCTACGAAGATGTCCCGATCCCACCGGGCATCGAACGTCTCAACGAACCCGATGAGCTCGGCGGCCTCGTCGCCCCCACGCCCTATCGTCCCCTCAACGACGTGAGCGAAGAAGCGCTGGAGGACGCCCGCGCCAAGATCCGCGCTCTGGAGGAAAAGCACGCTGCCGAAAAGGAGCGAGCCGAAACCGAAGCCGGCGAGGACGCCGGTCATTTGCACGGCGAACGGGCGCCGCCGGAGAGTTCGAACGCACCCGATGAGCGGGGCGGTACCGATGAGCCCGAGCCGACCGGGACGGCAGAGGTCGAATCCGGCGAACAAGCCGAGGACCGAGAGTCGGGCGGCACCACGCAACAAACCGACGAACACGCCGGCCAAGGCCGCGAGCAGGAACAAGACGAACAAGCCACCGACGAGCAACTCGAACAAGAAGACGCCGAACACAATCGGGAAGCCGGCGCCGAGGCACAGCGCGACCAAGCGGAAACCGATGCCGAACAGCAGACTGAAAAGCAAGCCGATGAACAGCAGGCCGAGGGCGACGCTGATCAAGACGGGCCGGCCCGCGAACAACAGCAGGAACCCGCCCGCGACCCGGAGCGGGAAGAAGGCAGTGAGCGCGACGATCAGCAGCAGGACGCCACCGGGCAAGAGCGGCTGGAAGACCAGGCCGATCGGTCCGGCCAAGAGCAGCAGGAGGAAAGCCGGCAGCAGGATGCTGGGCAGGCCGCGGAGCAAGAAGAGCCAGAACTCGAAGAACCGCAACAGCAAACCCGGACACCGGAGCCCGAGGAACCGGCCGCCGAAGAGCCCGCAACAGCCGAGCCGGAGTCAGCGGCTGACGAACCAGCCGCCGACCAGAGTGCTGAAGAACCGGCCACCAGCACAGAACCAGCCACCCGAGAACCCGCGGCCGAAACCGAACCACCAGCAGCTGAGCAGCAACAACCCACCTACGAAGACCAAGCCGCAGCTGATGACGCTCGCGTCGCCGACTCGATGAGCTCTGCGGAGACGGAACCCGAGGCCGAGGGCTACGACAGCGGTGGCTACGAAGCCGATGCCGGCAGCGACATGGGGAGGGACTGACCGTGGCCGCGAAACCACCATGGGTCTGGGACTCGCTCGCCGAAGACGTCCGGGCGAAGTCGTGGCAAGAACTCGCCGACTGGGTTGGCTGGCTCGAAACCGCCTACACGCCCTGGGTTCTCCTCCCGCCGTGCTGGCCCGCGCACGAGGGACTCAAGATCGAGCTCAGCATGTTCTGGTACTGGCACCGCTGGCTGAGCACCGCCGCCGTCAATCCGATCGACGGCGTTCGTTGGCACAACGAGCTTCGACGCTCCGCGCAGGCTTGGCGGGAACTCGCCACCTGCCAGCACGAGCCGCCCGTTGCCCACCACCACCAGATCGTCGCCGCGCAGCGGGCGCGACGCGACCAATTCCTGGCCGATGCCCAGCGGCCCGAACAGGGGGAATCGTGACCACGCTGGTCAACTGCCGTACCTGCCGGAACATCGTCGCGCCCGGGGCCGCCGCGTGCCCGAGGTGCGGGGAGGCCGTCGAACGCACTCCGTGCCCGCACTGCGACGCACCCACCCAGCCGGACGCCCGGTTCTGTCACCAGTGCGGCCGCGAACTGGCTGCGAAAGCGCAAGGCGAGCACGCGCCGACGCCGCCGAGCGGGTTCGCCGTGCCCGCCGACCCCTTCGTGCGGCCGTGGCGACCGAGCCGCAAGGCCGGGATGATCACGGTCGTCGTCGTTTCCGTTCTGGTCGTGCTCGGCGCCGGTCTCTTCGTCGTGCAGAAGACCGTCTTCACGCCGGAGGCCGCGCTGAACGGTTACTTCGACGCGCTCGCCGAGCGTGACGCCGAGGCGGCCGCGTCGTACCTCGACGGCGATGGTCCCAGCGGGGCCATGCTCCGGTCACCCGACTACGTGCCGCCGACCGGGCTGAAGATCCACGGCGTCGAAGACGACGATGACGACAGCAGGTCCGCGTCGATCAGCTTCCTCGTCGACGGCCACGAAAAGTCGGGCCAGGTGCGGCTCACCCGACGCAAGACCCACACCTGGGGCGTCTTCCGCGACTGGGCGATCAGCGGCCTGGAACCCACCCTGCGGATCACGGTCTCCGCGGCGGTGCCGCTGCGCGTCGACGGCGAAACGCTCGCGACCGGCCGCCCGGGTGACGCCGTGGAGATCGCGGTCTTCCCCGGCCGGCACAAGGTCGACGTCGCCGACAACCCGCTGCTGGAGGCCGACCAGGGCGTCGTCGACGCGGCTCTGGGCATGACCGAGGTGCCGCTCGGTGTCCGGGTCAAGGCATCGGCGCAGCAGGCCGCCCAGGACCAGGTCAAGAACTACCTCGACCAGTGCGCCGCGCAGAAGCGGGCGGAGCCGCCGAACTGCCCGTTCCGGCTGTCCGCCTTCAGCGAAGTCATGGACATCTCCTGGAAGATCACGGTCTACCCGACGATCGAGCTCCGCCAGACCCCGTCCGGTGAGATCGCCGTGCACACCCGAACCGGCTCCGAGGGCCGGGTCACGGTCACCGGAACCCAGTCCGGCGGCACGACCTACCAGGACGAGCAGGCCTTCGACGTCGACGGCTTCCTCTACCCCGACCAGCGGGGGCTGGTGTTCTCGCCGAGCTGATCAGGGTTTCGCGGCGGAAAGCGCGGCGTCGAAGATCACCTGCATGTCGGTCCACCCGGAGACCACCGACGACCCGTACACGAAATAGTCGACACCCTGCGCCCGCCAGTAAACCGATTTGACGTGCTTGAGTCCGACGTCGGCCTGGAATTCGAACTCCCATGCGACCGCTTCGGCTTCCCGCACGGTCGTCGGCTCGAGCCCGATGAGCCGATATCCGGCGTGGCCACGGGGAAAAGTGCGCTCGTAATCCTGCTGCGCGGCCAGGAGCGCTTTCCCGGGCGACGGCGAACCGCCGTACCGCAGGAAGCGAGCGGGCTGCGCCGGGTCCGTCGCCTGCACGCTGCCCGGCGCGGACGTGGGCTTGACCTGCCAGCCGGCCGGGATCACGGTCGTGATCCCGGCCGGCCCGGACACCGGCTGGGTCCCGCCGGGCACGGCGGGCGCCGACGTCGTCGCCGGCACAGCGGAGGACGTGGTGACCAGCGTCGACAGCGGCGCGCTCGTCGTCGGAACCGGCGAACTCGCGGCCGGTGCGGCGACCGGCGCGACGTCGTGGTCACGCACCACCAGCACTACGACGGCGGCCAGCGCGCACACCGTCAGGTTGACGACGACCGCCACCGCGGCCAGCGTCCGGGAATTCATGCCGCTCATCGCTCCCCCGCAAAATCCCTCGCCGATGTGCCACCCGGGCGGAAAGACACGGTAAACTATCCCGACACATTCACAACTCTAAGCGGCGACGCCAATCCGGACAAGAACGGGGCGACGGTGAGCGAGCAAGCGGTCGGCGATTCGGCGGTACGGCAGCTCGAACTGGAACTGACGCAGCGCCCGGGTGACCCGGAATTGCGGCATCGGCTGGCTTGGGCGCTCAAACAACGCGTGGAGGATTCGCTCAGCGTCACGATCTACGACGTCCGGGTGATCACCACCGCGGAACAGCGTGAAATCTGCCGGGACGCCGCGACGCGGATCCCGCAGCTCGCGCCCCAGGACCAGCAGCTGGCGGTGTTCGCCGCCGACCTCGCCGACGACCTGCGCAGCGGCGACCCCTGGACGTGGCAGAACAAACCGGCCGCGCTCACGCTGGGAATCTGCGTGGTGGCCGTGGGCCTCGCGCTCGTCCTGGTCGGCGCCTTCGCCGGCCTGATCCCGCTGGTCGTCGCCGCGGCCGTGCTGAGCAGCGCCGCGCTGGGGGCGGTGGTCCTCGCCTTTCGCCGTCAGCAGTGGCAGGTCAGCGCCAAGGAGCTGCGGGAGCTGATCCGCACCTGAACCGTCACGGCAGCCGCACCTCGGCGAACACCGCGCGGTGGTCGCTGCCCGGGACGTCGAACACCCGGTAATCCAGGACCGCCGCCCGGTTGTCCACCACCACGTGGTCGATCGTCACCACCGGCGTCGAGGACGGCCAGGTCGGGGCCAATGCCTCGCCACGCTCCTCCGCCGCGTCGTTGTAGCCGCGCGACAGCACCGTCCGGAACGCCGCGTGGTCCAGCGTCGCGTTGAAGTCGCCCGCCAGGACGCGCAGGCCGTGCTCGCCCGCCGCGCGGGAGAGATCCTTCATCTCGCGCTCCCACTGCGGGGTGTCGACGTCCGGGGAGATCGGGTGGACGGCGACGATCTCGGCCACCACGCCGTCGCCGAGGTCGGCCTGGGCGCCCGGCTGCTTGGTCGCCGAATCGCCGGTCAGGTTGACCTCCGTCAGCGGGAAGCGCGACACGATCCCCGAGCCGAACGCACCCGGCGCCGGGTGCAGCACCCGGAACGGCAGCGTCTCGAACAGCCCGGCCGCGGTCAGCCCGTCGACCACGCGGGGCGTCAGCTCGACCAGGTTCAGCACGTCGATCCGCTGTTCGCGCACCAGGTCGACGACGGCCTTCGGGTCCGCCTGGCCGTAGAGCAGGTTCGACGCGAGCACGCGCAGTGTCTTTCCGTGCACTTCGCGTTGGTCGCCCGCCGAGAGCCGTGGCAGGACGAGGACGGCCAGCACGATCGCCAGCACCAGCGCGATCCCGCCGGTCCACCAGCGCCGCAGGGCCAGCGCCAGGCCGCCGAGCAGCACGCCGGCGGCCGTCACGTACGGCGTCAGCGACAGCGCGACGAGGGTGTACCAGTCGCCGTCGAAGCCGATCAGGCGCAGCGTCGTCAGGCCGGCCAGCAGCACCAGCGGCACTACCAGCAGGGCCGTGACCAGCGGGTTCTTCCGCCGCGACCGCGTCTCTTCCGCAACTACCATGCTGCCGAGTATGCCGAGACCCGCGCCGGACGGGGTGGGCGTCGACAACTCCTCCACAAGATCTCCACCAGCGGCTGCCAGCGCTTGCCAGCGCGCTGTGCGTGGCCTGACAGCGCGCGCGTCCACAGTGGTCCTCAAGCGAAGGAGGACGCCCATGTCACACGCGATCCAGGCCGAGGGCCTGGTCAAACACTTCGGGGACACCAAGGCACTGGACGGGGTCGACCTCGAGGTCCCGTTCGGGCAGGTGGTGGGGGTGCTCGGGCCGAACGGCGCCGGCAAGACGACCGCGGTCCGGATACTGGCGACCCTGATGAAACCGGACGCGGGCAGAGCCACCGTCGGGGGGTTCGACGTGGTCACCGACCCGGTCCGGGTCCGCAGCCTGATCGGCCTCACCGGGCAGTACGCGTCGGTCGACGAGGACCTCAACGGCATCGAGAACCTCGTCCTGATCGGACGGTTGCACGGCCACTCACGCGCCCAGGCCAAGACCCGGGCCGCCGAGCTGATCGAGCGGTTCGAGCTGACCGCCGCGGCCAAGCGGCCGGTCCGGACGTACTCCGGGGGCATGCGCCGGCGGATCGACCTGGCGGCCAGTCTCGTCGGCCGGCCCGAGGTGCTCTACCTCGACGAACCGACCACCGGGCTCGACCCGCACGCCCGCAACGAGGTCTGGGACGTCGTCCGCGGCCTCGTCGCCGAGGGCGCGACGGTGCTGCTGACCACGCAGTACCTGGAGGAGGCCGACCAGCTGGCCGACAAGATCACCGTGTTCGACCACGGCCGGGTCGTCGCCGACGGCCGGGCCGACGAGCTGAAGCGCCGCGTCGGCGGGCAGACGCTGCAGGTCCGGCCGACCCAGCTGTCCGACATGGACGCCGTCAACCGGATCCTCGGCGAGCTGTCCGGCGTCCGGCCGACCCGCGACGACACGACCGGGCTGATCACCGCGCCGGTCAACGACCCGGTGCTGCTGTCCACTTTGGTCCGCAAGCTCGACGAAGCCGGGATCACCGCGGACGAGCTGGCGCTGCGGCTGCCCAGCCTCGACGAGGTGTTCCTCGCACTGACCGGGCACACCGCCGAAGAATCCACTGAGGACACTCGCGATCTCGAAAGGAGCCTGGCATGACGACGCTGGCGCTCGACCGCCCGGCCCCGCCGCGGCACATCAGCCCCGGCAAGGGGCTCCAGCACGCGCTTTCCCTGGCCTGGCGCGGCATCCTGAAGATCCGCAAGAACCCCGAACAGCTGGCCGACGTCACGCTGATGCCGATCACCTTCCTGGTGATGTTCGTCTACCTGTTCGGCGGCGCGCTGTCCGGCTCGACCGACGCCTACCTGCAGCTGGTCGTGCCCGGCATCATCGTGATGAACATCCTGCAGGCCAGCCTGACCGTCGGCGTGCAGCTCAACACCGACGTCAGCAAGGGCGTGTTCGACCGGTTCCGCAGCATGCCGATCGCCCGCTCGGCGCCGCTGATCGGCGCGGTGCTCGCCGACATCGTGCGGTACCTGGTGTGCCTCACCGTGCTGATGGTCGTGGCGACGATCATGGGCTACCGGATCGCGACCAGCCCGGCCGAGTTCGCCGTGGCGATCCTGCTGGCGCTGGCGTTCGGGCTGGCCTTCTGCTGGGGCTCGGTGTTCGTCGGCATGCTGATGAAGTCGCCGGGCTCGGCGCAGGCGCTGATGTTCGTCTTCATCATGCCGCTGACCTTCGGCAGCAACGTGTTCGTCCAGACGTCCACCATGCCGGGCTGGCTGCGGGCGTGGGCGGACATCAGCCCGGTCAGCCTGATGGCGAACGCGCTGCGCGGCCTGATGAACGGCGGCGCCGTCGCCGGCCCGCTCGCCGGCGCGCTGGCCTGGATGGCCGGCGCGGTGATCGTGTTCTTCCCGCTGGCCACCTGGGCCTACCGCCGGCGGGTCTGAGCGCGGGTTCACGGGGGTGACCACGCGCCAGGGGTCGTGAGTGAGAAACATGGTTCTCACTCACGACCCCTTCAGCCGATCTCTGTCATGAGCCACGCGATCGCCTCTGGTTTGGGCATCGCGCGGGTTTCTTCGTAGAGCGCGTCGTAGTCCGGCAGGGCCGCGCGCAGGTCGGCGATGAGCGCGCGCACCTCGGGGCTGCCCAGATCGAGCCGCCCGCGGACGACGGCGGACGCGGCGAGCACGCGGGCTGCCGTCTCGTACCGGCCCTGGCTGCCGCGGAGCATCGCCAGCAGCTCCACCACCCCGGCCATGTCCGGCATGTCGCCGCGCCGGTTCGTGGCGCGGATCGCGACGGCGAGGTGGGGCTCCGCCTCGTCGGGGCGGCCCTGCGCCAGCAGGAGCCGCGCCTCGAACGCGTGGATGAACTCGTCGCCGATCCCGCCGGGGAACCAGCCGTCGCCCCCGAGCGCGGCGACGCGGTCGAGCAACGCCCGCGCTTCGGCCAGCTCACCCGTGCGCAGCAGCAGTTCCAGCCTGCCGAACATCAGGATCGCCTTGTGCTGCGGGTTCGTGATGCCTTCGCCGTAGCGCTCCGCGGCCTCCTGGTCGCGCCAGGCACCTTCGAAGTCCCCGGCGCGCGCCCGCTCCACCGCCAGCCGCCACCAGTGCTGCACGGCGTCTTCGTGTGAGCGCAGCTCCATCGAGAGCGCCAAGCCCTGCTGGTAGGTCTCGATGGCCTTCGCGCTGTCGCCGTCCTGCGACAACGCGTAGGCCTTGAAGCTGAGCGTCATCGCGATCCCCCAGCGGTCGCCGACTTCCTCGAACCCGGCGTGGGCCAGGTCGCGCGCCCGGTCCGCGCCCTCGACGTCGCCCGCGTCGTCGAGCAGGAAGCTCTCCACCCAGTGCCCGCCGGCCCGGGTCCACACGTCCGCGCTCCGCTCGGCCCGGTGCACCTCCCGGACGGCGACCTCGCGGTCGCCGCCGAGGAAGGCCAGCATCGGCAGGGCCACCGCGAGCCCCGGGTACCGCTCCACCGCGTTGGTGCGCACGCAGTCGTCGACCAGCCGGAGGATTTCGGCCTGGTCCGACCGGACCGGGATCGCGTCCATGAGGTAGAGGAGCGCCTCGTACGCGGCCGCGACCGCGGGCGGCAGCCGATCGCCGAACTCGAGCGCCTCGCGGATCAGCCCGCCGACGCGGCCACCCTGGCCGAGAATGGTCAGGTACCAGAACATCCCGTCCAGCAGGGCCACCGAGTTGTCCACATCGGACATCTCGATCGCGCCGCGGAGGGCCGCGACCATGTTCGCGCTCTCGGCCTCGTACTCGCCGATCGCGTGCAGCTGCTCGGCCGTGCGCAACGTCGGTTCCAGCCGCTGCGTGAACTCGGCGTAGTAGGCCGCCATCGCCCGGCGCGTGCGATCGTGTTCGCTCGACTCCACCAACCGCTCGGTGGCGTAGGCGCGCAGCGTCTCCAGCATCCGGTACCGCGGCTCGCCGCGCCTGCCGTCCACCGTATCCACAATGGACTTCTCGACCAGGCTGCCGAGCACGTACGGCACGTCGGCGGCGGGCAGCAGCTCGTCGGCGCAGACGGCCTCGATCGGCCCCAGCTCGGCCCCGCCCGCGAACACGGAGAGCCGCCGGGCCAGCGCCAGCTCGGGCTCGGTCAGCAGGTCCCAGCTCCACTCGACGACCGCGCGCAGCGTCCGCTGCCGCGGCAACGCCGTCCGGCTGCCCGAGGTGAGCAGCCGGAACCGGTCGCCGAGCCGACCGGCGATCTGGGCCACGGTCATCGACCGCAGCCGCGCGGCGGCCAGCTCCAGTGCGAGCGGCATCCCGTCGAGCCGGCGGCAGATCTCCCCGACCTGGTCCACAGTGGACTCATCGAGCACGAAGTCGGGACGGACCGCGGCCGCCCGGTCGAGGAACAGCCGGGTCGAGTCGAGCTCGGCGGCCTCCGCGGGCGCGGCGCGTTCCGACGGCACCGGCAACGGGCCGAGCGGGCAGAGCGCCTCCCCGTCGATGGCCAGGGGCTCGCGGCTGGTGGCCAGGATCCGCAGCCGCGGCGCCCGCCGCAGCAGCTCGTCGGCCAGCCGCGCGGCGGCGTCGACGACGTGCTCGCAGTTGTCCAGCACCAGCAGCGCTTCCGCGCCGCCGAGCACTTCGACGGCCTGCTCGGCCGGCTCGGCCTGCCGCCGGTGGACGTCGGTCTCGGCGCCGCGGATGTCCCGGATCTCCAGCGCCCCCAGCAGCGCGCCGCCGAGGTCGTCGGGGTCGCGGACGCCGGCCAGCGCGGCGAACCAGACCCGGCCGCGCTGGTGCGCCGGGTGCCGCGACGCCGCCTCGGTGGCCAGCCGGGTCTTGCCCGCCCCGCCCGGCCCGGACAGGGTGACCAGCCGAGCGCCGCCGAGCAGTTCGGCCAGCAGCTTGAGCTCGTCGTCGCGGCCGATGAACGTGGTCAGCCGCGTCGGCAGCCGGTCGGTCACCGGCGACGGCGGCTCGAACTCGCCCCGCAGCGCGGCGACGTGGATCTCCTGCAGCTCGGCCGACGGGTCGACGCCGAGCTGGTCGGCCAGGGTGCGGCGGATCCCGGCGTAGACCGAGAGGGCCTCCGGCTGCCGCCCGGCCGCGCAGAGCGCGCGGATCCGCAGCCCGGCGAGCCGTTCGCGCAGCGGGTCGGCGTCGGCCGCGGCGGCCAGGTCGGCCAGGACGCCCGCGTGCTCACCCAGCCGGATCAGGGCTTCGAACCGGTCCTCGGCCGCCTCGGCCCGCAGCTCGGTGAGCCGCCGGGCGGGTGCCGGCGCGAACGGTGCGTCGAGGACGTCGGCGAGCGCGGCGCCGTGCCACAGCGCGAGGGCTTCGGTGAGCAACTCGGCCGCGTGGGCGTCACGGCCCGCGGCCAGCTCGCGGCGGCCGTCGGCGGCGAGCCGTTCGAACCGCTCGGCGTCGACATCACCGGCCGCCAGCGCGAGCCGGTAGCCGCCCGGGCCGGATTCGATCGCCACCGGCAGCGCTTTCCGCAGCCGGGAGACCAAGGACTGCAGGGCGTTGGCCGCGTCGGCCGGCGGCGCGGCGCCCCAAAGCCCGTCGACGAGCGCGTCGGCCGGGACGGCGCGCCCGGCGTCCAGCGCGAGCCTGGCCAGGAGCATGCGGAGGCGGGCGCCGCCGATGTCGATCGGCGTGCCGTCGTCCTCGGTCGCCCGCAACGGGCCCAGCAGCGCAACGCGCATGCGTCCAGCTTTCCAGACGACGGGGCGCCGCCGGGGCGGGCCGACGGAAGTGCTGATTATCCGGACAAATACGGCGCTAGCTCCCGGACCGCCCGTTCGTGACGATACGTTGCGGACGAGGTCCACCGACACGGAACAGGAGCGGTTCATGAGGGGACGGAAACCGGTCGTGGTGGCAGTCGCCGTGGTCGCCAGTCTCTGCCTCGGCACCGGCGTCGCCGCGGCGGGCGACGGCTGGGGCACGGCGAAGCCCGGCAGCGACAGCGCGGGCGACAGCTACTACCCGCAGGACGGCAACGGCGGCTACGACGTCGCCGACTACAACCTCAAGGTCAGTTACGACCCGGCGGCACACCAGCTCACCGGGACCCAGGACATCTCCGCCCGGGCCACCCAGGCGCTCAGCTCGTTCAACCTCGATCTGCACGGCCTGACCGTCGACTCGGTGAAGGTCGACGGCCGGGACGCGAAGTTCAGCCGGACCGGGGACCACGAACTGGTCGTCACGCCGTCGCGGGCGCTCTGGCGGGGCCGGTCCTTCAAGGTGAAGATCGCCTACCACGGCGTGCCCGCGCCGATCGACGACCCGGCGCTCGGCAACAACGGCTGGCAGTACGCCCAGGCGGGCGGCGCGTTCGCCGCCGGCGAGCCGAAGTCGGCCACCACCTGGTACCCGGTCAACGACACCCCGCTCGACAAGGCCACGTTCCACCTGGCGGTCACCGTGCCCGACGAGTGGGGCGTGATCGCCAACGGCCGCGAGCGCGGCACCTTCAAGGCACCGGGCGGCGGCACCACGCACGTCTGGGCCGAAGAGACGCCGATCGTGCCGTACATGACGACGGTCGCGATCGACAAGTGGACCTTCGACCGGCAGAAGCGCAAGGACGGCACCCCGATCGTCAGCGCGTTCGCCCCCGGCGTCCCCGACTCGACGAAGCAGGCCGAGGCGCGACTGCCGGAGATCCTCGACTTCCTCGAGTCGAAGTTCGGCAAGTACCCGATCGACGCGGCGGGCGGCATCTTCCTCAACGAGCAGATCGGCTTCTCGCTCGAGACGATGAGCCGGCCGATCTACTCGGCGGGCTGGGCCGGCACGGTCCCGACGATCGTCCACGAGAACGCCCACATGTGGTACGGCGACTCGGTCGCGGTGGCGCACTGGCGCGACGTCTGCCTCAACGAGTGCTTCGCCTCCTACGCCACCTGGCTGTGGGACGAGGCGAAGGAAGGCGTCGACCTGGACAAGCAGTACGCCGGCAACGTCAAGAAGGCTTCCACGGCGTTCTGGAACGGGAAGCTGTACGACATGGGGCCGGGCAACGAGTTCACGTACGTGTACTCGAAGGGCCCGATGATGCTGCACGCGCTGCGCAACTACATCGGGCAGCCGGCGTTCGATTGGGTCCTGAAGACTTGGCCGTCGCTGCACCGCGACGGGAACGCGAGCGTGCCGGAATTCCAGCGGTTCACCGAGTTCGCCGCGCACCGGAGCCTCCAGGGCTTCTTCGACGCGTGGGTGTACGGCACCGGCAAGCCGGCCGACCAGTACCTCTTCCCGGGTGGGCTGAAGCCCGCCGCCTGATCGCGGTCGTCGTCGGGGCCACCCCGCGGACGTAGGGTGGCCCCGACGCTTTCGCTCCGCTCCGGGAGAAGACATGGCCAGGGTGCTGATGACGGGGTTCGCGCCGTTCGGCGGCGAGTCGGTCAACCCGTCGTGGCAGGCGGTTTCACGGGTGGCGACGCGCCGGGACGACGTCGCGGCGGTGGAACTGCCCTGCGAATTCGCGAAGTCCCTGCCCGCGCTGCGGCGGGCTCTCGAAGCACACCGGCCGGCGCTGGTGGTCTGCGCGGGCCAGGCGGGCGGCCGGGCCGAGGTGACCCCGGAGCGGGTCGCGATCAACCTGATCGACGCCCGCATCCCGGACAACGCAGGCATGCAGCCGGTGGACACCCCGGCGGTCCCGGACGGCCCGGCGGCCTACTTCACGACGTTGCCGGTGAAGGCGTGCGTGGCGGCGATCCGCGCGGCGGGCGTACCGGCGTCGGTCTCCCACACCGCCGGGACGTACGTGTGCAACCAGGTCTTCTACGGGTTGATGCACCTGCTGGCCACGGAGTTCCCGGCCGTCCGCGGCGGTTTCGTGCACGTCCCGTTCAGCCCGGAGCAGGTCGCGGCCGCGGGCAAGCCCGAGGCGTCGCTGAGCGTCGACCGGATCGCTCTCGCGCTGGAAGCATTGGCGGACACGGCGTTGCGGGTGACCGAGGACCTGCCGGTCAGCGCGGGCGCGGAACACTGACCGCCCCGCCCGGGTCGAGATGCCCGCCCGATCACGCGAGTTACGCCCCCAATCACACGAGATCCGTGCCCAATCACACGAGATCCGCGACCCGGTCGCCGCTCCAGGCCGGGGTGAAGCTGACGACCAGCGTGCACCGGCGGCCCGGCGCCACCTCCTGGCCGACGCACCCGCTTGCGTCCGCGAAGTCCGGGCCGTCCAGCTCGACGCCGCTCACCCGTTCGGCGGCACGGCGAGGCAATCGTGATCTGAGGCACACCGTCCGCAAATCCCCCTGTCACGTGATCGAACGGTGTTTACATGTCCGGAACGCGCAGCTTGACGAAGAGGTGAGTGATGATCGGATTCGAGACCGACCTGCAGGACCTGCGGGATTCGGCCCGCGCCCTGCAAGGAGCGGCCGACGCCGCGGAAGCCGCGTCGAACGGCCTGCGCGGCACCGATGTCCCGATGAACTCGGGCGACGGCGGCGGGCTCTTCGGCGGTCTCACCGGCATGTTCCCGGCGGACAACGCCTTCGGCCGCACGCTCGGCATGCCGGCCGTCGCGGCGGCCTACAACGACCACCTGGCGAAGATCCAGAAGCTGGTCGCGCAGCTGCACCAGACCACCGCGGACACCAGCCACGCCCTGATGCGGGTCGCGGAGCTGTACGAAAAGGCCGACGCGGACTCGAAGCAGCGCGTGAACCGCGCGGCCGCGGGCCTGGAAGGGAACTGAGGAGCGTGGACGGCTACTTCGACTCCGGGCTCGACGCCCAGCCGATGTCCAGCGGCGACGACCGTCGCGCGGAGCTGCTCGAAGGCGTCTCGGAGGACCTGAAGGAGGGCGCGACCGACGCCCTCGACGCGCTGGAGATCCTGCGGATGACCGACTGGATCTTCGGCATGGGCCCCGGCGACGACGGCTTCAAGGAGATGCAGGACGACGTCGCCGGCGTCTACCGCGAGTTCTCCGACGCCGACATCGACCACGACTCGGCCGAGGGCCTGCAGAGCCTGATCATGAAGCACGACGCCGTCTGGAAGGCACTGCAGCGCGACTCGGGCCCGAAGCTCGACGATGCCCGCCAGTTCCTCGACGTCTGGCGCGGCTCCGCGGCCAACGCCGTCAAGACCTACCTGAACCAGCTCGCGGACACCTTCACCGAGGTCGAAACCAAGATCACCATCCTGGAGAGCGACCTCGTCGCCGCGCGCGAGGCCATCGCTTCGGCCCGGCAGGACCTCAACAACCTCGGCTCCACGTTCAAGAAGACGGCCGAGGACTACCAGAAGTCGCAGGAGCGCAAGCGCGAAGCGGCGATGTCGAAGGTGCTGGCGGCGACGTTCGCGGGCGCCGTCACCGGCCTGCTCACCGTGGCCACCGCGGGCGCGGGCGCCGCGGCGGGCGCGACGATCTTCACCATGGCCAACGGCGCGATCGTCGCCGGGAACGCCGCCGGCGGCGCGATCACCGCGGTGGTGGCGAACCAGGCGGAAATCACCGGCGACAACGCGTTCGACCTGTACAAGAGCTTCATGGACAGCGCGGGCAAGATCCGCGACGGCGCCGGCGACGCGGCACAGACGCTGGCGGACCGCATCGGCGACGAAGCCATCGACCTGCCGAAGATCCCCGACGCGCCGGACGTCAGCCCGGGCTCGAGCTTCGACCCGGACAACTTCGAGACCGACCGCACGTCGCGGCAGACGGAGAAGAACGTGCGAGACCAGCACGTCGACATCGCTCCCGACGGCCGGGTCTCGCACGACAACGGCCGCCTGGAGCGGATGGATGGCTGACCGTCCGGCCAAACCGGATCGCGAAGCCCTGCTCGCCGAGCTCGACGCGCTGTCGGCGACGGCGACGTCCGCCGACGGCGCGGTTTCGCTGTCAGTCAACACCGACGGCGTGCTGACCCGGCTTCGGCTCACCGACGCCGTCTCGGGGATGTCGCCGTCGGAGATCGCGGACGCCGTCCTGCGCACGTACGTCGAGGCCCAGCGCGAGTCGGCGAAGCGGACCGGGCAGTTGCTGGCGCCGTTGGGCACCGGCGGCTACCTGATGGACCGCCTGCGCTGGCGGGTGCAGTTCGAGCCGGCCCCGGTACCGGTGGCCGCGCCCGCGCCGCCCGCTCCGACCACGGCCCAGGACGGCAAGGTGCTCAAGGACCGGTCTTCGGACGCTGCGGCGGCCGCCGCACCGCCGTCCGGGCCGGTGCCGGACGACGACTGGTACGCCGGCGGCATGCGGTTCGACAAGGCCTGGTGAGCCGTCAGGACGGCTTGACCTGGCTGGTGAAAAAGGCCACCAGGTCGGCCGTTCGGCGGGTGTCGAGCGAGGTGTAGAGCCCGGCCGCCCGGCGGTCGTCCGAGCCGAAGAGCACGATCCCGGAGTAGCTGCCGACCCCGGCGATGTACCGGCCGCGCAGCCCGCCGCCCGCCCAGCTGCCGTGCTCGATGTCGCGGGCGCCGACCTGCAGCTTCGTGCTCGCCTCGATCTCCTCGACGGTGACGCCCTGGTAGTAGCTCACGACGTTGCCCTTGCCGAGCCCGCAGGTGACCGTCGCCTGTGCGTGTACCAGCTTGCCCACGGAATCGGCTGGCTGACAGGTCGTCCGGTCCGGGACGGTGCCCGCCAGCGAACGGGTGCAGGGCGTGAACCCGGCCTGGTCCCGCTGGGACGTGGTGGTGCAGTCCACAGTGGACTGGGCGGATTCGCTCTTGGTCGCGAGGAGGACGACTGTCACCGTGATCGCGACGACGACGAGCACCGCGAGGCCGATGAGCAGAGCTTTGTTCTTCTTGCGTGGCTCGGGTTGTGGCTCGGGTTGTGGCTGTGGCGGCGGCGCGTACTGCGGCGGCCGGGCCTGCTGGACCGGGACCAGTGGCCGCGGCGGCGTCACCGGCGGCCGGACGGGCGCGAACGCGGGCACGGTGAGGTCGGTGGTGGTGCCGAGCGGAACGTGGTGGAGCCCGAACGCGACGGCAGTCTCGGGCTGGTCCTGCGTGGTCGGTGCGACGCCGAGCTGGCGTCCGAGCAGGGTGGCCAGCAGCGGCATCCGGCTCGGCCCGCCGACCAGGTAGACACCGGACAGCTGCGCGGGCGTGAGGCCGGCCCGGCGGATCGTGGCGGCGAGCAGTTCGGCGCTGCGCAGCAGGTTGGGCCGCACGAGCGCTTCGAGCTCGTCCCGGCTGACGAGGACGTCCCCGAACGGCTCGACCATCGGCACGTGGGTCTGCGCGTGCCGGGAGAGGCTTTCCTTGGCGTCGCGGACATCCTGCAGCAACGCCCGGCGCGTGCGGCGGTCGGCGGTGGTCTGCGGCCGCAGGAGGCGTTGCCACTGCGCCGGATCGGCGTGCGACACCGAGCGTCCGATGTGGACGAGCAAGGCCTGGTCGATGTCGAGGCTGCCGAGGTCGGGCACGCCGTCCTCGGCGAGCACGGCGAAGCCCTGCCGGGTGACACCGACGACGGCGCAGTCGAAGGTGCCGGCCCCGAGGTCGTAGACGCCGATGGGACCACCGGTGCGGCTCCCGAGGCTGGCGTAGTGCGCGGCGGCGGCCACCGGTTCCGGGATCAGCCGGACATCGGCGAACCGAGCCGCCGCGGCGGCGGCCCGGAGGACGTCCTGCCGGTCGGCGCCCCAGCCGGCGGGGTGCGAAATCCGGGTTTGCGCGGGCGGGCGTCCGAGCTGTCGTTCGGCCTCTTCCCCCATGCGACGCAGGATGGCGGCGAAGGCGTCGACGACCGGGACCTCGGCGTCCCCGAGCTTGATCGCACCCTCGTCGATGCGGCGCTTCGGGTTGGGTTCGAACCGGCTGGGATCCAGCCGCGCCCGCCGCTCGGCATCCTGGCCGACGATGAGCAGGCCGTCGTCGTTGCGGAAGACGGCGGAGGACATGGTGACCGAGCCGTCGACCTCGATGGCCCGGGGTCCGCGCCCGAAGGCGGAGAGGACGCCGACGGTGCTGGAAGTCCCGAAGTCGATCGCCAGCACGTCCACGCGGATTCCCCTCCCAAGGTCCGCGGGCATCGTCTCATGCGCCCCAATGTGGCGTTCGGTGCGTCCAACGCACCCAATGTGGCGTTCGGTGCGTCAGATGCAACCAACGCCACATTGGGGCGCTTGGGCCCGGACAGCGAGGAGGGCGGCTCCCCACTCGGGGGAACCGCCCTCCTGGCGTACTACGCGACGATCACTCGCCTTCGGCTTCGCCGCCCTGCTCTTCGTGGCCGGCGCCGATGCTGACCGGCGGGGCGTCCGGGATCGAGGCCGGCCGGCGCTCACCGCGGAAGGTGAACCGGGCCTGGTCGTCCTTGTCCTCGGGGTTGCCGCTCCAGCCCTCGACGTCGACCAGGATGATCTGGCCGGGCTCGACCTCGCCGAAGAGGATCTTCTCCGACAGCTGGTCCTCGATCTCGCGCTGGATCGTCCGGCGCAGCGGCCGGGCGCCGAGCACGGGGTCGAAGCCACGCTTGGCCAGCAGAGCCTTGGCCTTCGACGTCAGCTCCAGCTCCATGTCCTTCGCGCGCAGCTGGGTCTCGACCCGGCCGATCATCAGGTCGACCATCATGATGATCTGATCCTGCGTCAGCTGGTGGAACACGATGATGTCATCGATCCGGTTCAGGAACTCCGGGCGGAAATGCTTCTTCATTTCCTCGTTGACCTTCTGCTTCATCTTCTCGTACCGGGTGCCGGTGTCGTTGGACCCGGCGAACCCGAGCGACACGGACTTCGAGATGTCCGACGTACCCAGGTTGGACGTGAAGATGAGGACCGTGTTCTTGAAGTCGACCGTGCGACCCTGACCGTCGGTCAGGCGGCCGTCCTCCAGCACCTGCAGGAGTGTGTTGTAGATCTCCTGGTGGGCCTTCTCGATTTCGTCGAACAGGACCACCGAGAACGGCTTGCGCCGCACCTTCTCGGTCAGCTGGCCGCCCTCTTCGTAGCCGACGTAGCCCGGAGGGGCACCGAAGAGCCGCGAAGCGGTGTAGCGGTCGTGGAACTCGCCCATGTCGATCTGGATGAGCGCGTCGTCCTCGCCGAACAGGAACGAAGCCAGCGCCTTGGACAGCTCGGTCTTACCGACACCGGACGGGCCGGCGAAGATGAACGAGCCGGACGGGCGCTTCGGGTCCTTCAGGCCCGCCCGCGTACGGCGGATCGCCTGCGAGACGGCCCTGACCGCGTCCTCCTGGCCGATGATGCGCTTGTGGAGCTCGTCCTCCATGCGCAGCAGCCGGGTGGTCTCCTCCTCGGTCAGCTTGAACACCGGGATGCCGGTCCAGTTGGCCAGCACCTCCGCGATCTGCTCGTCGTCGACCTCGGCGACGACGTCGAGGTCGCCGTCCTTCCACTGCTTCTCCCGCTCGCCCTTCTGGCCGAGGAGCGTCTTCTCCTCGTCACGCAGGCGGGCGGCCCGCTCGAAGTCCTGCGCGTCGATCGCGGACTCCTTGTCGCGGCGGACGTTCGCGATCTTCTCGTCGAACTCGCGCAGGTCCGGCGGCGCGGTCATCCGGCGGATGCGCATCCGGGCGCCGGCCTCGTCGATCAGGTCGATCGCCTTGTCCGGGAGGAACCGGTCGTTGATGTACCGGTCCGCCAGGGTCGCGGCGGCGACCAGCGCCGAGTCGGTGATCGAGACGCGGTGGTGCGCCTCGTACCGGTCACGCAGGCCCTTGAGGATTTCGATCGTGTGCTCCAGCGACGGCTCGCCGACCTGGATCGGCTGGAACCGGCGCTCGAGGGCGGCGTCCTTCTCGATGTACTTGCGGTACTCCTCGAGCGTGGTCGCGCCGATCGTCTGCAGCTCACCGCGGGCGAGCATCGGCTTCAGGATCGAAGCCGCGTCGATCGCACCCTCGGCGGCGCCCGCCCCGACCAGCGTGTGCAGCTCGTCGATGAACAGGATGATGTCGCCGCGGGTCTTGATCTCCTTGAGCACCTTCTTCAGGCGCTCTTCGAAGTCACCGCGGTAGCGGGAGCCGGCGACCAGGGAGCCCAGGTCCAGCGTGTAGAGCTGCTTGTCCTTGAGCGTCTCGGGCACCTCGCCCTTGACGATGCTCTGCGCGAGGCCCTCGACGACGGCGGTCTTGCCGACGCCCGGCTCGCCGATGAGCACCGGGTTGTTCTTGGTCCGGCGGGACAGCACCTGCATGACCCGCTCGATCTCCTTGCCGCGCCCGATGACCGGGTCGAGCTTGCCCTCGCGGGCGAGCACGGTCATGTTGCGGCCGAACTGGTCCAGCACCAGCGACGACGACGGGGTGCCTTCACCACGGCCGCCGGAACCGGTTTCGGTGGATTCCTTGCCCTGGTAGCCCGAGAGCAGCTGGAGCACCTGCTGGCGGACGCGGTTCAGGTCCGCACCCAGCTTGACCAGCACCTGCGCGGCGACGCCCTCGCCCTCGCGGATCAGGCCCAGCAGGATGTGCTCGGTGCCGATGTAGTTGTGGCCGAGCTGCAGCGCTTCGCGCAGTGACAGCTCCAGCACCTTCTTGGCGCGCGGCGTGAACGGAATGTGCCCGCTCGGCGCCTGCTGGCCCTGGCCGATGATCTCCTCGACCTGCTGGCGCACGCCCTCCAGGGCGATGCCCAGCGACTCCAGCGCCTTGGCGGCGACACCCTCACCCTCGTGGATCAGACCCAGGAGGATGTGCTCGGTGCCGATGTAGTTGTGGTTGAGCATCCTGGCCTCTTCTTGAGCCAGGACGACCACCCGCCTCGCGCGGTCGGTGAACCTCTCAAACATGTGCACTCCCTCGACTGCTGCGCCGGCGGCCCGTTTCCATCGTGCTTTCACCGCGATGGATTCAGCACCGTGAGACCACTCTAGTAGCCAAGAGGTCGCGCTGGCGTACCACTACGGCTGTTGGCGGTCTTTTCCGCACCCGGACGTGGGGTCTCCCGGGTACTCCCATCATCAGGTTGCCCTGCACCTTTACGTCAAGCCCAACGTGCGGACGGCCACGAGGATTCCGCCAACCGCGCGGTGTCCGCTCACCGCGAACAGTCCGCAAGCTGGGAGTGCCCCACCCGATTGGCGCAGCGACCGCCTCCCTGTAAGGTTAGGCACGCCTAATACGCTACGCCGCTTCGAGGGAGGGCCGCGGGTGAACCAGCAGCGGTCCTTCCGCGACGCACGCGAGGTCGGCGACGGCCTCGCGTCGTCGTTGCGGCGGGTCTCCGGCCGTCAGGAACGCACTGAGCTGCGGATAGACGTCCCCGCCGGCTGGATCCGCTGCTCGGAGCTGCTGGCCGACCCCGCGTACTTCGCCGAGTGGCGCGGCCTGCTCGGCGACTGGCTGCTGCGGGAGCACGACGCGACGCCGTCCCGGACCACGGCCAGCTGGGTGCTGACGTGGTATCTGCACGTGCCGGCCTACGTCGGCGCCCTGCTGCTGCACCACGAGCGCCGGGTGCCGTCGCTGAAGCCGGAGGAGCTGGCCTTCCGGCTGGCCGACGACCGCCCGCACCCGGACGGCATGGCCGTGCTGGGTGACGCGTTCCACTGCCTGCCCACCGACCCCGGCTCGGCCCGCCCCGAAGCGACCGTGGTCCGCGACGAGCGGGCGCTGGCGGCGGTCCTGCGAGCGCGTTACCTGGCTCACGCGACCCGGTTCGTCCGGGCGTACGCGCCGGTCAGCAGGCTCGGCCGCCGCACGCTCTGGGCCGCGGCGACCGACGCGCTGGAGAACTCGCTGTGGTGGGCGGGCCGCCAGGGCGGAACGCCGGAAGCCGAGGGCGCGGGCGTCGCCGACGCGGCACTGGTCCTCGACGCCCGCTACCCACCGCTGACGTCGGCGTCGACACTGCGCCTGGCCGAGGGGGCGGACGGCCACCGCGAGTGGACGCGCCGCCGGGAGAGCTGCTGCTTCTCGTACCTGCTCCCGGCGGAGTCGGAGTGCGACGGCTGCCCGCGAACCTGCCCCCGGTAGCCAGGGCCGCCGCGACAAACTCCCCCGCCCTTCCCTGGGGGGCGTCCCCGAGTCCAGTCTATCGGCGGGCTGCGACAAAAACTCCTGGATCGGCGTTCGAGCGCCGGAGTTGTCCACATCCGAGCCGGGCTGTGGACAACCGTCAGGGCGTCCAGGCCGGATCGCGGCCCGAGGCGCCCAGCGCCCGCTCCAGCGGCGACGCGCCGGCCGGCGCCTCCACGGCCGGCCCGTAGACGCCCATCGACCGCGCCTGCTCGCCCATCGCCACCGCGGACTCGAACACCGCCGTCGCCGGCTCCGGGGCGCACTGGAGCTCCTGGCCGCTCGCCCGGGCCAGGTCCCAGCCGTGCAGGACGAACTCGCCCAGCACCATGTCGCCGACCACCGACGCCGGCAGCCGCGCGGTGCCCAGCGTCGTCGTTCCCGTCCAGGCCGACGGCGCTCCGAACACGTCCACGAGGGTCTCCGTCTGCTTCTCCAGCGCCGCGCGCCAGTCGTCCGTGACGAGCGCCGCGTCCGCTTCGCCGCCGTTCGGTGCCGGCGGGTCCTCGCGCCGTCCCGCGGCGATGAGCCACGGGCCCCAGTACAGGAGGTGGTTGAGCAGCCCGCGGACGTCGTAGCCGGTGCACGGCGTCGGGGCGGTCAGGTCGTCCACCGCGTGGGCGATCCGGAGGAATTCGGCAGCGGCGGGCCGCAGCAGGTCGGCAGTCATGGCGGTGATCCAAACGCGCGGCCACCGGGCTGTCTTGAAGAAACGCGACAGCTATCGCGCGGCATCGTGGCCGAGGCCACCGCGCGCACGATGTTCACGCTGACCAGGCACCCGCCCGCACCGGCCCACGAGCAGCGGGTGCTGCCGAACCTCGCGTTCCCCGGCACGTCCGGCGTCCACGGCCCCGCCCGTGACCTCTTTCCCACCTTCTCGAGGGCCGCGTGCAGGGCCTGGGCGTGCCTTTCCGGCCCGGTTGCTTCCGCGCGTTCCTCGGCGCCCCGGTGCGTGACATCGCCGACCGGGTTGTCCCGCTCACGGACGTTTTCGGACCGGCGGTGACCGAGGCCGCGGAATCGGTGCGCACGGCGGCGGACGACGCGCAAATGGTCCATGCCGTCGACAACTTGCTGATCGCAAAACCGGTGACGCTCTCGCCGTCGGCGCGGCGGGCCGCGGAGGCGGTGGAAACAATCGCACGGGATCCGAGAATTACCCGAGTGGCGCAACTGTGCGCGGATACTGGACTAACCACCCGGTCCTTGCAGCGGTTGTTCGCCGAACACGTCGACTGTCCGCCCAAGTGGGCGATCCGGATATACCGGCTGAACGACGCGGCACAGCGGATCGCTACCGAAGGGACGCCGGATTACGCCGGTCTGGCGGTTCGACTGGGCTATAGCGACCAATCGCACTTCATCCGTGATTTCCGGACGGTGACCGGCCAGTCGCCCGCGGAGTACGTCCGTACGTCGCGCGAGTCCGTCGAACACGAAGCGGACAGTGACCGGGCATGAAGAAAGCCGCCGGGCGAATTCGCCCGGCGGCCACCGCTGAAACCCCGCGTCACGCGTTTGTCCTGACGTCACCGGCACAAGACAACCGCTGGTCAGCGACCTGCGGCCGCCCCGTGCGGAGCCGACCTGAACAATCCTCAGTTCTTCTGGTGGTAGGCCTCGACGACCTCGGAGGGGATCCGGCCCCGGTCCGAAACCGCGAAACCGTTCTTGCGCGCCCAGGCCCGAATGGCCTGGTTCTGCTCACGGTCGACGGCGGCCGGACGGGCGGAACCCTTACCCGCGACCGGGCGCGAGGAAGCGCGCTTGCGGCCACCCGCACGACGGGCGTGCTCGACATACTGGGCGAGGGCGTCCCGCAGCTCCTCGGCGTTTTCCGAGGAGAGGTCGATCTGGTAGCTGACTCCGTCCAAACCGAACTCGACGGTCTCTTCGGCCTCACTGCCGTCCAGGTCGTCGACCAGCGAGACGAGCACCTTCTGTGCCATCTGTTTCCTCCTGCGGGGCTTACTCAATGATCTGGTTACGGGGCGTGCCCCGGGACAGAAGACTTTGTCTAGAACATTAGTACCCGCTTCGGGAGGGCAGCGCAAATCTCATTGCCATAACCGGCGGCTATCCTGACACGGCGGGGGTTATTCGGGACGCACCAGCGGGAAGAGGATCGTCTCCCGGATACCCAGCCCGGTCAGCGCCATGAGCAGCCGGTCGATCCCCATTCCGACACCGCCGCTCGGCGGCATTCCGTACTCGAGGGCACGCAGGAAATCCTCGTCGAGCCGCATGGCTTCGCTATCGCCCTGGGCGGCCAGCAGGGACTGTTCGGTGAGCCGTTCCCGTTCGACGACCGGATCGACCAGCTCGGAGTATCCGGTGGCGAGTTCGAATCCGCGCACGTAGAGGTCCCACTTCTCGGCCACACCGGCCCGCGAGCGGTGCTGCCGCGTCAATGGCGACGTCTCCAGCGGAAAATCACGGACAAACGTCGGGGCGTGCAGGTGATCTCCGACGAGGTGTTCCCACAGTTCCTCGACCAGCTTCCCGTGCCCCAGCTTCGGATCCACTTCCAGGCCCCTGGCCTGCGCGAATCCGTGCAGTTTGGCGGCGGGCGTCTCCGGCGTGACCTCTTCGCCGAGGGAATCGGACAACGACTCGTACATTCCGAGTGTGGTCCATTCGCCGGACAGGTCGTACTCCGAGCCGTCCGGCAGCGTGACGACCGTCGTGTCCAGCACCGTCTGCGCGGCCTCCTGGATCAGCTCCCGCGTCATCACCGCATTCGTGTCGTACGTGGCGTAGGCCTCGTAGTACTCGAGCATCGCGAACTCCGGCGAGTGCGAGGAGTCGCTGCCCTCGTTGCGGAAGTTGCGGTTGATCTCGAAGACCTTCTCGATGCCGCCGACGACACAGCGCTTGAGGTAGAGCTCCGGCGCGATCCGCAGGAAGAGCTCCAAGTCGAAAGCGTTCGAATGCGTGACGAACGGGCGCGCCGCGGCGCCGCCGTGCAGAGTCTGCAGCATCGGCGTCTCGACCTCGGTGAACCCGCGGCGGTGGAACGACTCCCGCAGCGACCGGACGACGCCGGCGCGCGTGCGCACGACGTCCCGCGCGCGCGGGCGCATGATGAGGTCGACGTAGCGCTGGCGGACCCGCGTCTCCTCGGCCAGCTCCTTGAAGGCGTTCGGCAGCGGGCGCAGCGCCTTCGACGTGATGCGCCAGGCGTCGGCCATGACCGAAAGCTCGCCGCGCTTGGAGGTGATGACCTCACCGTGCACGAAGACGTGGTCGCCGAGGTCGACGTCGGACTTCCACGCCGCCAGCGCGTCTTCGCCGACCTTCGCCAGGCTGATCATCGCCTGCAGTTCGGTGCCGTCACCCTCGCGGAGGCTGGCGAAGCACAGTTTGCCCGTGTTGCGCAGGAACATCACCCGGCCGGTGACGCCGACCACCGCACCGGTGGCGGTGTCGGTGGGCAGCCCGGAATGCGCCGCGCGCACCTCGGCGAGCGAGTGCGTGCGGGGCACCTCGACCGGGTAGGGATCGATACCCTCGGCGAGGATCCGGTCACGCTTCTCCCGGCGCACCCGCATCTGCTCGGGCAGTTCGTCTTCGGCGGGCTCGCTGGTGGGAGGAGGCTTTTCGGTCATGGCCCATAGGGTACGAACTCCGCTGCGCGCTACGCCAACCGGATTACCTTTCCTTTCCGTCGATTGACCTGGGCCGGTGAGCGATCCCACCCGGGCGCGGCGAGCTTCTTCCTTCGGCAGCCGGGCGGCCGAGTACGCCGAGCACCGGCCCGGCTACGCGGAACGGATCCCGCTGCCCGACGAGCATCGAAGGTATGCGCGAGGTGACGCACCCGGCGTTCGATCCGTTCGAAAGCGACCGGTTCCGCCACACGCAACGGCGCACCGCGGAGACCCTGCTGGAAACGATCGCGACGTATTCGAAGGTGATCGTGTCGGCGCCGGAGGAGTCGGCGGCCCTGCTGGGCCGGCTCCGGCGGTTCCTGGCCGCGAATCCGGCCACGGCGAGCGGCGAGTTCGACCTGCCGCTGATCACCACGGTCCGGCGCGCGCGGCCGGCGCTGACGTTCTTCGTCCTTGACCTCGATCGAGGTCGAGGTTCGACACTGGAGTCATGCGCAGGAAATCTCTGGGACGGGCACTGATCTCGCTGACTTCGGTCGTGACGGCGGTAGGCCCGTACCGTGCCGACTGGAACGAGACCCACGTACACAACCCGGCCTGGCCGCCGCACGCCAAGTTCCACAACGGCCAGACGATGAGCCTGGGACTCGCGCTGGGCGTCACCAGTCTGTGGCAGCTGTGGCGGGCGCCGGCCCGGGCGGGTCTCGACGCCGGAGCGGTACTGGCGTCGCTGTACTGGGTGACGCAGATTTCGGCACTGGCCTATCCGGGGTCGAAGGCGGTGGACCCGCCGGGTGCCGCGAGGTTCCCGCAGGCCAAGGTGGCCTTCCCGGCGTTGGCGGTCACGGCGCTGGGATACGTGCTGGAGCGCCGCCGTCTGGCCCGCAGCTGACGGCTGTCCCCGCTCAGGGGCGGATGTTGCGTTCGTAGGCCAGGCGCAGCCCGAGCAACGTCAGATCCGGGACGTGCTCGGTGATCGTCTCCGACTCGCCGATCACCAGTGGCGCGAGACCGCCCGTCGCCAGCACCGCCACCGGTTCCGCCCCACCCGGCGAAAGCTCGCGGACGATCCGCTTCACCAGTCCGTCCACCTGACCCGCGAAGCCGTACAGGATGCCCGACTGCAGGCACTCCACCGTGTTCTTGCCGATCACCGACCGCGGCGCCACCAGTTCGACCTTCCGCAGCGCCGCCGCGCGCAGCGCCAGCGCGTCGACCGAGATCTCGATGCCCGGGGCGAACGCGCCGCCGAGGAACTCACCCCGCGCCGAGATCGCGTCGACGTTCGTCGACGTGCCGAAGTCGACCACCACGCACGCCGTGCCGCGGTGGAGGTGGTGCGCGGCCAAGGTGTTCACCAGCCGGTCCGCGCCCACCTCCTTCGGGTTGTCCACCAGCAGGGCCACGCCCGTGCGCACGCCGGGCTCGACGAGGACCTTCGGCACCTTCGCGTAGTACCGCGACAGCATCACCCGCAGCTCGCGCAGCACCGCCGGCACCGTCGACAACGCGCTGATGCCGGTCACCGCGTCCGCCCGGGGGCCGAGCAGCCCGCGCACCGTCAGCGCGAGCTCGTCGGCCGTGATCCGCGCGTCGGTGCGCATGCGCCAATCGCCGACGAGTTCGCGACCGGAGTACAGACCCAGCACGATGTTCGTGTTGCCGACGTCGACGGTGAGCAGCAAGCGGGTCAGCTTTCCGCGTGCAGCAGCGCGTCGAGGCGGCGGGCGTCCGCCGTCTCGGCGACCGGGAAGGCCGCTGCCTCCTCCTCGGGCAGGGTCACCGTGCCGCTCAGCAGCCCGGAGCCTTCCGGCGCGTGGCCGGGGTCGGTGTGCCGGTGGACGATCCGGTTGTCCGCGTCGACGAACACCACGCGCGGCTGGTACGTCGCCGCTTCGGCGTCGTCCATCTGGCCGTACGAGATGAGGATCACCAGGTCACCCGGGTGCACCAGGTGCGCCGCGGCGCCGTTGATGCCGAGCACCCCGCTGCCGCGTTCCCCCTTGATGACGTAGGTCTCCAGCCGCGCCCCGTTCGTGACGTCCACAATGGACACCTGTTCCCCCGGCAGCAGGTCCGCGGCCTCCATCAGGTCCTCGTCGACCGTCACCGAACCGACGTAGTGCAGGTCGGCCTGGGTCACGGTGACCCGGTGGATCTTCGACTTGAGCATCGTGCGGTACATCGTGGACTCCTATTCCCCTGCGTCCAGCCGCTCGGGGTGTTCTACCGCGGCGCCGAGCAACACCGGAACGTTGTCGATCAGCCGGGTACTCCCCACCCGGGCCGCGATCAACAGTCGTGCCTCACCATCGACGGGCGCGGGCCCGAGGTCGGTTCCCCTCAACTCCAGGTAATCCACCTCGACCGCGGGCCGCGCGGCGAGGGTCTTCCACGCGGTCTCGAGGACCGCGTCGGCACCGTCCCGGCCGACGAACGCGCCCGCGGTGAGGGCGGCCGACAGGACGATGGCGTCTTCGCGCTGTTCAGGCGTCAGGTAGACGTTGCGCGACGACAGCGCGAGCCCGTCGCGCTCCCGCACGGTCGGCACGCCGATGACGCGCGTGTCGATGTTCAGGTCCCGGACCATCCGCTTGATCAGCACCAGCTGCTGGTAGTCCTTTTCGCCGAAGAACGCGTAGTCCGGACGGAGCAGGTTGAACAGCTTCGCCACGACGGTCAGCACGCCGGCGAAGTGGCCGGGCCGGACGGCACCTTCGAGTTCGTCGCCGAGCGGGCCCGGGTGCACGGTCACCGTGGCACCTTCGGCGTAGATCGCGTCCGCGCTCGGCGTGAACGCGATTTCGACACCGTCCTCGGTCAGCACGGCCAGGTCGGCTTCCAGCGGCCGCGGATAGGCCTCGAAGTCCTCGCCCGCGCCGAACTGCAGCGGGTTCACGAAGATCGAGGTGGCCACGACGGTGTTCGGCAGCCGCTTCGCGCGGCGGATCAGCTCGCGGTGCCCGGCGTGCAGGGCGCCCATGGTCGGCACGAGCGCCAGCTTGCGGCCGACGCCGTGCAACGCCCGGCTGACCTGGCTCGCGTGCGGGGGCGACGCGAACGTGTTCAACGTGCCGCGGCTGAATTTCGGTGTGGTCACTGGTCTTGCTGCCCTTCGGCGGGATCGTCGAGGAGATCGGTGAGTTCTTTGGCGGCCGCGGTGTCCGGCAGCAGCCCAGCCAAGCGCGAACGCGCCACCGTGCGCTTGGCCAGCGCCCGGTAAGCCGGTTCGACGTCCGGCGCCCGGTCCGCCAGCACCGTGAGGTGCTTGCGGACGGTGCCGAGATCGCCACGGGCGACCGGGCCGGTGAGCGCGCGGTCGCCGTGTCGGAGCACATTATCCAACGCCGCCGAAAGCAGCGGCGCGACCAGTCGCTCCGGCTGCCCGATTCCCGCCTGGCGCAACAGATCCGCGCAGTCGGCGACCAGCGTCATCAGGTGGTTCGCGCCGTGCGCCAACGCAGCGTGGTAGAGCGGTCGCGCGACGTCAGGGATGCGCACCGGCTCGGCGCCCATCTCGACGGCGAGCGCTTCGCCGACGTTCCACGCCGCCTCGTCGTCCTGAGCCGCCGTGACGCCGATGCTGCACGCCGCCAGCCGTTCGAGGTCCTCCTCGCGGCCGGTGAACGTCATCACCGGGTGCAGCGCGAGCGGTAGCGCCCCGGCCTCCGCCGCAGGCGCCAGCACGTCGATGCCGTGCGCGCCGGAGGTATGCACGACGATCTGCCCGGGCCGCAGCGACTCCGTGGCGACGAGCCCGCGGACCATCCCGGCCAGCGCGTCGTCGGGCAGGGCGAGCAGCACCAGGTCCGCCCGGCGAACGGTTTCGTCGGGCGGCAGCAGGGGCACATCGGGCAGGAGGCGTTCGGCTCGCGCCAGTGACGCGGCGGACAGGCCGGACGCGGCGACCACGGTGTGGCCCGCCCGGCCCAGCGCGGCGCCGAGAACACTGCCCACCCGGCCGGCGGAGACGACGCCGACCGCGAGGCGAGCGGGCCTCATCATGGCGTGCGCCTGTGGACGCTCATGGTTGGCAGACTCCTCTGCTCACGTTCCAGTCCCGTTCCGGGTACCGGACGACGGCGCGAGACTAACTCGGGTGAGCGCGCGACGTTGCGCCCGGGTGACCAGCTTCACCCGGACCGGGTCACCCGCGGGCGGCGTCCTCGGCGAGGCGCGTCGCCTCCGCGCGAGCGGCCTTCAACGTCCGCAGCAGCTCCTGCTGGCGCTGCCGGTCGGTGTCGCTGCGGAGCTCGTGCCGGTCCAGGAACGCCAGCTCCGTCACGCTCGCCTGGTACACGGCGACGGCGCGGGCAGCGCGTTTTCCGGACTGGCGCTTCGCCTGGCGCCGCCAGGCACGGCGACCGGGCAGGCTGGCCAGCAGATCGACCTCCGACGGCGCGATCCACCGCGCCGCGGCCATGTGCGGCAGGGCGGCGGCGATGATCCGCTGCTCCCGCCGTCGCTGCAGCACGACCAGGTACACCACGCCGAGGAACAACGGCACCATGATCAGGAAGTACACGGTCAGGAACTGCGACCCGCCGAGCAGCGCGGCGGTGTTCCACAGCGCGTGCAGGCAAACCGCGGCCAGGTAGCCGGCCAGCGGCGCGATGATCTTCATCGCCTTCGTAGTCGCCCGCGCGGCGATGCCGATCCCGATGCCGGTCAGCACCGCGAACAGCGGGTGCGTGAACGGCGCGAGCACGCCACGCAGGAAGAACGCCGTGATGACGCCCTGGCTGTGGCCGTCACCGAAGCCGTAGTCGGCGAACGCGCGGCCGAAGTAGTAGATGTTCTCGGTGAACGCGAACCCGGCGGCGCTGAACCCGGCGTAGACGACGCCGTCCACGACGCCATCGAACTCGCTGGACCGGCGCCACACGATCAGCACCACGAACAGCGCCTTCGCGGCCTCCTCGACCACCGGAGCCGACACCAGCGCGGCGAGCGTGTTGCCGCTGCCGGAGCCGAGCAGCTCGTCACCGACCGCCTCCGCGGTGGTGTTGATGAGCAGCGCCGTGACCGTCGCGACGCACGCGCCCCAGGCGAACGCGAGCAACAGGAACTTGGCCGGCTCCGGCTCCCAGCGGTCGACCCAGAGGAATCCCGCGACCACCCCGGCGACCGGCACCAGCGCGGCCAGCACCCCGATCGTCACGGCGAGCGGCCCGACCCGCGCTGTCGCCAAGCCGAACAGGAACAGGCCGCACAGGGCCACCACGATCAGCCCGAGCACCGGCAGCAGCACGGTGATCCGGCGAGGCCGCCGTCCGCGATCCAGTCCCGTCGCGGGCGAGAGGGTTCCGCTCACAGCCGGTCACCCTACGCAGACCGCACGCGGGCCGGAATCCGAACCCCGGCCTCAGTCCTCGGCTCGCCGCCGGCGGCGCGGGGTCGCCCCGGTTCCGCCGTTGGCCGCCAGCAGCTCGCTGACCGAACGACCCGCGGCGTGGGAGCCGCCACCCGGGGCGGACTCGGCGGCGCGGCGGCCGTTGCGGGCGGCGTGGCCGTTGCTGTTGCCGTTCTGCCCGTTGCCGTTCTGCCCGTTGCCGTTCTGTCCATTGGCGTGCTGTCCATTGGCGCTGTGTCCGTTGCCGTTCTGCTCGACGTCGGCGGGGTCGACCGGCGCCATGTTGCGCCGGGACAGGGACGCCCGCTCGGCGACCATGCCTTCCCACGCCGGCGGCTCGCCGTCCGGACGACGGCGACGGCCACCGCCGGCGGGCTCGGGCGGCGACGCGGGCACGGCGGGCAGCTGCTGCGAGTCGTCCGGCTTGCGGCGACGGCCACCGGACCGGCCCTGGAAGTTGCGCACCGACTCCGGCAGCGTCGGGTTCACCGGCGGCGCCTCGGCCTGAGCCGCCTCGGCGGGCGCGCGGTGCGAACCACCGTGCCGGGACGGCGGCTCGTCGAGGATCGGCGACATGTCGGCCCGCGAGAACTGCTCCAGCCGCGACGGACGACGGCCGTCGGCGGCCGGGACCGGCGTCGTCGGCGGCACCACCGGGGGCAGGTTGGTGCGCGACGGCTGCCGCGGCGACGGGCCGTTGCTCGGCACCGGCGTCGTCGGCGGGACGACCGGGATGTCGGTGCGCGACGCCGTGACGTCTCGCGGCATCGGCGGTTTGGCCGGCTGCGGCTCGGGCGGCTTCGGCCGGTTCAGCCGCTGCCGCTCGGCGAAGTCGTCCCGGTTCGGGAAGGCCGCGCTCAGGTCGGCCACCGGGCGGATGTCCGACCGCGACATCTCGGCCGGCTTCGGCGGCGGCACGCTGGCCGCCGGACGTCCCTGAGGCGGGCGTGCCGGCGGCTCGGGGGCCCTGCGGGGCTCGGGCCGCGCGCCGTTCGGCTGGCCGCCGACGCGAGGCAGGTCCGGCCGGGACATCTCGACGCGCGGGATGTCCGGACGCGACATCTCGACCCGAGGGATGTCCGAGCGGGACTGCTCGACACGCGGAATATCCGAGCGAGACTGCTCAACCCGCGGAACATCCGGACGGGACATCTCCACCCGAGGAATGTCCGAGCGAGACTGCTCGACACGCGGAATATCCGAGCGAGACTGCTCAACCCGCGGAATGTCCGGACGGGACATCTCCACGCGAGGAATGTCCGGACGCGACATCTCGACCCGGGGGATATCGGACCGCGACATCTCCGCGCGCCGCGCGGGCGGCGGCTCGGGACGGCGGATCTCGGTCTTCGGCTCCGCTGGACGGCGGATTTCGGTCTTGGGCTCGGGCCGCGGCACGTCGCGACGCGTCGCCTCGGCGTTCTCCGGACGGCGCTCGGGCTGCTGCTTCGGGGCTTCGTCCGGCTTCGGCAGCTGCATCGGCTGCGACTCGGCCTGACGGCGGGCCGCCTCGGCCCGCAGCTCGGCGGCCTTCAGCTCGCGCTGCGCGGCGGTCAGCGCCGGGTCGACCGGCGGCACCGGCGGACGGCGCTCGCTCAGCGGCTTGGGCCGGGCGATCTGCTGGGTGCTCTGCTGAGCGTTGACCGGGGCCTTCGGGGCCGGCTTGCCGCCGAAGCCCTTGCTCTTGCCGAGGCCCTTGCCGTTGGCGGGCTTCGCGCCCGACGCCTTGCGGCGGCGTTCGTCGAGGACGCGGTCGATCAGCTCGGTCGGCCGATCACCCCCCTCGACCACCGGCTTCTTGCCCGGCATCAGCTGAGCCGGCTTCTTCTTCGGCGGGCCGTCGGTGACCATGCGGTTGTCGTCGGAGAGCTTGCGCATCCGGGTCGCCTGCGCGGTCAGCGCGACGCGTTCGAGCAGGACCTCGCCGCCGAACAGCGACTGAAGACTGTCGCGCAGCGCGGACACCTCGTTGCGCAGCGCCTCCAGCTCCTCGCGGCCGCGGGAGTCGGCGGTGCTGCGGTTCTCGGCCTCCATCTCCAGCTCGTATTCGCGCCGGGCCGCGATCTCGCGTTCCAGCTCCAGTTCGTACACAGCCTGCGCCTCGGCGACCGCGTCCTCGCTCTGTGCCGCGTGCTTGCGGTACTTCACGGCGAGGAACGCGCCGATCAGGGCAGCCCAGAGGGCGGCGACGATCCCGAGCCGGAGATACCGGAGATCTTCGCTGAGCACCAGTGCGAGGGTGGCTCCGATGGCGAGGACAAAGCCGACAACGAGCCACGGCCTGCCCAAGAGGCGGCCGCGCGAGTCGTCACCCACGCCGGTCATGACTGACACCGTACCTGCTCGTAATCCGAACGAGACCTGGTCGGTCCAACGAGCGGTGGGATTCGAGCGCTAACCGGTCGTCCCACGGGTGTGCTCACGATCTTGGTCGCGGGGGGTGCGGCAGCAGTGTTCGAGCCACAAACCCGCTGCTACCAGGGCTGCGGAAGAGCCGACGCCGACCACCCCGGCCCGGGTGTCGAGCACCGCCGCGACGAGTTCGTCACGTCGCGGAAAAAGATAGGCGAGCGCGGCGAGCCAGGCGCCTCCCATGACCGCTCCGGCGAGCGACGAAGCCTTGGCGAGGGCCACCGAGCGGGCGATCCCGATCGCGGCGACGACACGGCCGTTCTTGACTCGCGAGCGGATGGAGAGGGCGAGCACCGCCTCGATCACGGCGAGCACCGCGAAGGTGATGCCGGCGAACGTCGGCAGCTGGGGCAGCGAGCCGTACGCGACCTGGAAGAGCAAGTAGCCGAGGGCCAGGCCGAGCAGCCCGGCCACCACCAGGTCACGGGGCCGGGTGAAGTGCATGTCCCCAACCGTACCGTGCGAGCCGGGTCCCAAAAGTAAGCTTGACTCTCCACCGACTGGAGAGTTCACCATGCGTCTTGTGGGCACCACCGCGACCTTCACCATCGGCGAGCTGGCCAAGCGGACCGGCCTGCCGGTCAAGACCATCCGCTTCTACTCGGACGAGGGCCTGCTGCCCCCGACCGAGCGGACGGACGCCGGTTACCGGCTCTACGACGCGGCGGCGATGGCCCGGCTCGAGCTGGTCCGCACGCTGCGCGAGCTGGGTCTGGGCCTCGTCGACGTCTCCGCCGCCTTGAGCCGGTCGACGACCGTCGGCGAGCTGGCGAGCCGGCACGTCGAGGCGCTCGACGAGCAGATCCGGCGGCTGCGGCTGCGCCGGGCGGTGCTGCGCGCGGTGGCCAAACGTGATTCCGAGTTGGAGGAAGTGAACCTGATGAACCGTCTCGCGTCGATGTCCGACGAGGAGCGCAAACGGCTGGTCGACGAGTTCTGGGACGAGATGGTCGCCGGACTCGACGTGGACCAGGAGTTCTACCAGCGGATGCGCTCGGGGAAGCCGGAGCTGCCCGACGACCCGTCGCCCGAGCAGCTCGAGGCCTGGATCGAGTTCGCCGAGCTGGTCCAGGACCCGGACTTCCGGGCCCTGATCCGCACCATGAGCGAAACGCAGGCGCGCCAGATCGAGGCCGGCGAGTTCCAGCAGCCGGCGGAGGCTTGGCAGCAGAACTGGCCCAGCTGGGTCTCGCGCGCCGAAGCGGCCGTGGCCGCCGGCGATTCGCCCACGTCGGAGGCGGGACAAGCGCTTGCGGCGGAAATCGCGGCGGCGACGGCCCGCCCGGACCAGGACCCGTCGTCGGCGGAGTTCCGGGCGGAGATGGCGGACCGGTTCGCCCACAGCGGCGACCCGCGCGCCGAGCGCTACTGGCAGCTGCTGGCGACCATCAACGGCTGGCCGCCGGTGCCGACGGCGCAGCCCGCGGTCCGGTTCATGGTCGCCGCCCTGCGCGGCTGACCTGCCCGGACGTCAGGAGCGACTCGTTCACGTCACCGGACGGCGTCAACGAGTCGCTCACCGCGTTCGCCGAACCAGGACGGCAACTCGGCGATCCGGTGGCCTCCGGGGCTTGACGCGTCAGTGGAGGGCGAGGTCCGTCCGGCGGACCGTCGCGACCTCGTCCTCCGGGCGCGCGGCGAGCAACTCGGCGATCGGGCCGTGCCCCGGCAGGACCGCGTCCGGGTCGATCTCCATCCACGGCACCAGCACGCTGGCGCGGTCCGGCGTTCCCGGGTGCGGCAGCAGCAGCTCCGGGTCGCCGGACGTCACCCCGTCCACCGTGACCACGTCGACGTCCAGGGTCCGCGGGCCCCAGCGCAGCTCGCGGACCCGCCCGGCGGCCCGCTCGGCGGCCTGCCCGGTGCGCAGCCACGCCCAGTGGTCCCGCGCCGGGTCCTCGACGACGCACACGGCGTTGAGGAAGTCCGGCTGGTCCTCGACGCCCCACGCCTTGGTCTCGTACACGCTCGACACGGCGACCAGCGCGGGCCGGACGGCGTCCAGCGCCAGCTTCAGGAACCCCAGCCGGTCACCCAGGTTGGAGCCGAGGGACAGCACCGCGCGGCTCATCGCGCGCGCTTCACCGTGACGGCCACGTCGTCGAAGGTCAGCGGAATCGGGGCCGACGGCTTGTGCACCGTCACCTCGACCGCGCCCAGCCGCTCGTCACGCAGCACCTCGTCGGCGATCTTGCCCGCGACGCTCTCGATGAGGTCGTACGGCTCGCCCGCGACGATCCCCGCCGCCAGCTCGGCCAGCTCGCCGTAGTGCAGGGTCTTGGTCAGGTCGTCCGACGCGGCGGCCGGCCCGAGGTCCAGCCACACCGTGATGTCGACGACGAACTCCTGGCCGTCCCGCTTCTCGTGCTCGAACACCCCGTGGCGGCCGAACACGCGCAGGCCGGTCAGCGTGATCCGATCAGACATCCGGCGAACCCTTCCCCCAAGCGGCGGCCACCGCGACGGCGTCCAGCGACGCCCCGACTTCGTGCACCCGCACGCCCCACGCACCGGCGGCCGCGGCCAGGGCGGAAATCGCCGCCGTCGCGTCCTCACGGCCGTCCGGGGCACGCGGGGTGCCGTCCTTCGCGGACAACAGGCGGCCGAGGAACCGTTTGCGCGAGGCGCCGACGAGCACCGGGAAACCGAGGGAAAGCAACGAGTCCAGCCCGTGCAGCAACGCCCAGTCGTGCTCGGCGTCCTTCGCGAAGCCGAGCCCGGGATCGAGCACGATCGCGCTCTCGGCCACGCCGTTGGCGAGCGCCGCGTCCACCCTGGACAACAGCTCGGCCCGCACGTCGGCGACGACGTCCTGATAGGACGCAAGCGCCTGCATGTCCTTGCTGTGCCCACGCCAGTGCATCAGCACCCACGGCACCCCGGTCTCGGCCGCGACCCGGGCCATGTCCGGGTCGGCCAGGCCGCCCGAGACGTCGTTGATGACGTGCGCGCCGGCTTCGAGCGCCGCCGCGGCGACGGTCGCGCGGGTGGTGTCGACCGACAACCGGATGCCTTCGCCGGCGAGGGTCCGGATCACCGGCAGGACGCGCGCCAGCTCGGTTTCGGCGCCCACCCGGGCCGCCCCCGGCCGCGTCGACTCACCGCCGACGTCGACCAGATCGGCACCCCGCGCCCACATCGCGCGGGCGTGCTCCAATGCCTGGTCGAGCCCGAGGTACCGGCCACCGTCCGAAAAGGAATCAGGCGTCACGTTCAGCACGCCCATCACGACGCACCGCCCGGGAGCGGGGAGCCCCACGCTCACCGGCGCGCCTTGATGAGATCGAGCGCCTCCGCCCGGGACGACGGGGAGTTCTTGAGTTGCCCCCGCACGGCGGAGGTGGTCGTGCGGGCGCCCGGCTTCCGGATGCCACGCATGCCCATGCAGAGGTGCTCGGCCTCGATCACGACGATGACGCCGCGCGGTTCGAGCTTCCGCACGATCGCGTCGGCGACCTGGGAGGTCAGGCGTTCTTGAACCTGGGGTCGTTTCGCGTAGAGGTCGACGAGACGAGCGAGCTTCGACAGCCCGGTGACCTTCCCGCCGGCGTTCGGGATGTACCCGACGTGCGCGACGCCGTGGAAGGGCACGAGGTGGTGTTCACACACGCTGAACATCGGGATGTCCGTGATCAGCACCAGCTCTTCGTGGGACTCGTCGAACGTGCGGTCCAGCACCGAATCCGGCTCGGTGTACAGCCCCGCGAACATCTCGCGGTACGCGCGGGCGACCCGGGCGGGGGTGTCCTTGAGACCGTCCCGCTCCGGGTCTTCGCCGCACGCCAGAAGGAGCTCGTGGATCGCCTTCTCCGCCCGGTCCTGGTCGAAGACCGGGCGGTCGGCGTCACTGGGGCTTTTCTGGTCCATCCACGTCACGACGCTCTCCCTCGCTCTGCTGGTTGCCGGCCTGGTCGGCGAACCAGCCGTGTTCACGAGAGCGTTCGTCCCCACCGGGCCGCCACGACTGGCCCGGCTGGCCGCCAGGAGACGTCGCGGGCGTCCAGCCCGGAGGGGCACCGTAGTTCGGCGGGCCGCTCTGGCCGCCGGCCGGGCCGCCCGGGTAGCCGCCGGGCTGCTGGCCGCCGTAGTTCTGCGGCCAGTGCGCCGTGCCGTTGGGAGGGACACCGTTCGGGCCGCCGTAGGGCCGGCCGCCGTTCGGGTAGGTGCCCGGCTGCGGCGGCGCGTACGGGTTGGCGTTCGGGTCGACCGGCGTCGGCGACGGGTACGGCGGGCCACCGGGCAGGTCGCCCGCGCCCTGCGCCGTGCCGACCGGGGTCGGCTCCGGCTTCAGGACCGGCTTCTCCTTCTCCGGCGGCGGCCACGGCTCGCCGCGCTCCATCGCCAGCTCGCCCGGGGTCTTGATCGGCGGCTTGTCCGACGGCGTCCGCTCACCGAACTCGTTGAACACGGTGATGTGCGGGCGCTTCTCGACCGTCGCGAAGATCCGCTCCAGGTCCTTGCGGGTCAGCGTCTCCTTCTCCAGGAGTTCGATGACCAGCTCGTCGAGCACGTCGCGGTAGGTGTTGAGCACGTGCCACGCCTCGGTGTGCGCCGTCTCGATGAGCTTGCGCACCTCCTCGTCGATCTCGTGCGCCACTTCCAGCGAGTAGTCCGCCTGCCGCCCGGCCGACCGGCCGAGGAACGGGTCGCCCTGCTCCTGGCCGTACTTGACCGCGCCGAGCCGGGCGCTCATGCCGTACTCGGTGACCATCGCGCGGGCGATCTTCGTCGCCTGCTCGATGTCCGAGGACGCGCCCGTGGTGGGCTCGTGGAAGACGAGCTCCTCCGCCGTGCGGCCACCCATCGCGAAGACCAGCCGCCCGATCATCTCGGAACGGGTCATCAGGTCCTTGTCGTCCTCGGGGACGAGCAGGGCGTGCCCGCCGGTCCGGCCGCGCGGCAGGATCGTCAGCTTGTAGACCGGCTCGATGTCCGGCATCGCCCACGCGGCGAGCGCGTGCCCGCCCTCGTGGTAGGCCGTGATCTTCTTCTCCTTCTCGGAGATGATCCGGCTCTTGCGGGCGGGGCCGCCGACGACGCGGTCGACGGACTCTTCGAGCTCGACGTCGCTGATCACGTGCCCGTTCTTGCGGGCGGTGAGCAGCGCGGCCTCGTTCAGCACGTTCGCCAGGTCGGCGCCGGACATGCCGACGGTCCGCTTGGCCAGGCTGCCGAGATCGGTGCCCTGCGCGATCGGCTTGCCCTTGGCGTGCACCTCGAGGATCGCGCGGCGGCCGCGCATGTCGGGCGCGGACACCGGGATCTGCCGGTCGAACCGGCCCGGGCGCAGCAGCGCCGGGTCGAGGATGTCCGGCCGGTTGGTCGCCGCGATCAGGATGATCCCGCCGCGGGCGTCGAAGCCGTCCATCTCGACGAGCAGCTGGTTCAGGGTCTGCTCGCGCTCGTCGTGTCCGCCGCCGAGGCCGGCGCCGCGCTGGCGGCCGACCGCGTCGATCTCGTCGACGAAGATGATGCAGGGCGCGTTCTGCTTGGCCTGTTCGAACAGGTCACGCACACGAGACGCGCCGACACCGACGAACATCTCGACGAAGTCCGAGCCGGAGATCGTGTAGAACGGCACGCCCGCCTCGCCCGCGACAGCCCGCGCGAGCAGCGTCTTGCCGGTACCGGGCGGCCCGTAGAGCAGCACGCCCTTCGGGATCTTCGCGCCGAGCGCCTGGTAGCGCGCCGGGTTCTGCAGGAAGTCCTTGATCTCGTACAGCTCTTCGACGGCCTCGTCGGCACCCGCGACGTCCCCGAAGGTCGTCTTGGGCATGTCCTTGTTCAGCTGCTTGGCCTTGGACTTGCCGAAGTTGAGGACGCGGTTGCCGCCGCCCTGCGCGTTGTTCATCATCCACATCAGCAGGCCCAGGACGAGGGCCAGCGGGATGGCGAAGATGAGGATCTGGGTCAGCACGCCCTGCTGGGTCACCTTGGTGGTGAACTTGGGGCCGCCGTCGCCGTTCTTCGCGGCCAGCAGCTTGTCGTAGATTTCCAGCGACGCGTTGGCCGGGTACTGCGAAATGATCTGGGTGACCTGCTGCCCGTCGACGTCGATGGGCTTCGCCAGCAGCAGCTTGACCTGCTGCTCCTTGTCCTCGAGGCTGGCTTCCTTGACGTTGTTCGAGGTGATCTGGGAGTTCGCCACCGAGATGGGTGCCTGGGTGTACCCACGATCACTGTCGAAGATCGTGTTGTACGCGAACAACGCCAGCAACCCCGCGACGATCCACAGCAGTGGGTTCCTGAGCACGCTCTTCCGGTTCATACGACTCGGCCCTGGTGGCCTCGACCCTCCCTGGTTGGGCGGCTCCTGTGATACCCGCCATCACGATCTTGACAACTCGTGGTGCCTGAGCACCGGTTCTCACCAGGGTACCGTCCGCTGCCGCGTTCATCCCCTGTGAGCCTCTCGCAGGTCAACGGGCGATACCGCGCCCGGGTTCCCGGCCGGTGTCGCCGGTCACGCTAACGCCTGCCGTCTGACACGCTGCTCACCATCTCGCCCAGCCTCGTCCGCAACGTCTTCTGGTCGGCGGGGGCCAGGGTGACCCACTCGCGGCCGTCGCTACCTGCGCGGGAGAGGCTCAGGTAGCGCCCGGTCGCGGTGTCGAACCAGGCCAGCACGCGGGACCGTTGCTTGGCCCCGACCTGCGAACGGCTGTTCGCTGCCAGCTGACCGCCCCGCAGCCGGGGCTGCCCGGCGATACGGCCGTACGCCTCGCGCGGGTCGGCCGTGGCGCGTTCGCTCAACGGCGCCCGCCGCGACGGCGCGGCCTTCCCGCGGCGCCTGCCGGTGTCTTCTTCCGCACCCGGCGCCGACGGCACCGGGACGCGGATCGGCGCGGTGCGCAGCGCCTCGTCCAGCGGGAGTGTGACCGACGCCTCGCTGCCGCGCGGCCCGGCCGGCAGCACCCCGATGACGGCGGAGACCAGGGCGTCCGGCGGGACGTCCCGCAGCCAGATGCCGTCGGCGTCCTGGATCGCGAGCACGCCCTTGGTGCCGTCGGCCGCCGCGAGCACGCCGACGGTGGGGGCCTCGAACTGCGGGATGTGCAGCGCGTCGATGGTCAGCGGGGCGAAGGCCAGCAGTTGCAGCGCGTCCTCGATCGGCGGCGCCAGCCTGCCGCGCGGTTCCCGGATGCCCCGCGCCTTCAGTTCGACGTCGGCGCGGTGGCGCAGCGAGACGCGCTCGTTCTCGGTCGCGCCGTGCGACCGGATCCGCAGCGGGTACGGCAGCTCCCCGGCCTGCGCCGACTCCCACAGGAAGTCGAACGCGAGCGGTGAGAAGAACTCTTGCATCATCACTCTCCCGGATCGGACTCTTGCTCAGCGTAATACGCACCACCGACAAAACGAGTCGTTCCCGGTTGCCGGTAGAGCACGTCCGAAGAACCCGGACCGATCCTCCCCGGCGGTCAGACCTTGCTGGTCGCCGCGGCTCCCGCGAGCATCTCCCCGAGGCGGTGGCGCAGCGTCGCGGCGTCGGCGGGGGCGATCGTGATCCACTCCCGGCCGTCGCGGCCGCGCGTCGCCTGGGTGAAGTAGCGACCGGTCTCGGTGTCGAACCAGCTCAGCACCGGCGTGCGGGTGCGCCCGCCCATCCGGGCGCGGGCGTTGGCGGCGATCTGGCCGCCGCGCAGCCGCGGCTGGGCGTACAGCCGGGCGAGGGCCTTGCGCTCGTCGTCCGCGCCGGCGCGGTCGTCGCCGTTGCCACGGCGCCGCATGAAGTCGGCGCCGTGCGCGCCGGCCAGCTGCTCCAGCGGCACCGTGATCGACTTCTCGGTGCCGCGCGGGGCACCCGGCAGCAGCGAGACGATCGCGCTGGCGAGCCCGTCCGGCGGGCACGGCTGCAGGTGCAGGCCGCGGGTGTCCTGCACGGCCAGCAACCCCAGGCCGCCCAGCACGCCGGCGATCGAGAGCAGCGGCTCGGCGTCCGGGGCGATCAGCTGGACGGCGTCCAGGCTCAGCTCGGGAGCGGCCAGCACCCCGAAGTAGTCCTCGACGTGCGGTTCGGGCCGGCCACGGCCGTCGGCGAGCCCACGTGCGGCGAGCCCCTCCAACGTGCGCTGACGCAGCATCGCCCGCTCGTCGACGGTCGCGCCGTGCGAACGGACGCGCAGCGGGTACGGCAGCTCGCCCAGCCCGGCGGACTCCCACAGGAAGTCCACCTCGACCGGGGTGAGCAGCTCAGCGGTCGGCATCGAGCCACCCCCAGGAAAGGACGAGCCGGGCGCGCGCGGCGCGCGCCCGGCTGTGGGTCAGCGGGCTTCGTCGTCCTCGGACCACGCGCCGATGACCGGCGGCGGGGTCGCCTGGTTCGCGCCGAAGGCCTCGTCCGGGTCCGCCTCGATGAGGAACGACGCGTGCGTGTGCTCCTCGTCCTGCTCCGGCCGAGCGCCCTGCGGGGCCATGCCGCCCATCCCGCCCATGTTCGGCGGCGGCGGGGTCTGGCCGCCGATGGTGCCCGCCGACGAGACGACGCCCTGCTGCGGCGCCTGCGCCGACGCGGCGCTCTGCGCCTGGCCGTCGGCCGACGCCAGGCTCGTGTCGTTGTCGGCCTTCGAGCCGGACCGGTTGCCCGCGCCCAGCGCCCGCGAGGCCAGCGCCCCGAGGCCGCCGGCGACGCCACCGAGGCCGAGACCCATCCCGATCTTGCTGAGCGGGTTGCCGCCGGACTGCGCGCCACCGGGGGCGACGTGCCCCGCGCCGGTCGCGGTGCCGGCGCCGGTGACCGGGCCGCCGCCGGGCGCGTCACCGCCGAGTACGCCCGCGTCGTGGCCGAAGCCCGCGGCGCCGTGGGCCGCGTTCGGGCCGACGCCCGCGTGCTGGGCGCCGAGCGCGCCGCCATGGCCGCCGAAGCCGGCGCCGCCGGAGGCGAAGATCGCGTCGGCCCCGCCGCCGGGCAGCCCCTGCACCGGTCCGGCGCTGCCGACACTGCCGACCGAGTTGAACGAGACGGAGTTGTGCGAACCGGTCGGCTTCATGCCGAGCGATTCCGGGCCGAAGCTCGGGGTCGTGCTGTCGACCTCGCTCATGGCCTGCGTGTAGGCGTTGAACATCGCGACCTGCTGCGCCTTGACGTCGTCGGCCGCGTCCTGCTGCACCTTCAGGTCGTTGTTCAGCGCCGCCGGGCCACCCGCCAGCAACGCCGCCATACTCTGCTTCGGGTCGTAGTCCAGGGCCGGCGGCATCTTCTTGACCTGTTCGGCCGCATCGCGCTGCCGGGCGAGGCGGTCGGACATCGTGTGGGCGGCCTCGGAGGCCTGCGACCCGGAGTTGGCGATGGCCACGAGCGCGCCCTGCGCGCCCGCGGCGCCCTGGCCGACCCAGGCGTTGCCCAGCTCGGCGATCGCGTTGTACAGGTGGTCGGACGCCTGCTTCAGCTCGTTGCCGTGGTGCGCCCAGGCGTGCCCGGCCGCGGTCGCCGTCTCGGGGAAGTTGTTCTGGGTCGCGCTTTTGAACAGCGTTTTGCTGCTCTGCGCGTTCCAGTTCGGCGGGTCGGTGATCGCGCGGTCGTCGCCGATGTCGAAGCCGTCGGAACGGTCACGGGCGTTGGCGACGATGTCCTGCGACGCCGAGTTGTCACCCAGCGGCACCAGCGAGCCCGGGTCACCGGTCGACGGCTGGTCGGTGTTGTTCGGAGCCATGACTACGAGTTCCCCCTTGGACTCAGGCGTTACGGAACGGTTCGGCCGCGGCCTGGTCGATCTCGTGGTACCGGGACATCGCCGTGACGATGCCCTCCTCGGCGGCGGAGTACTGGTCGAGCAGGTTCTGCAGCGCGGCGGCGTAGGAGTCGCCCCCGCCGTCCGCGCGCTGGACGAACTTCTCGGCGATCGCATGGCCGACCGGGTTGTCGCCCAGCTTCGGCGGCTGAGCGAGCGTGCCCGCGCCGTTGAGCAGGGCTTCGACCGCGTCCTTGCCGGTCCGGATCTTGTTCAGCACGGTCTGCGCGGCGTCGGGGTCGATTCCGACCTGACCCGCCGCTGCCGCGGCTTTGAAGGCGTTCGCGTCGGCAGCGCTGCTGTTCCCCATCTGAGCTCTCTCCCGTTCCCCCGACCCGGTCACCGCGGGCACGACTGGTCTTCGCATAGGTTAACGCACGTGATCAGAGCCTATGACGCGATCGGCCGAGCCGGGGTTCCGCAAATCCGGTAGTTGCGGTGAACGGTCGGTGACAACCGGGGCTCCGCCCCGGGCCGGGGGCTCCGCCACCCGGAGCCCCCGGAAAGCCTGAACTAGGACGTGTAGACCTTCGGGTCCAAGGTGCCGATGTAGGGCAGGTCCCGGTACCGCTCGGCGTAGTCGAGGCCGTAGCCGACGACGAACTCGTTGGGGATGTCGAAGCCGATGTACTTCACCGGGACGTCCACCTTGACCGCCTCCGGCTTGCGCAGCAGCGAAACCACCTCGAGCGACGCGGGGTTGCGGCTCGCGAGGTTCTTCAGCAGCCACGACAGCGTCAGGCCGGAGTCGACGATGTCCTCGACGATCAGCACGTCCCGGCCGGCGATGTCGCGGTCGAGATCCTTGAGGATGCGCACGACGCCGGACGACGACGTCGCCGACCCGTACGAAGAGACGGCCATGAATTCCAGCTGCGTCGGCAGCGGCAGCGCGCGGGCGAAGTCGGTCATGAACATGACCGCGCCCTTCAGGACACCCACCAGCAGGAGTTCACCCTGCCCGTTGGCCGGATAGTCGGCGGCGATCTGCGCCGACAGCTCCGTGATCTTGTCCTTGATCTGCTGCTCGGTGACGAGCACGGAGGCGATTTCGCCCTCGTACACGGGTCATTCTCCTCGCGTGGTGGGGTGGGAGGTGAGGCAGAGCCTGCCATGGCACCGGCTCGCCTCCAAGTTGCCCGGCAGCCAGACGCCGCCCTGCCCACGCCACCGGGCGACGAGCGCGTCGACCGCGCGGAGGTGCGCGTCGGTGAGCTCGCGCACACCCGATTGCAGCAGCCACCTGCGAAGAACCCGCCGGCGCAGTGCCGCGGGTTCGGCCGCGAGCACGGCGACATCCAGTCCCTCGAGGCCGCCTGCACGGGTGAAGATCGAGTCCGCCACTGTGTCCAACGCCTCGTTGTCCTCCCGCAGTTGCGCGGCCGTACGGGCGAGTGCGGCGGCCACACCGCCGTTGAGGACGTCCTCCAGGAGTGGCAGGACTTCGGCGCGCAGCCGGACCCGGGTGAAGCGCGGCTCGGCGTTGTGCGGGTCGTCCCAGTGCTCGACGCCGAGTTCGGCGCACGCCTGCCGGGTGGTGGCCCGCGTGACCTCGAGCAGCGGGCGGCCCCATGGCGGGTCGTGCGGCCGCATCCCGGCGACACTGCGCGGGCCCGAGCCGCGGCCCAGCCCGAGCAGGACCGTTTCGGCCTGGTCGTCGAGGGTGTGGCCGAGCAGCACGAGGTCGTGCCCGGCCAGCGCGCGGTAGCGAGCCTTGCGGGCGGCGGCTTCCGGGCCGCCGGGACCGGTGACGTCGACGCGGCGCACCTCGGCTTCGTCGGCGCCGAGGGACTTCGCCGCGGCGGCGGCGTCGCGCGCGATCTTCGCCGAGCCGTCCTGGAGGCCGTGGTCGACGACCAGCGCCCGGACGCGGTGCCCGCGGCGGTGCCCGACGTGCGCGGCGGCCTCGGCCAGTGCGAGGGAGTCGGCGCCGCCGGAAACCGCGACGCACAGCTCGGGGGGCGCTTCGACCGTCTCCAAGAAGGCGCGGACGGCCCGGCGGACGGCCGCGACCGCCGGCCCGGTCATCCGTGCAGGCGCCGGACCCACGCGGCCGGGTCGGAGATCTCGGCGCGCGACGGCAGGGTGTTCGGCGACCGCCAGACGGCGTTGAAGCCCGCCATGCCGACCGCGTCCACGACGTGCTTCGTGAACTTCGCGCCTTCTTCGTACTGACGGATCTTCGCGTCGACGCCGAGCAACGCGCGCAGCAGCCGGTCGAAGACGCCGCCGCCCTTGCGCCGGGCGGTGAACCGCGCGCGGATCGTGTCGACGCTCGGCACCACCTGCGGGCCGACGGCGTCCATCACGTAGTCGGCGTGGCCTTCCAGGAGCGTCGAGAGCGCCAGCAGCCGGTCGAACACCGCGCGTTCCTTCGGCGACTGGAACAGCTCGACGAGGTTCAGCTTGGGCCCTTGCTTGATCGCTTCGGGCAGCTTGCCGACCAGGTCGGCCAGGCTGTCGGTGCCGCCGAGGCCGCCACTGGTGAGCCCGGAGACGAGCCGCTCGACCTCGTCGGCGAAGTAGTCGCGCAGCCACGTGACCGCGGTGAACTGGAGCCGGTGGGTGCACTCGTGCAGGCAGACCCAGAGCCGGAAGTCGTGCCCGGGAACGTCCATCGCCTGCTCGGCGGCGACGACGTTCGGCGCGACGAGCAGCAGCTGACCGGCGCGCTCGGGACCGCCGAAGGGGTCGTACTGGCCGAGCACGCGGCTGGCCAGGAACGCGAGCACCAGCCCGGTCTGCACGCCGGCGCCGCCGGCCAGGATCGGCCCGAACGGCCCGCCCTGCTGTGGCAGCGCCCGCCCGGTCAGCGCGTCCAGCCCGGCCGCGGCGGAACGCACCCAGCCCGGGCGGTCGACGACTTCGCCGGGCAGCAACGGCAGGTCGAGACCCAGGTTCGTCAGCTGCCGCACGTGCGCCTCGGCCTCGACGGTCAGCTCACGTAGATCGGTGACGGCGGCCTCGGCCGTTTCGCGCGGGACCTGCGGACCGCCGCGCACCAGCAGGGCGCCGGTCTGCGCGGCGATCGCCCAGTCGACCATGGGCCGGGTCTCGGTTTCCTGACTCACCCTCCCGACGCTACCTGGCCCGGGCGGCTTTACGGCCACGACTTCCGCACGTCCTAGGCGCAGCCGCACTTGCGGAGGCTCGTCGCCAGGGCGTCGATGGCGTCGCGGCCGGGTTCGGTGTCCGAGCCGTTGGACATGAACGCGAACACCAGCACCCGGCCGTCCTGGTCGAGCACCAGACCGGCGAGGGTGTTCACGGCGGTCAGCGTGCCGGTCTTCGCCCGCACCCAGCCGCGGCCGGCCTGCGACGCCGGTGTGTCGAACCGCTTGTCGGCGAGGGTGCCCGACCCGCCGGCCACCGGGAGGCCGGCCAGCACCGGGCGCAGCTTCGCCGTGCCAGGGTTCTTGCCCTCCGGCGCCGCCGCGGCGCCCAGGAGCTGGGTCAGCAGCCGCGCCGGGATCCGGTTCAGCCCGGAGATGCCGCTGCCGTCGGAGAGCTGGACGCCCGCGACGTCGAAGCCGTTGTCCTTCAGCACCTTGATGGTCGCCGCGGCGCCGCCCGCGTAGCTCGCTTCCTGGCCGTTCGCCAGCGCCACCTGCCGGGCGACCGCCTCGGCGAGGACGTCGTCGGACAGCACCATCAGGTCGGACACCAGCTCGGTCAGCGGGGCCGACTTGACCTCGCCGAGCACCTTCGCGCCCTTGGGCGCGGTCGCCTGGCCACCCGGCGAGGCCCCCAGCTTCGACGCGATCGACGAGGCGAGCGCACTGCCCGCGTTCCCCACGCGCTGCGAGTTGTTGTCCTTGGGGCTGATGCGACCGCCGTCGGCCATCACGGGCGACATCTGCGTCGCGTACGTCGACGGCGCGTCACCCGCTTCCCAGCCCGGCGCGGTCGTCGCCCCCTTGAACAGGCTCAGGTCGACCTGCACCTTCTTCACGCCCGGCGCGGCCTTCTTGACCTGCGCGACGAGGTCGTCGACGTGCGCGGCGCCCGGGTACAGCGGCGACGCCGTGCCCAGCGGCAGGTTGGTCAGCGTCGTGTCGCCGCCGCCGACCAGGATCACCGTGCCCGGGTCCGCGCCCTGCACGATCTTGGTCGACAGGCGCAGGTTGTGGTCCAGCGAGAGCAGCGCGGCCGCGGCCGTGAGCACCTTCGTCGTCGACGCGGGCGTCACCGGCGTCGACGAGCCGCGGTCCCACAGGACGGTGCCGCTCACCGGGTCGACCACGCTGGCGGTGAGCTGGCCGAGCGCGCCGTTCCCGGCCGCGGCGGCCAGCGCCGCCTTGACGCCGTCCGCGGTCGGCGCCGCCCCGGACGTAGCCGGTCCCTGCAGCGTGCGCGTGGCGGCGACCGGCTCGGGCATGTCGCCCTTCGGCGCGTTCGGTGCCCACGGCAGGCCCAGCCGGTTCGACACCTTCGGCGTCGCCGCGGCCACGCCGGCTCCGGCCAGCACCAGCAGGACGACCGCGACGAGCGCGATCAGCTTGCCCTTGCGGCGCTTCTTCGGCGGCTCCTCGGCGGCCGCCGGCGGCTCCACGTTCGGTGACGGCGGCTCGGCGGGCGGCTCGGTCCGCGGCTGCGGCTGTTGCTGGAAGACGCCGGGGAACTGGGTGGGCCGCGCGATCCCGACGGTCGCCTCGGCGTCGAACCGCTGTCCGTCCGGTTCGATCCGCATCGGCCGGGCCAGCGACCCGGCGGACGCCGAGGGCACCACCCCGCGCGGCGGCTCCGGCGGCAGCGCCGGACGGCGGTCGCCCGGTTCGGCCGGACGGTCGTCGAGGCGGTTCTCCCGCAGCTCGATGCGCTGTGACCACGGCGCGTCGGGCCCGGGTTCGCGACGCGGCTCCTGGGGTTCTTCGCGGCGCTGGGGTTCCCCGCGCTTCAGCTGCTCGTCACGCCACGACCGCAGCTCTTCGCGCCACTGCTGCGGCTCGGCTTGCCGCGGCTCCTCGCGCGGCGCGGGATCCTCGCCGCGCTCCGGCCGGCCGGTGGGCCAGACGTCGCGCTCGACCGGCACCCACGGGGCTTCGCCCGGCCGCACCGGGGCCATGTGCTGGGTGCCGTCGTCGTCCCGCTGCTCGGCCGGCTTCGCCACCTCGATGTACTGGGTGCTCTCCCCGGCCGGCGCCGGCTCGGCCGGCTTCTCCGCCGGCTTCTCCGACCGGCTGCCGAGCCGGTCGGCCAGGTCCTGCTTGACCGGGGTGGCGGGGGGCGGGGGCTTCTCGGCCGGAGCGTTGAGTCCCGGGACCGGCTCGGGCGCGACGTTCGGCGCGAACCACGATCCCTTCGGCGCCTCGCTGCCTGTGACCTTGGGCACGCCCGGCCGCTCGGGGGCGCTTTCCGGCGGGTCCGGCACTGACATCGGAGTGGTCTTCCGCGCCCCGGACGACGAGCGGTCTTCGTCCGACGAAGGCCACATCGGCTGGTCGTTTTCCGGCACCCACCACTCCTTCTCACCTGCCCCGGAAGGGGCCAAGCTCACATGCCCGGTGGCCGACATCGGTGCGACCGCCAGGCAGGGCGTAGTCCACACTAGGAGACGTCAAGACAGTCATGAAGGTTGCCGCCCGCGACGTGCGGGCACGCCCGGATCTATAAAGAAGCAGCGAGGACGCCGTGGAGTTCGACGTCACGATCGAAATCCCCAAAGGGGAGCGCAACAAGTACGAGGTCGACCACAAGACCGGCCGCATCAAACTGGACCGGACCCTGTTCACGGCCACGCAGTACCCCGCCGACTACGGCTTCATCGACGACACCCTCGGCCAGGACGGCGACCCGCTCGACGTGCTCGTCCTCGTTCAGGAGCCGACGTTCCCGGGCTGCCTGATCCGCTGCCGCGCGATCGGCATGTTCCGGATGACCGACGAGAAGGGCCCGGACGACAAGGTCCTCGCGGTCCCGAGCGCCGACCCGCGCCTGGAGCACCTGCGCGACATCCACCACCTGAACGAGTTCCACAAGCTGGAGATCCAGCACTTCTTCGAGGTCTACAAGGACCTGGAGCCCGGCAAGAGCGTCGAAGGCTCGTCCTGGGTCGGCCGTTCCGAGGCCGAGGCCGAGATCGCCCGGTCGTACGAGCGCGAGACCGACCGCCTGGCCAAGCTGGAGGCCAACGGCGGCGCGGCTCATCACTGAGACCCCAAAGCCGTGAAGGCCACCTTGAGGGTGGCCTTCACGGCGTTTCGGCGGGTCAGTGCGCCAGGGCCAGCGCCGGGACGGCGTCCTCCTCGGCCTCCGCGCGCCGCTCCATCGCCGACTTGTCCGACAGCGGCTTCTCCTTGAGGAACCACACCAGCGCGAAGCCGGCGGTCAGCACGATCCCGCCGACCAGGAACACCGTGCTCATCGACTCGGCGAAGCCCTGCAGGATCGGCCGGGCCAGCGTCGGGTCGAGGGTGGACAGGAACGACGTGTCGTTGACGTCCACGCCGCTCTGCATCTGCCGTGCGAACTCCGGGTGCTGCGCCAGCGCCGTCACGTAGGCCGGCGTGGTCATCGCCGTGCGGACCGCGTCCGCGATCCGGTCGCCGACCGTGCCGAACAGGATCGACAGGAACACCGCGGTGCCCGCCGTGCCGCCGATCTGGCGGAAGAACGTCGCTGCCGAGGTGGCGACGCCGGTGTCCTGCGGGCGGACGTCGTTGGTCGCGGCCAGCACCAGCGTCTGCATCGAGGCGCCGAGGCCGAGCCCGATCACGAAGGCGATCACCATGACCAGCGCCAGCGAAGTGTCGACGGTGATCGTCGCCAGCGCGAACAGCGCCGCCGCCATCAGGCCGATCCCGGCCACCGCGAACATCTTGTACCGGCCGGTCCGGGAGATCACCACGCCGCTGCCCAGGCTCGCGATCATGATGCCGAGCGTCAGCGGGAGCATCTGCAGGCCGGCCTGGGTCGGCGTCGCGCCCTTGACGATCTGCAGGTACAGCGGCAGCGACATCATCGCGCCGAACATCCCGGCGCCCTGCACGACGGTGACCAGCGTGGCCATCCGGAACACGGGGGCCTTGAACAGGCGCAGCGGCAGCAGGGCGGCGTCGCCCATCCGGCGTTCGACCCACACGAAGACGCTCACCCCGAGCGCGCCGATCACGTACATCGCGACCGAAGCGGCCGAGCCCCAGCCCCACTCGCGGCCCTGTTCGGCGACGATCAGCAGCGGCACCAGGCCGACAGCCAGCGCCACGGCGCCCCAGTAGTCGACCTTCTGGTCGACGCGGGTGTGCGGAATGTTCAGCACCTTCGTCACGACGACCAGCGCGGCCAGCGCGATCGGGACGTTGACCAGGAAGACCCAGCGCCAGCCGGTGATGCCGGCGAAGGTGTCGATGCCGGCGAAGAACCCGCCCACGACCGGGCCGGCGACGCTCGAGATGCCGAACACCGCCATGAAGTAGCCCTGGTACCTGCTGCGCTCACGGGGCGCGGTGATGTCGGTGATGATCGCCAGCGCGAGGGACATCAGGCCACCGGCGCCGAGGCCCTGGAACGCGCGGAACGCGGCGAGCTCGTACATCGACGTCGCCATGCCGCTGGCCAGCGAGCCGATCAGGAACAGCGAGATCGCCGTCAGGTACATGGGCTTGCGGCCGTAGAGGTCGGACAGCTTGCCGTAGAGCGGCGTCGAGAGCGTCGCGGTGATGAGGTACGCCGTGGTCGCCCAGGCCTGCAGGGAGAGGCCGTGCAGCTCGTCGGCGATGGTGCGCATCGACGACGAGACGATGGTCTGGTCGAGTGCGGCGAGGAACATGCCGAGCATCAGCCCGGACAGGATGGTCAGGATCTGGCGGTGTGACAGTCGGCCGTTCGTCGCGGCTGCTCCTTCCGCCGTGGTGGTCTCGCTCATGGTGGTCTCCCTCGGGTGCGCCTGCGCCGTAGTTGCTTGTACCGCTCAACTACTTGTCTCAGCCAAGTATTCCCGGGAAGCTTGTACCGTGCAATCAAGTTTTCCGTGACCCCGGTCTCCCTCCGCGCTTGACCGCCCTGGCGACCACGGTGACCTCGGCGGAGGGGACGTCGAGGCCGGTCACGAAGGCATAGAGATCGGTGAGGTCATGGCACCAGACCGCGGCCATCAGGTTCGTGACCCCAGTCGTGGCGACGGTGCCGTGGACCATCGGGTGCCGCGCCAGCACGCGCCCCACCTCGTCGAGGCGCCCGGGCGGCACGGTCATCCAGATGTTGGCGTCGACGGTCAGGCCGAGCGCCGTGACGTCGACGTTCGCGTAGGTGCGGACACGTCCGGCCGCGGTGAGCCGATCGAGCCTCCGCCGCACCGTGGACTCCGGCGCTTTCAGGTCGGCGGCCAACTCGCCGGGACCGAGCCGGGCGTCGGCGGCGAGGCGGTCCAGCAGCCGCTGGTCGAGTTCGTCCGGCGTGACGTCCTCGACGGACGGTGGCCGGGTCAGCGCGGCGACCTCGTCGTCGGTGAGCAGGCCGGTGCGCCACTGCGTCGCATCGGAGAAGACGTGGAGGATCGAGTGCGCGCGCAACTCGGTGACCGCGGCGGTGGACGGCAGCGCGTCGTGCACGAGCCTGCCGTCGATCCCGCCGAGCGCGATGGCGCTGATCTCCTCACCGCCGGCCAGGATGTCGACGAACAGGACGTCGGCGCGCTGGGCCAGGGCATCCGCAATGACCGGCGTCCGGCCGCGGAGCACCTTCACCCGCAGGAGCAGCGCGCCGCGCAAGCCGTGCGCCGGGTTGGGCACACAGATGACGCTGAGTCGTCCGTCGGCCTTCAGCCGTGCGATGACGCGGGTGACCGTGCGCGGCGAGAGGTCGAGCACCTCGGCGATCCGGCCGGGCCCCGCGCGGCCGTCGACCTGCAAAGCCGAGACGACGCGTTGTTCGATCTCGGTCATCAGCTGCATGCTTGAGTCCACTTTCGCTCAGTTCTCAGCGCTGGAGTACCTGCCAGCGCCGTCCGAGCGTAACCCTGGACGCATGCTGAAATCCGTGATCGACATCGTGGAAACCCTGGCCACCGGTATCCGCGCGCCCGAGCGGCCGCCCACCTCGCTCGGCGAATTCGCCGAGGCCTTCTCGGCGATCGACGACCCGCTGTCCGCGAGCCTGCGCGCGGCGCTCACCGGAATCCGGCCGGACGTGGGGTGGGTCGACGAGTTCGAGGACCTGCCCGGCGGCGAGGTCTGGGTGGTCGACGCGCTCGACGGCGCTGTCCAGTTCATCCAGGGCCTGCCGCAGTACTGCGTCAGCGTGACGCTGGTGCGCGACGGCGAGGCGGAACTGGCCGTACTGCACTCGCCGTGGCTCGGCGAGACCTACGCGGCGCGAAGAGGCGAAGGCGCGCGACGGAACGGGACGCTCATCGAACCGTCACGCAAGGCTTCCCTGACCGCGGCCGCCGCGGCCGCCGGCCAGCCACCATTCGTCACGAAGCAGCCTGGCGTCGCCGAGGCGGCCGGACGGTCGCTCACCGCCATACTCGGGGAGGTCGCCGCCGTCCGGAACCTCGGGCCGACGTCGTGGCAGGTCGCCGACGTCGCCGCGGGGCGGCTGGACCTCTTCTGGCAGTACGGCCGCGACGCGACGAACCTCGTCGGCGCGTCGTTGATCGCGCGCGAAGCCGGGGCGGTGGTCACCACCGCCGACGGCGCCCCGTGGACGCCGTCGGCCGGCAGCTTCCTCGCCGCCGCGCCCGGACTGCACGCGGCGGCCGTCGAAATCCTGCGTCAGGCGGAGTAGCCCGGGATCGGGAACGGCGCCAGGAACTCGCGGATCTCCGCGGCGATCGTGTCCAGCGCGGACTCGTCGTCGGCGGCCGCCGCGGTGATCGTGCGGTCGATCCACTCCGCCACCTGGACCTGGTGCTCCGGCCGGAGACCGCGGGTGGTGATCGCGGGCGTGCCGAGCCGGATGCCGGACGGGTCGAACGGCTTGCGCGGGTCGAACGGCACCGTGTTGTAGTTCAGCTCGATGCCCGCCCGGTCCAGCGCCTGCGCGGCCGGCTTGCCCGCCACCCCCTTGTTCGTCAGGTCGATCAGCAGCAGGTGGTTGTCGGTGCCGCCGGAAACGAGGTCGTAACCGCAGGCCAGCAGTGCGTCGGCCAGCGCGCGGGCGTTCGCGACGATCCGGTGCGCGTACTCGCTGAACGACGGCTGCTGCGCCTCGTGCAGCGCGACCGCGATCGCCGCCGTCGTGTGGTTGTGCGGCCCGCCCTGCAGGCCGGGGAACACCGCCTTGTCGACCGCCTTCGCGTGCTCGGCGTCGGAGAGGATCATCGCGCCGCGCGGGCCACGCAGGGTCTTGTGCGTCGTCGTCGTGATCACCTGCGCGTGCCCGACCGGCGACGGGTGCGCGCCACCCGCGATCAGCCCGGCGATGTGCGCGATGTCGGCGACGAGCACCGCGCCCACCTCGGCGGCGATCTCGGCGAACGCCGGGAAGTCGATCGTGCGCGGGATCGCCGTGCCCCCGGCGAAGATCAGCTTGGGCCGGTGCCGGCGGGCCAGGTCGCGCACCTGGTCGAGGTCGACGCGGCCGGTCTCCTTGCGCACGCCGTACCGCACGGGCGTGAACCACTTGCCGGTGGCGGACACGCTCCAGCCGTGCGTGAGGTGACCGCCGTCCGGCAGCGCCATGCCGAGCACCGAATCGCCCGGCTGCGCGAAGGCGAGGTACGCGGCCAGGTTCGCCGGAGAACCGGAGTACGGCTGGACGTTCGCGTGGTCGGCGCCGAACACGGCCTTCGCCCGCTCGATGGCGAGCTGCTCGACCTGGTCGACGAACTGCTGGCCCTCGTAGTACCGCTTGCCCGCGTACCCCTCGGAGTACTTGTTGGTGAGCACGGTGCCGGTCGCTTCGAGGACGGCCTGCGAGACGTAGTTCTCCGAAGCGATCAGGCGGATCTTGTCGTGCTGGCGCTTCGCTTCGCCCTCCACGAGCCCGGCGATCGCGGAGTCGGTGGTGGCGAGCGCATTCAGTTCTGGCTGGTGTGTCATGGCGTACTCCGGCTCTGGAGTGGCCTTCACCCAGGCGCGCGGTGCCGGCCTCGTCGTCGCTTCCCGGTGGTGCTCCACCTCGATGGCGCCAGTCGCTGCTGCGGGGAAGAGCCTAGTCCACCGCGCGGGCGGCTCGACGGTGTTCGGCGCACCACTTCCGGGTGCCGCCCGACGTGCGGTCGCAGAACGGGCGCCCGCAGGTCGCGCAGCGCTTCACCCGCCGCCAGCCGCCGACCGTGACGAGCTCCGCGAGCCCGGCCGCCCCCGCCGCCAGTTCACCGGTCTCCGCGCGGGGCGTCACATAGACGATCCGCCACGCCGCGCCGGTGTCGACGAGCCGCGGCCGCGCCCCGGCCTCCGCCAGCACGGCGTTGAGGCGACGCGCGGCCGCCGGTTCGTCGGGCAGCTGCGCGGCGATTCCGCACAGCTCCGGATTTCCCTGGCGCAGCAACCGTTCCGCCACCCCGAGTCCGGGGTCCAGCGCGTGGAAGGGCGGCACGACGGCGTGCTTGCGCACGTCAGTCCACGACCACGACACCCATGGACCGGGCCGTGCCGGCGATCGTGCGCATCGCCGCCTCGAGGTCCGAGGTGTTCAGGTCCGGCAGCTTGCGCTCGGCGATCCCGCGCAGCTGGTCCTTCGTCAGCTTGCCGGCGACCTCGTGCCCCGGGCGCGCGGATCCCTTGTCCCCCAACGCCTTCTTGATGAGGAACGCCGTCGGCGGCGTCTTGAGCCGGAGCGCGAACGAGCGGTCCTCGAACACCGAGACGACCACCGGCACGATGTCGCCGCGCTGGGCCGACGTCGCCGCGTCGTAGGCCTTCTTGATCTCGACGAGGTTCACCCCGGTCTGCCCCAGCATCTTGCCGAGGTCGACGACCGGGGCGTTGCCCGCGGCGAGTTCGAGGGTTACCTGGTGGGTCTGCTTCTTCGTCTTCGGAGCCATGGCCCGAAGGTAAAGTCTCCAGTTAATGGAGAGTCAAACTCAATCGATCGCCTTGGTCCCGGCCCGGTGCCGGCGCGCCAGCTCCTGGTAGACCGCCGCGTTGTGCTCGACCCACATCCGCGCCGAATCGGTCAGCGGCACGAACTTCTTGGCCGGGCTGCCCATCGCGATCACCTCTTCCGGCACCTCCGTCGCCGGCGTGACCGTCGCCCCGGCCGCGACCAGTGCCCGGGCGCCGATCTTCGCCTTGTCGAGCACCGTCGAACCGTTGCCGATCAGCGCCTGCTCGCCGATCGTGCAGTCGTGCACCAGGCACTGGTGGCCCACGGTGACGTTCTTGCCGACTTCGCAGACGCCGTCGTTGACGTGGATCACCGAGTTGTCCTGGATGTTGGCGCCCTCCCGGATGACGATCCGGCCGAAGTCGGCCCGGATCACCGCGCCGAACCAGACCGAGGCGTCCTTCTCGACGACGACGTCGCCGATGAGGGTGGCGGTGGGCGCGATCCAGGCGTCCGGATGGACCTGCGGGCTGAGCCCTTCGAACGAGAACAGAGGCATGCCCGCACCCTAGACCGCGCCCGCTGTGTCAGCCGGTGATCGCCGCGTTGATGATGATGTCCACGGCCTGGTCGTTGCGCGTCGTCTGCGGGACGATCTGGGTGTCCCGCGGGTAGAAGCCCGGGTTGCTGCCCTTCGGGTACATCTCGAAGGTGAAGCTCCAGATCTTGTGCGTCGCCCACATCCAGTCGTTGACGCTGCCGTCGGTGATGTAGAGGTCGCTGGACTGCTGCGGCGTGTAGCCGTTGGTCGCGGCCATCTGCCTGCCGAGCGACTGGAACTTCTGCGCCTCGGCCGCGGTCAGGCCCGGCGCGGTGTCGGCGTAGGTGTAGCCGAACGGCCAGAGCACCAGCTCGGAGTAGGTGTGGAAGTCGATGTGCGTCTTGATCTGCTGGACGCCGCCGACCACCCGCGAGTTCACCCAGTTCGAGACGGCCCGGGTCTCGGGCGCCGAGAACGCCGCCGTGCCGCGGTAGGTCTCACTGGACGGCGAGCTCGACGAGCCACCGCAGCAACCCCACTTGTAGCCCCAGTTCCGGTTGGGGTCGGTGCCGCTGCCCTGGCGGTTCTTGCGCCAGCTGTGGAAGGTGCCGCCGGAGATGTCGTACTCGGAGCCGTCCGGGTTGACGCTCGGGATCACCCAGATCTCGGTGCTGTCGACGAGCCGCTTGATCGCGCTGTCCGTGGCGTACCCGCTGGTCAGCCGCTGCACGATGCGGAGGCACATCTCGGTGGTGAGGTGCTCGCGCGCGTGCTGGTTGCAGGTGAAGAGGACCTCGGGCTCGTTCTCGTCGGTGCCGGCGTTGTCGCTGATCTTGAGCATCGACAGGGCACGGCCTTCGTACGAACTGCCGGCGCTGCCGAGCTTCGTGAGCGCCGGGTAGTTCGCGACGGCCTTCTGCAGCTCGGTCTGTGTCTCGGCGTAGGTGTGGTAGCCGGTGTAGCCGGCCGGGAAGTCTTCGACGGTCGCGGTGCCCTGCGGCCGGTTCACCTTGCCGAGCGCCTTGACGCCGAAGCCGAGCGCGCGCAGCTGGGCCGCTTCGGCCGGGCCGGCGATGATCGTGGTCGTCGCGCCTTCGGTGTCGAGGATGTCGGCGCCGGTCCGGGCGACCTCGGTGCGCTGCTGGGCGGTGCCGGTGCCGGTCACCTCGTACACCTGCGGTCCGTCGGGCTGTGCGGCGCCGGCCTGGCCGCCGACGGTGAACACCAGAAGGGCGGCCACCGCCGCCGCTGTGCACATTCGTGTGCGCATCGCGTCTCCTGCTCTCGGGGGTCCCTCGACCTTGGCCGGAGCCGGACGGACCACACAATCCGGAGCAGTACGGATCTATTGGGCGTTGCTAGCCGTAGTTCGCGAAGCAGAGCGCCTCGATGTCGGCACGCAGCGTGGCGAACGGACGCGGGCGCACCCGCTGCTGGACGACCGTGCCCAGCAGGTACGACAGCAGCGCCCTGGCCCGCGCCCGCGGGTCGTCGACGTCGAGCGGGGCGAGGAGCTCGGCGAGCAGTTCCGTGAGTGACGTGAGCATCGCGTCGATGGCCTGCGGGTGCTGCGCCCGCCCGGCCGCGATCCAGTACTCGAACCAGAGGAAGGCGTCGTTCGGGTTCGCGGCGAAGACGCGCAGGTACTCCTCGAGGACGGCGAACAGCCGCTCGCGCGGCTCGTCGTGCTGCGCGGCGACTTCGCGCAGCCCGGCGGCGAAGGCGGTGATGTGGGCGGCCATCGCCCGGTCGATGAGGACGTCGATGTCGGCGAAGTAGTAGTGGATCGCGCTCTTGGTGAGCGGGCCGGCGTCCGCGATCGCCCGGACGGTGCACCCGGCGAGCCCGTCGCGCGCGAGCACGACGCGGGCGGCTTCGACGATCTGCTCCTGCTTGGCGAGCTGGTTGGGAGAGAGCCGCTCGCTGCGACCGGGGACTGCGCTCACGGTGATTTCCGTTACCTTCTTCCTGGACGGCAGCCCCGAATCCTAGGGCAGACGTCCTGCGGGTGGCCTCCGGGTGAAAAACCGGATTGGCCACCCCGGTCCGCGCAGCGGACAATGCGCGCATGGTGATCTCAGGGGACAAGGGGCTCAGCCCGGCTGCGCGCAGCCAGCTGGAGAAGGAAATCGCGAACCTGCGCGCACAACGGGAAGCCCTCGCGCCGCAACCCGGCGAGCAGGAACGCACCGGGGACGCGGCGGACCAGGCGGACGTGATCGACCGGGCGGAATCGGCCGCCCGGCTGGACCGCCAGATCGCCGAGCTGGCCGCGAAGATGGAACACGGCGGTTACGGCAACTCGCAGCTCCCGGACGGCACGATCGTCACACTGCGCTTCTCGGACGGCGACGAAGAGACGTTCCAAGTGGTGACGGTCCCGGGCGAAGACGCGGACGCGATCACCTCGGACAGCCCCCTGGGCCTGGCGCTGGTCGGCAGGAAGGCCGGCGACGAGATCACCTACCGCACTCCCCGGGGCGACGCCAAAGCCACCGTGGTGAAGGTAACCCCGCCGAAGTAGCGACCCACGACGAAGGCCGCCTCCGCGAGGAGGCGGCCTTCGTCGTCCGAATCTTGACCCTTACGAGTGATTCTGGTCGGCATCCGTCGCATCGGCGAGCCGGGCGGCCAGCGTTCTGACGTGCTCGACCAGCTCCGGGGGTTCGTGGACCCGGAAGCCGAACCCCTTGCCCGCCACGTAGATGGCCAGCTCGTCCAGGGAGTCGGACCCGGCTCGCAGGGTGCAGCTGTGCTCGTCGATCGGCTCGAGCGCTCCGGTGGTGGGCGCGATGCGCTCCGCCGCGGTCTCGGCGCTGACGTGCAGGGTGAACCGGGCCTGGTAGCGGTAGGCCGAGGTGGAGATCGCCCGTGAGGTGTAGCCGCCGAGATCGGGGTCCGGCGGGGTGCGCGGGGTGAACCGGGGGCCGGTGGGCGTGCGCGGTTCGAGCCGGTCCACGCGATAGGTGCGCCAGTCCTCGCGGTCGACGTCCCAGCCGATGAGGTACCAGCGCCGTCCCGTGTGCACCAGCCGGTGCGGCTCGGTCGTCCGGACGCTTTCGGTGCCGTCGTGGGCGCGGTAGCCGAAACGCAGGCGCAGCGAGTCACGGCAGGCGGCGGCGATGGCGGTGAGAGTGTCCGGGTCGGCGGTCGGGCCGGTGTTGGCCAGCGGCACCGTCACCGACTGCAGGGCGTTGATCCGGTGGCGCAGCCGGGACGGCAGCACCTGTTCGAGCTTGGCCAGTGCGCGCACCGACGTCTCCTCGATGCCGGTGATCGAACCGCCGGCTGCCGTGCGCAGGCCCATCGCGACCGCGACGGCCTCGTCGTCGTCGAGCAGCAGCGGCGGCAGGTCCGCGCCCGCGGCCAGCCGGTAGCCGGCGGTGCCCGCGGTGGCCAGCACGGGATAGCCGAGGCCGCGCAGCCGCTCGATGTCGCGGCGCACGGTGCGCGGCGTGATCTCCAGCCGCTCGGCCAGTTCGGCGCCGGACCAGTCGCGCCGGGTCTGCAGGAGCGAGAGCAGTCGCAGCAGCCGCGCCGAGGTTTCCCACATGGTCCGGAAGTCTGCCATCGGCTTAGGACCGAACTTGACCTAACCAGCTCCTAGAGTTACCGGTATGCAGAACGACAGCGAGATCCGGCCCTTCACCATCGACGTTCCCCAGGCCGACCTGGACGACCTGCGCGACCGGCTCGCGCGGACCCGGTGGGCCGCGGACCTGCCCGGCGCCGGCTGGAGCCGCGGGGTGCCGGTGAGTTACCTCAAGGGGCTGGCCGAATACTGGCGCGACGGCTACGACTGGCGAGCCCACGAACGGAAGCTGAACGAATATCCGCAGTTCACCACCGAGATCGACGGGCAGGACATCCACTTCCTGCACGTGCGCTCGCCGGAGCCGGACGCGCTGCCGCTGATCCTGATCCACGGCTGGCCCGGCTCGATCGTGGAGTTCCTGGACATCATCGGCCCGCTGACCGACCCCAAGGCGTACGGCGGGGATCCCGCGGACGCGTTCCATCTGGTGATCCCGTCGAACCCCGGCAGCGGCTTCTCCGGCCCGGCCGGCGAGGCCGGCTGGGACACCGACCGGATCACGAGGGCGTACGCCGAGCTGATGAACCGGCTCGGCTACCACCGCTACGGCGCACAGGGCGGCGACACCGGCGCCGTCATCGCCCCGGGACTGGGCCGGCTCAACCCCGGCAAGGTCGTCGGCGTGCACGCGAACGGGCTTTCCGCGTTCAGCATCCCGGACGACGTGGCCGGGCTGACCGAGGCCGAGCGGACGCGCCTGAAGCACCTGGAGTACATGAGGACCGAGCAGTTTGGCTACGTGGCGATGCAGACCACCCGGCCGCAGACCCTGGCGCACGGGCTGCACGACTCCCCGGTCGGGCAGCTGGCCTGGATCGTGGAGAAGTTCAAGGAGTGGACCGATCCGGCCGCCGAGCTGCCCGAGGACGCGGTGGACCGGGATCTGTTGCTCACCAACGTGACGCTGTACTGGCTGACGGGTACGGCGGGGTCCTCGGCCAACAGCTACTACGAGACGGCGCACGCCGGAGCCTGGGGCGCGAGCCCGCGTTCCACGGTGCCGACCGGGGTAGCGGTGTTCCCCATGGACGTGTCGATCCGCCGCACCCTCGAGCGCGAACACGACATCGTCCACTGGTCCGAATTCGACCGCGGCGGCCACTTCGCCGCGATGGAGGCCCCAGACCTGCTCATCGGCGACGTCCGGGAGTTCTTCAGCAAGCTCCGCTGAACCGCGGCGCCGCCGGGGTCAGGCGATCCAGATCGCGATGCCGCTCATGTACCGGGACTGTCCGATGGTGCCGACGACGTCGTTCTGGCACACCGGTTCCTGGTATTCGTAGCCTTGGCCCGTGGCGGTGTAGCAGAGGCGCGTGCCTTCGCCGCGGATCCTGAGGGCCTCCAGCCGCCTGGACTGGCCAGTGGTCCCGGCCTCCCGCAGGTTGCACGATTCGCCGACCCAGCCGATGTCCTGCAGGTGCGGTGCGTAGCAGACGCCTGCGCCACCGCCGTTCACGCCGATCCTGATGGCCTCGATTCGCTTGCCCTGCGCAGGAATGCCGGCTTCCTCCGCATCGCAAACGGCGGGCAGCCACCCAGCGTCGGCCACGTGTACCGCGTAGCAGACGCTTACGGCGGCCGGCGAAATCGCCGCACGCTTCGCCAGTTCCTGGTCAAGGCTGGCTTGCACCGCGGCTTCCGTGGCCTCGGCGCTCGCCACGGCCGGCGTCGCGACCAGCGACAGAGCCGCGAACACTCCGGCGAAGACGGCGGACAGCACTCGTTTACGCAGCATCACATTCCCCCATGGTGATGTCGGTACACCGGTCTGGTGAGGTTACGACAACGGCGCACCTGGGGGAAGTCATCCGGGGACGACGTCGCCAAGGCGGTCGACGAGCTGCGCGGCCACCGGCGTGCCCGCCATGGTCGCTTGCGCCTCTTGCCCTGGCAGGGACATGCTTGTCGTACCTACAACTCCACACTGAACAACTTCAGCTCTCGCGGATTCCCTGAGCTAGGGGTCTACCGGGCTCGGGCCGCACGCGGCCTCGGCCCGCTAGATGAACAGGGCAGGCCCCGAGAGCGAGGAAATCACGTCGATGACCAGTGAAATTGTTCAGATCAGCGGGATTGCGGGGGCGGCACTGGTTGTCCGGTACGTGACGCAGTTGATCGTGATCGTCTGGTCCTTGAGAGCAGACGAGCCAGGTCGCAGGCATGCGATCCGGTTACTCGAACTGCTTCGCGGCTCCAGAGGCCAGCGTCGTCGACCACCGTAGCGGCTCTCGCGCGCAAGGGCCCCCTTACCTTGCCGCGAGGGCCCTACGGGGTTCTTAAGCGACGGCCGGCGTAGACCTTCACCCTGAGTGACCCGCTGGTGAGCTTCACCCGGGTCGGCTATACAGAAAGCAGCCAGGGACTCTCCGAAGTTCGGAAAGTCCCTGGTCAGGTGGTGGAGCCGCCTGGGGGAATCGAACCCCCCGACCTATTCATTACGAGAACTCAGTACTGGACCGATAAGGTTGTCTACCAGGTTCTTTGCAGGTATTCGCGGGGACCGAGATTGCTCGGAGCGCTCCGTCGCACCCGAGTTCGGGCCACGATCCGGTCCATGACGATCACCAGAAATTGTCGGGCACGTCGCACACCTCGGGCCTGTCGGCTGACGCAGCGGGCCCGGTCAGTCGCGGACGATGCCGAGCTGGCGCAGCAGTGACAGGTCGTCCAGCCTGCCCCAGCGCTCGGTGATCTGGCCGTCGCGCACCCGGAAGATGTTGATCCCGTCGAGCGTGACCGTGGTCCCGGTGCCGGGCACGCCCATCAGCTCACCCCGGTGCGTGCCGCTCGCGACGAAGTGCTCGACGACGATGTCGCCCTCCGCGACCAGCCGGATCAGGTCGGAATGCCAGTCCGGCAGCGCCTCGCGGAACATCGCGGCCGCGACCCGCATCCCCTCCGGGCCTTCCGGAGCGCCGGGGAACGGGGCGTCGTGGTTGACGAACCCGGGGTCGAGGTAGCGGTCGACGGCCGTGAGGTCGCCCTTCGTGAACAGGTCCTGGATGAAGTCGGTGACGATCTGCTTGGTATCCATGCGGCTCAGCGTGCGGTGGACCGCGGTCGGCGCCCATCCCAGCAACGTGGGATTCCCTTTTGCGCCGGTCCGGGGTGACACTGGGTGATATGCGCAGGCGAGAACGCATGCAGGGGGTGGAACAGGAGGTCGAGCGGCTCTGTCAGGCCGGGCTCGACCTCGATGCCGTGCGCACGCGGGTGCTTCGGTCGTTGAACCGCGTGATGCCGGTCGACACCGCCTTCGTCGCCACCGCCGACCCGCGGACGCTCCTCTTCAGCGGGGTTGCCGTCGACGAGCCGCTGGCCGCGGTGTCCCAGCAGTTCCTGGACAACGAGTTCGGCGGCACTGACGTCAACCACTTCGCCGCGCTGGCCATGGCATCCCCGCACGTCGGGTCCCTGGACCACGCCACCCACCTCGAACGGTCGGCCAGCCCGCGCTATCGCGAGATCATGCGGCCGCTCGGCCTCGGTGACGAGTTGCGGGCCGCGCTCGTCGTCGGCGGCGACTGCTGGGGTTACCTCTGCCTGCACCGCGAAGACCACCGGCTCGGCTTCACCGAGGACGAGGCCGAGCTCGTCGCGAAGATCGGCCCGCACCTCGCCCACGCGCTGCGCCAGTCCGTCCTCCTGACGGCCGCGACGGCACCGGCGCCGAGCGGGCCCGGCGTCGTCCTCCTGGCCGAAGATCTGACGCTGCTTGCCGCGACGCCGCAGGCCGAGCAGTTCCTCGACCAGCTCGGCGGGGTCGAGACGGTCCCGGTGCCGCTGCGGGGGGTCGCCTCGGCGCTGAGGTCGAGCGCGGCCGGTGTGCTGCCGAGTGTCCGCGTACGCACGCGTACCGGCGCCTGGCTCGCGGTGCACGCTTCGCGGCTACGCGGGACTGACCGCTACGCGGGACTGACCAGATAGCCGTCGTCCTCGAGCCGGTCGAGGCCGACGCTCCGCTCGTCCTCGCCGCGTATGGGCTGACAGCGCGCGAAGCAGAGATAGCCACTCAGGTGCTTCGTGGGCTCTCGACGCGAGCGATCTCCGAAGCACTGTACATTTCGCAGTACACCGTCCAGGACCACCTCAAGGCGGTCTTCGACAAGACCGGCGTCCGCAACCGCCGCGCGTTGGTCAGCCGGCTGATGAGCACCTCCCGCTGACGGGAGGCCATCGCGCCGATCGCGGGCGGCTGCGGCGAGGGAACCCTCACGCCGTGCGGTAGCTCCCGTTGCGAAACTCTTCGACCAGTGTCGGCCGGGTCCGGCCCCGGGAGCGCGAGCCGGACCCAGGCGAGACAACTTCCGTGACATCTTTCGTGACGGATTCCTCTGGACTGGGCGCATCAGCGACATCCGGCGCGTCGACAACGGAGACACCGACTTCTCGTCGGACAGCCCTTCAACGGCGGCAGCCAACTCCGCAAGAGCAGACGCCGGGTCATGCCCCGAAGTCACCGCCTGCCGCGCGAGCATCACCGCACGGCCAGCACGGTCAAGGCGACCGCCCGTATGAACGAGACGGAAGGCCGCGCGTCGTTGGCCGAGCTTCGCGCGGCATTTGACCGCTGGTCGGGCACAGGCGTCTTAGTCACCCACTTAGGCACCCACCAGACGAGTCAGGCCCCATCCGAAGTGTCTCGGATGGGGCCTGACCTGGGAGCCGCCTAGGGGAATCGAACCCCTGACCTATTCATTACGAGTGAATCGCTCTGGCCGACTGAGCTAAGGCGGCATGTCTCCGGCTCGCGCCGTTGACGGAGACAAGTGTAGCGGAGGCTGTCCGCGTCACTTTCCGGGGGGACCGTCGTTAGGGCCCTATGACGTCGGTCCCACTCCTCGGTCGATCTCTCTGGAGGCTCTGGCACATGCGGCGAAGACTGCCCCGTTCGGTGGCCCTGCCGGCGGCCGCGGCGTTGCTCCTGTTCGGCGCCGCGCCCGCGCAGGCCGACCCGGTCTATCCGACGACGCCGATCCCGCAGCCGGCGAATCCTGGGCAGGCGCCGATCTCGGCGCCGATCGGGCCGCAGCCGCTCGGGCAGGCCGTCGGGGATGCGGGGACCGCGCTCGGCATCATCCGGTTGCTGCCCAACGCCGTGCCGACGAGCACGATCCTGCCGGGGTTCGGGCAGACGCTGCCGAAGCAGTCGGCGCTCGAGGCCGGGATGGGCCTGTCGAGCGCCTCGGCGAACTCCGACGCCTTCCTGAGCTACGAGAAGGCGATCGCGCAGGCGTCGCCGTTCGGGCTGTCGGTGGGCGGGAACGCGCCCCAGACGCCGGGCAGTGTCGTGCAGACCGCGTTGCCGGACAATCCGCAGCCGATCAGCGGTGGGCTCAACGCTCCGTCGAACCCGCTGCTCAACATCGGGCTGCTCAACGGGAGCGCGCACGCGCGGTGGAGCCCGGCGCTCGGCCCGTGCGTCGACACCATCGCCGATGCCAGCACGTCGGTGGCCAGTCTGTCGCTGCTGAACGTCGTGCCGTCGATGCCGAACCTGGGTTTGGACGCGTTGAAGCCGAAGCTCGATCCCAGCTCGCTGGCGAGCGGGTTCGACCTCACCAAAGGCCTGCAGAGCCTCGGCGGCCTGCTGCAGGGCGGCGGGCAGACCGCGGCCGACGGCACCGGCTCGCTGCTGAGCCTGCCCAACACGCTGTCGTCGCGGTCGCAGGTGAAGCTCGTCGACCTTCCCGGCTCGAAGAACAAGGCCGTGCAGTCGACGTCGACGCTGCAGGCCGCGAACATCGAGATCCTCAAGGGCACGCCGCTGGCGCTGAGCGTCAAGGTGGCCAGCCAGCCGACTTTGAAGGTCACGTCCACCGGCGACGCCAAGACGTCCAAGGTCGAATACACCGCGCCGGTGCTGACCATCGAGGCCGGCGGCAAGGTGCTGTACACGCTGGACGCCGCGCACCCGACCAAGGACATCCCGATCGGGCTGCCGCTGAAACCGCTGAGCGACCAGTTCGGCAAGCTGAAGGACTTGCCCGTGGTCGGCGGTCTGCTGGCCCCGCTCGAAGGTCCGGTCCAGCAGGTCGGCACCACCGCGGGCACCGTGCTCGACCTCGGCGTGCTGCGGCTGAGCATCGCCGGGCTCGACCAGAAGTCCGCGCAGATGACCACGCCGTTCAAGGGCTACCAGCTGGGCGCGTCGGCGCGGATGTTCGACCTGCAGCTGCTGCCGACGACCAAGCTCAAGAGCCTGCTGCCGGACGACCAGGCGAAGAACCTGCCGTCGTCGCTGGCCCAGCTGTCGCTCGGCGAGCAGGTCGCCCGGGCCTACGCGCCGACCGGCGGCGTGGTCTGCGGGACCGCGTCGACGCCGCCCGCGGGCGGCCAGGCGCCGAAGGGGCCGGTGAAGAACCTCGCCTACACCGGCGGCGCGTACGACACCGTGCCGCTGTTCTGGACGGGTACCGCGATGCTGCTGCTCGGCGTGGTCATGGTGGCCGCGATACCGGGCGGGCGGCGGCGCCCGCTGGCCATCGCCATCGAGGAGAAGCCGTTCAAGCCGTCACCGCGTCCGCGCGAGTGAAGCAGTCGCCCCGGGGGAGGTGAAGGAACCCGTCAGGAGTCTCGCTCCTGACGGGTTTCTTCGGGTTCAGCCTTGGCGAAGCGTGGTGACCATCGCCTCGACGGCGATGCGCGGCTTCACGTTCAGGTCGATCGCCTCGCGGCACTCCAGCACCGCTTCGAGACGGCGAAGCGTCGACTCCAGCGTCCACGCCGAAGCCGCTTCGGCGATCTGGTCGGCGTGGTCCGGGTGGTTGAGCGTCGCGCCGGAGCGGGTCGCCGTCACGAGGACGTCGCGGTAGAACCCGGCGAGGTCGACCAGCGCCAGGTCGAGCGTGTCACGCGTGGTCCGGGTGGCGCGGGACTTCTGCTTCTTCTCGAGCTGCTTGACGGCGGCTTCGGCGGCCCGCTTGGCGCCGGCGACGCCCTTGCCGATGCCGTCGCCACCCATCGCGGTCCGCAGCTCGTTGCGCTCGTTCTCGTCGCGGCCCTTGCTCGCTTCGCCCGCGTCGGCTTCGGCCGCGCTGATCAGCTGGTCGGCGCAGGTGAAGACGTCGCCGGCCCGGCGGAGGCCGAGCGGGATCCGCAGCACGGTGGCCCGCCGTTGCCGCGCGGCCTCGTCGGTCGCGAGCCGGCGCGCGCGGCCGACGTGGCCGCCGCACACGGAAGCCGCCCACTGCGCCCGCTCCGGATCGACGCCGTCCCGGCGCGCCAGCACGTCGGCGATCGCCTCCGGCGGCGGCGTCCGCAGCGTCACCAGGCGGCAGCGCGAACGGATCGTCACCGAGACGTCCTCGGGGTGGTCGGAGGGCGCGCAGAGCAGGAACACCGTGCGGTCCGGCGGCTCCTCGACGGCCTTCAGCAAGGCGTTCGACGCGCCCTCGGTGAGCCGGTCGGCGTCCTCGATGATCACGACCTGCCACTTGCCGGTGGTCGGGCGGCGCGCGGCGGCCTGCACCAGCGCGCGCATCTCGGCGACCGAGATGGACAGGCCTTCCGGCACCACGAGCCGGACGTCGGCGTGGGTGCCCGTCATCGTCGTGTGGCAGCCGGGGCAGGCGTCGCAGCCGGTGCCGGTGCTGCACTGCAGGGCCGCGGCGAACGTCCGCGCGGCCACCGAGCGGCCGGACCCGGGCGGGCCGGTGAGCAGCCAGGCGTGCGTCATCGCACCGGGCGGCGCGGGCTCGCCGGCGACGATCTTCGCGGCGGCCGACGCGGCCGCGCTCAACGTTTCGACCGCGGATTCCTGGCCGACCAGCTGGTTCCAGACGCCGATGCGTTCGGTCGTCGTCACTTCGCCTCCACGCGAGGCTCTTCCGGGGTCTCGACGGGCAGTGTTTCCAGCGGGAGCGTCACCGGCTTCTCCGTCGTCGGCGCCAGCGCGGCGAGCCGTCCGACGAACACGGCGCGCAGCGCGGTGCGGATGCGCTCGGCGACCTCGACGTCCGTGCCGTCGGCGTCGATCACGACGTACCTCTCCGGATTGGCCGCGGCCATCTCGGTGAGCAGGTGCTGGACGCGCCACTGGTCGTTCATCGCGGTCGACTTGTCCCGCGGCGCGCCGTTGGGGGCGGCGTCGAGCAGGATGGTCAGGTCCGGGCGCAGACGGCCGGTCGCCCAGTCGGCGAGGCCTTCGAGCTCGTCGCTGTCGAGCCCGGCGACGGCGGACAGGTGCGCCAGCGGCGAGTCGACGAACCGCTCCATCACGACCACCGAACCGGCGTCCAGCGCCGGCTGGACGTGCCGCTCCACGATGTCGGCCCGCACCGCGGCGGCGGCCAGCGCCTGGGCCCGCGCCCCGGTGAGCGAGGCGCCGGAGACGAGGGCGGTGAGCCGCTGGTCGTCGAGCGCCGGATCGGCGGCGACGACGACCGGCCGGGTGCCGCCGCGCATCCAGTCGGCGAGGTTGACGGCCTGAATCGCGGTGTTGATCGCGGTGGTGCCCTCGACGGCGATGAGGAAGCCGTTGACTCGCCGCGGCGTACGACGCAGCGCGTTGCGCAGGTCGGCGAGGATCGGCTCGGTGCGCTTGTCGTCCATCTGCCGGTAGGCGAAAAGCCCGGCCACCAGCGCGATCGCGGCTCCGCCGAGCATCACCGGGCGCGTGCCGTCGATGGTGAGCGGGTTGCCCCAGACGGTGATCGTGTGCCGGTGCACGGCGCCGACGAACAGCGGCACGGTGACCGTGGTGCCGAACAGCACCAGCTTCATCATCAGCTGGTAGATCGCGTTGATCCGGCCGCGGATGGCGTCCTCGACGCGCGAGCCGATGATCGTCACGCCGGTGAGGAACGCGGTGCCGGCGCAGACGCCGACCAGCACCACGGCGATCAGCGAGATGGTCAGGTGCGGGGACAGGGCCACGAAGCCGAGGGAGATCGCGGCCGCGACGATCGAGAGGCCGAACAGCCGGTCGTGCGGGAGCCGGCGGGCCAGCTTGGGCGCGAAGACCATGCCGGTGGCGAGGCCGACGAAGACGGCCAGCACGAGGAGGCTGAACGCCGAGTCACCGGCCCCGAGGCTGGAGGAGTACGGCTTCGCCGAGCCGATCACGGCGCCGCCGGCGGCGAACGCGCCGAACGCCCCGACCAGCAGCCCGCGCACGAGCGGTGTGGTGCGGATGAAGCGGAAGCCGTCGGCGATCATCGTGCCGATGCCGAGCTTTTCCTCGTCGGCCTGCTTGACCTTTTGCTCCGGCAGCGCGTGGACGTTGCGCAGCGAAAGCTCGGGAATCCGGGTGGCGATGAGGATCGCGCTGGCCAGGTAGAGCAGGGCGGTGATGATGACGACCAGCTTCGCGATGCGGAGGCTGGTGTCTTCGCCGGGAACGTGGAGGAAGTTCGTGTTGATACCGGTGAGGATCGCGTTCGCGCCGGCCGCGGTGACGACGGCGAGACCGTAGGTCATCACCATGCCGAGCTGGTTGGCCGTCTCGACCTGGTCGGGCCGGCGGAGCAGGTTCGGAACCGCGGCCTCTTTCGAGGGGATCCACATGCTCGCCGCGCTGCCGACGAGGAAGTTGCCGACGAGCAACCACCACGGCGCGCTGACGAAGGCGATGGACAGCAAGAAACCGCAGCGCAGCAGGTCGGAGACGACCATGACCTTGCGGCGGTCGAACCGGTCCGCGAGCAGCCCGCCGATCGGGGCGAACAGCAGCCCCGGGGCCAGGCCGGTCAGGACGACGCCGACGAAGGCGAAGTTCTGCGCGAAGTAGTTGTCCGTGAGCTTCGTGGCCAGGCCGGTGAGGGCCAGGATGTTCAGCCAGTCGGCCACGCTGCACAGGTACGTGACGCCCCAGAGCCGCCGGAAAGGTTTGATCGCCAGCACCCGCCGGACCCGGTTGATCGTGGACGCCTCGGCGCCCGACGACGCACCCGGATCGGCCCCGGGTACCGATCGCACGCCCTCGCTGATACGCCCACCCCACTCATCACCGCGGTGCCGGACGCCCTCGCGAGGGACCCGACCGTGAAGTCAGGGTAGCCCGATCGGCCCCTGGCGCGCGGCACGCCCCCGTGGTGCGGGACAGGTGATGAGCAGCGAACAGACGTTAGTTGAACAGTCCGGTCACGCTGCTGACCAGGTTGGACACCATCTCGATGGCGACGAAACCGAACACGATCAGCAAGACCACGGCGAGCATCACGCCCGCCGCGCTCGACGACGGCCGGTTGAACGCCGGCATCGACACCGACGGCAGCCTCGGCAGCCTCCGCCGCTTGACGGGCACCACCTCGAGGTCGTCGTCGAAGTCTTCCTCGGCGAGCGGCTCCTGCCGGACGGACCGCAGCAGCTGCGGCGGCCGGGTCGGCCACGTGCGCTGCCGGTTCCGCTGGCGCGGCAGCATCCCGAGCGGCGGCGCCACTTGCTCGCCGACCGTGCTCAAGGTGCCCGCCGGTGGGATCGCCTCCGGAGTCCTGGCCCCGGCTTCGCTCTCCTCGCGGAGCGTCTCCTCGACCATCCGGCGCACGGCTTCTGCGTCGTGCGGCACCGGCCCGGCCACCTGGATGGCGGCGGACTCATGGCCGTTCGTGGCCGCGGTGTGTGGCTCGGGAGCCGCGGTGACCAGTCCGGAGACCGGATCAGCGAATGTCTCGCCGGGCACTTCGGACAATGTGCCGTCGCGCTGAGTGAGCTCGGGGGCATCGAAGAAGGGAGCCTCACCGTTCGCGCTCATGGTGACCACCTCACTACTGAATGTCCTCGCCTTTCCAGGGTAGCGACGATGGCGGATAACGCATCCGCTCAATGGCTCTGTCTCCATTGGATGATCCGTCACGCAGCGCAAGACTGTGCCCGGACCCCTGCAGTGTCCAGTCCGCTGTGGGGCCGGTCGACCGCCAATGGTGACGGATTGTAGTGAATCCGCTCACATCGGCGCTGAGCGCCCGCGCGGACTGGACGCACCCAGGGTGTCGACGTGACCAGTTTCGCCGGGCGCGGCGACCCCCGAATGGGCTAGGCCGCGCCGCCGGGCGGCGGGGTGCGGCGGCTCCCACACCGAGCGCCCACCGCCTTCGCCGGCGGCTTCGATTCACAGTGCGTCAGGGCACCTCCTCCTGGCCGAGATCGACCATCTTCCGGCACCAGTCACGGAGCATGCCCCGGCTGAAGGGGCTCATCACCAGCTGGCGCCGGCCGTCACCACGGTCCAAGGCCGCCAGCGCGAAGCGACCCAGATCCGTGTCGACCAGGACGAAGCCGTGGTCGGGAAACTCCGCGCACAGGCCGCCGAACGCGAGCATGTCCAGCACCGCCGTGCCCGAGCGGGGGCGGGCCAGGAGCTCCCGCATCGCGCCCACGTCGTCGTCCTGGCCGTCGTGGACCAGACCGTCTTCGTCCACCGACACCCAGATCGCCCGGGGCGAGCTGCCGAACGGGGCCTCCGGCAGCTCCGCCACCAGCATCTCCGGCAGCTCCTCGAAGTCGGCGAGGTGGATCGCCGTGCGACCGGGCAGCGAGCCCATCATGAACGCCCGCTCGCCGTCGGCGTAGCACCGGATGTCCGCGATCTCCGGCCCTTCGTCGAACACGCCGCACAGCGCCGCGCGGACCGACCCGCGCAGCATCAGCGACACCACCTCGAAGCCGACCTCGTTGAGCTCGCCGTCCTCGCCGAACGGCGTGCCGTCGATCCAGGCGGCCCACGCCGTGTGCCGCTCGACCTCGGCGACCAGGTCCGCCGGATCGTCCGAGACCGGGCCGTGCACCAGGATGTCGTGGTCGCTGACATCCGGGTTGTACAGCCGGTCCACCGGCTCGCGGTCCGGCATCGCCGCCAGCACCGGCCAGGCCGCCAGCTCCAGCAGCTCACGAGCCGCGGTCCGCTCAGGCACGGCTCCTCACCGCCTCGGCCGCCGGCCCGGTTCGCTCGACCACCGGACGTCCGTGGTCATCGCGGCAGACCGGCTCAGCGACTCGCGCCTGCCACCTCCCGGGCGGTCCGGACCGCCCGGGTGCGGACGAGCCGCCATCCGCGACCCGCTGGGCCGGCACACCGCTGTTCTGCTCGGCCGCCTCGAGAATGGCTTGACCCACCGTGAGACCTATCGGCGCCGGCGCCACCTCCGGCTGCCGGCCCGGCGGCGGCCCCGCGGCCATTGAGGCCACCGGCCGGCGCCCGTCGTACTCACGCATGGCTCTGCACCGCCTCGACGATCCACTGCTCGGCCGTGCTCCGCGAGGCCGGACCCCACGTGACCGTCCAGCGCCCGTTCCGGCCGACCGCGGCGCTGAACTGGTACCGGCCGAGGTCGTTGTCCACCAGCCCGAACGCGCCGTGCGGATATTCGGCCAGGATCGCGTTGCGCACCGCGAGGTCGACCAGCACCGTGCCCAGCCGGGGCCGCGCCGCGCACGCCCGGATCTGCTCGACCGCCCGCTCGCACCGGCGCGGGATCAGCCCACCCTCGTCGGTCTCGATGCGCAGGTGCGGCCCCGGGCCGGGCGGCCGGTCCGGGAGCCCGTCGAACACCCAGCCCGGCAGCTCGCTGAGGAAGCCCGACCGAAGCCGCGCGCGGCTGCCCAGCTTCTGCAGCACCGTGGTGTAGTCCTCGTCGCCGAAGAACCGGACCTCCCACGGCTCGTTCCGGGCCGGGAAGACCCCGGTCACCACGCCGCGGATGAAGCCACCGCGCAGCGCCCGGTACAGCCCGACGGCCTCGGCCGTGACCTCGCCACCCGGTGCGAGGCCGATCGCGGCCATCCCGGCGACGAACCGGGTGTACTGCTCGACCTCGTCGGCGAGGCACCGAGGCCGGCCTTCCGGCGGCGAAGGACGACGACCCGGCAACGGCTCGGTGTCCGCCAGCACCGGCGGGATCTCGAACTCGGGGTCGTAGAACTCCATCACCGAGGGCCGCTCCGGCACCTCGGCCGACAGCGGAGCGATGACCTCGTCGATGACGTCGAAGACGGCGACTGAGTTGTTCACCCCTAGATTGAACACCCTGGCACCGACATTTTCTCGCACATGTGTTCGAGTGGGTGACATCGTTCGGCAAGCGGTCGGCGAGCGGTTCAGGCATGCTCCGGCACCCGTCCTTCGACGAAATCGGCGAGCCGAGCCACGCTTCCGGGCAGCCACCAGAACCGGCGGTGGCCGCCCTGCCGTCTCCCGAGCACCGCGAGGTGACGGCCGCGGTCGTCGTCGACGAACGCCAGCATCTCCCAGGGCCGGCGCGGTCCGTCGTCGCGGTCGCGGACGAAGTCGACCAGGACCGTGCCGAGCCGGGGCCGCCGCAGTTCCTCCATCAGGTCGAGCACGAGGCACTCCTGCCCGGGTTCGAGCACCCCGCGCTCGTCGGCGTCGAGGTACAGCCCCTCACCCGCCACCGGCGGGCGGACAGGCAGGTGCGTGAACGCGAGGCTGAGGAGTTCCGCGACCGAACCGGACGACGGCCCGGACAGATGCGCGCCCTCCCAGGCGACGCCGAACGTCTTGCGGTCGTCGAAGAAGGCCGACGACCACGGCGCGTCGAACATCGCGACGGCCACACCGCAGAGGCCGCCACTGCCGGCGAAGCCGGGCAACGAGTCGAACAGGTCGGTGGCCGAGGACGCCGCCGCGGCCACCGCTCGGACGGGCTTGAGGATCTTCGAGGTCACCGTGTGCACGGTGCGTGGTGTTGTGGTCACGCGTTCATGAAACCCGGAACCACCGACAATTTCCCGAACATCCGTTCGAGGTGTCACCCGAAAGTGTCGCCAGACGCCGTAAAGGCCTCCTTCCCGGCCAAAAGAGCCGGTAGGGAGGCCTTCACCGACGTAAGTGCTACTTCGCCTTCGTCGCGGTAGAGCGCTTCGTCGCCGTCTTCGTCCCGGTGGACTTCGCGGTCGCCGCCTTCGCGGTCTTGCTCGTGCCCGCCTTGACCGTCTTCGCGGTGGTGCTGGCCGGCTTGCGCGCGGGCGCCTTCCGCTTCGGCGCCGGACCCTTCGCCCGCTTCTCCGCGAGCAGCTCGGACGCCCGTTCGACGGTCAGCGAGTCGATCTCGTCGCCCTTCCGCAGCGTCGCGTTGTACTCGCCATCGGTCACGTACGGGCCGAACCGGCCGTCCTTGACCACCATCGGCTTCTTCGACACCGGGTCCTCGCCGAGCTCCTTGAGCGGCGGCTTCGCCGTCGCGGACCGGCCGCGCTGCTTCGGCTCCGCGTAGATCTTCAGCGCTTCCTCGACGGTGATCGAGAAGAGCTGGTCCTCGGTCGCCAGCGAACGCGAGTCCGTGCCCTTCTTCAGGTACGGCCCGTACCGCCCGTTCTGGGCCGTGATCTCGTCGCCGGACTCCGGGTCCTTGCCGACCACGCGCGGCAGCGAGAGCAGCTTCAGCGCGTCGTCGAGCGTGATGGTCTCGATGTCCATCGACTTGAACAGCGAGCCCGTACGCGGCTTCGGCTGCTTCGCTTTCGCGGCCTTCTTCTGCGCGGCCGTCGCGTCCTCCGGCAGCGCTTCCGGCTCCGGCAGCACCTCGGTCACGTACGGCCCGAACCGGCCTTCCTTCGCGACGATCTCGTGGCCGCTCACCGGGTCGGTGCCCAGCGTGCGGCCCTCCTGCGGAGTCGCGAACAGCTTCTCCGCGATCTCCTGGGTGAGCTCGTCCGGCGGCAGTTCCTCGGGCAGGTTCGCGCGCTGCGAGACCCCGTCGACCTCGCGCTCCAGGTACGGGCCGTAGCGGCCGACCCGGACCACGACGGTGTGCCCGTTCTCGTCACTGAACAGCGGGATCGAGTTGATCTCCCGCGCGTCGATGTCCTCGACACTGCCTTCGACGAGCTTCTTCAGCCCGCCCAGCCGGCCGATCGAGCCGTCGACGCCCATGTCGCCGCCGAAGTAGAACTTCGACAGCCACTGCCCGCGCTGCTCGTCGCCGTTGGCGATGCGGTCGAGTTCGTCCTCCATGCCGGCGGTGAAGTCGTAGTCGACGAGCCGCTCGAAGTGCCGTTCCATCAGGCCGATCACGGCGAACGCGACCCAGGAGGGGACCAGCGCGGACCCCTTCTTCCACACGTAGCCGCGGTCCTGGATGGTCTTGATGATCGACGCGTACGTCGACGGACGGCCGATGCCCAGCTCTTCCAGCTTGCTGACCAGGCTCGGCTCCGAGTAACGCGCCGGCGGCGAGGTGGTGTGGCCGTCCGGGTTCAGCTCGGTCGCGGTGAGGTCCTGGTCCTTCTCGAGCACCGGGAGGCGGCTCTGCTTGTCGTCGGCCTCGCCACCGGTCTCGGTGTCGACCGCCTCGACGTACGCCTTCAGGAAGCCCGCGAAGGTGATCGTGCGGCCCGAAGCGGCGAAGGTGCACTCCTCGCCCGAAGTCGCGTTGCCGACGATGCGCACGGACATCGTGGTGCCCTTGGCGTCCGCCATCTGCGACGCGATCGTGCGCTGCCAGATCATCTCGTAGAGCCGGTACTCGTCGGTGTCCAGCTCGCTCGCGACCTGGCCCGGCGTGCGGAAGACCTCGCCCGACGGCCGGATCGCCTCGTGCGCCTCCTGCGCGTTCTTCACCTTGCGCGTGTACTGGCGCGGCGACGGCGAGACGTACTCCTTGCCGTACAGCTGCGTGGCCTGGCTGCGCGCGGCCGAGATCGCCGACTCCGACAGCGTCGTGGAGTCGGTACGCATATAGGTGATGTAACCGTTCTCGTACAGCTTCTGCGCGATCCGCATCGTGCGCTCCGAGGTGAACCGCATCTTGCGGCCCGCCTCCTGCTGCAGCGTCGACGTCATGAACGGCGCGTACGGCTTCCGCGTGTACGGCTTCTCCTCGACGCTGGCGACCTTGAAGTCACGCTGCTTCAGCGCTTCGGCCAGGCGCCGCGCGTCGGTCTCGGCCAGCACGCGGATCTCGTTGTTCGACGCCTTGAGCTGCCCGTCCGGGCCGAAGTCGCGGCCGGTGGCCAGGCGCGCGCCGTCGACGGCGACGAGCCGCGCCGGGAAACTCCGGGGCGAAGCCTCTTCGCCGGCGTCCATGGTCGCCGAGATGTCCCAGTACGACGCCGAGGTGAAGCGCATCCGCTCGCGCTCCCGCTCGACCACGATCCGGGTCGCCACCGACTGCACGCGGCCCGCCGAGAGCTTCGGCATGACCTTCTTCCACAGCACCGGCGAGACCTCGTAGCCGTAGAGGCGGTCGAGGATGCGGCGGGTCTCCTGGGCGTCGACCAGGTCGGCGTCCAGCTCACGGGTCGAGTTGGCGGCCGCGAGGATGGCCTGCTCGGTGACCTCGTGGAAGACCATCCGGCGGACCGGGACCTTCGGCTTCAGCGTCTCGAGCAGGTGCCACGCGATGGCTTCGCCCTCGCGGTCGGGGTCCGTGGCGAGGTAGAGCTCGTCGACGTCCTTCAGCAGGCTCTTGAGCTCGGTGACCTTGGACTTCTTGTCCGGGGTGACCACGTAGAGCGCCTTGAAGCCGTTGTCGACGTCGACACCCAGCCGCGCCCAGGCCTCACCCTTGTACTGGGCGGGCACGTCGGCGGCACCACGCGGCAGGTCGCGGATGTGGCCGACGGAGGACTCGACGACGTAACCGCGGCCCAGGTAGGGGGCGATCTTGCGGGCCTTCGTCGGCGACTCGACGATCACCAGCCGCCGGTGCCCGGCGCCACTGTCCGCCCCGGCTCCGTTCTTGTTGGTCCGTGCTCCTGCCACGCTGTCCTGCTCTCCGCTCATCTCGTCCCGCCGCCGCGGGACTGCACCACGTCTCGATCCCCTGAGGGTCCGGGCCCGCGTCTCGACCTGCCAGTGTGCACGCACTCCCGGCCCGGACGGCGCGGAGGTGGCCCAACACGCCGCTGAGCCTGTGCCCACCGCATCGCCGCTGACCTCGGCGATGTTTCCTCAACGTACCGTCCACGTGATTTCGGACACGTCCCGCGCAGCCTAGCGCGTGACCATCCGGATACCCTCCGTTCGACGGTGGTGGGCACACGGGCGGCACCGCTTCACTGGTTCCCCCGCCCAGCCGAAAGGAACCACCATGACCCGACGCCTGCTCGGCGCCCTGCTCACCGCCGTGACCGCCACAGTATTAATGGGGGTCACTCCAGCGAGTGCGGCCACGGCGAACTTCGCCGGCACGGTGGCCCTGTCCAACTGCTCGGGTTCGGTGGTCAAGCCGGCCGCGACGCCCGACACGGCACCCGCGCTCGTCATGTCCAACGGCCACTGCCTCGAAACCGGCTTCCCCGCCCCCGGGCAGGTGATCACCAACCGGTCATCCAGCCGGACGTTCACGCTGCTCACGGCCAGCGGGAGCAACAGGGCGACGCTGCGGGCCAAGAAGATCGTCTACGGCACGATGACCGACACCGACGTGTCGCTCTACCAGCTCACCACCACCTACGCGCAGATCAAGTCGAGCTACGGGATCTCGCCGCTCGAGCTGTCCAACGCCCACCCGGCCGCCGGCGCGGCGATCGACGTCGTTTCCGGCTACTGGAAGCGCATCTACTCCTGCAGTGTCGACGGGTTCGTCTACCGGCTGAAGGAGGGCAGCTGGACCTGGAAGGACTCGATCCGCTACACCTCCGCCTGCAAGACCATCGGCGGCACCTCCGGCTCGCCGATCATCTCCGGCGGCAAGGTCGTCGGCGTGAACAACACCGGCAACGAGGACGGCGGACGCTGCACGGACAACAACCCGTGCGAGGTCGACCAGGCCGGCAACGTCACCGTCCGCGAGGGCATCAACTACGGCCAGGAGACCTACGGGATCCCGGCCTGCCTCACCGTCGCCAACGAAATCGCGCTCACCCAGGCCGGCTGCACCCTGCCGCGGCCCTGACGCGGCTCCCGCACCCGGTCAGGCCGTGCTCGTCGCGGCCTCCGGGTGCGGGACCGGCTCCGGCACCGCGCCGGGCCACGCCGCCTCCGCGCCCGGCGGAGGCTCCCCGATGAGTTCCAGCAACGCCTCCATCCGGCGTTTCCCGGTGACCTTGACGGCCGGGACCTCGGCCTTCGGGCCGGTCAGCCTCGCCGCGACACCCAACGGCGTCAGCGCGCCGACCAGCCGTTCGTGCATGCCGGGCGCCAGCGGGTCGACGCCCAGCAGGTACCCCTGGGTGCCGGGGCGGCCGGCGGCCAGCGCCCACATCCGCAGCATCGCGCCGCTCAGCCGGAAACCGTCCGGCACCGCCTTGCCCGAGTCGTCCTCCACCGGGCCCGCGCGGCCCTCACGCAGCCATCGCAGCGCCAGCGGGAGCAGGTCGACCCGGAAGGACGTGCGTACCTGCGGACGGCCGCAGTCGGCCTTCGAGACCTGGCCGTCCGCGCCGCGACAGCGGAACTCGCGCGCCAGGACGTGCGCCCGCCACGGTTCCTCGACGACCACCGACAGCCGCGCGGCGGTGCGCCCGAAGCCGGTGATCTGGCCGTGGCAGCACAACAGCCCGGCCAGGTCGCCCAGGCCGGGCCCACTGGCCTCGGCGGAGAACAGCGAGATCGTCCGATCCACCGCGCCATACTAGAACACAAGTTCGATTCGTGGCGAGTGAAGCTTATTCTGGTCAGACCGGCCAGGATCTTCAGCGTGGCGGCTGGTCCAGCTGGCGACAGCTCGGAGCGCGCCGCTCCGCCGCCTCCAGAGCGGGGACGTCCTCGAGGCCTTTGAGGTAGTCGAGCGCGTCGATGCGGTCGAGCGTGGCACTGGCTTGGCCCAGCGCCGCCTTCGTCGCCGCCGCGTCGCCGCGGACGGCGTCGATGCGCTCACGCGTCTTCTCCGCCTGCGCGCGGATCTCGGCGAACTGCCCGATGACATCCTTGCGGCCGCTGTCCGCCGACGGAACCGGCGGCGCACCGAGCGCGTGCAGCCCGGCCAGGCTCTGGTCGAGCCCGCCGACCACCGACGACAGCAGATTGCCCGCCGTCCGGGACGCCTGCTGCGGCGTGCTCGGATCGACGGCCGGAAGCGATGCCAGCGCACGCACGAAGTGCGTCACCGCGACGCAGTAGGCGTCCGCCCATCTCGCCGCGGGATCGGCCTGAGGAACCACGGTCGTCACCGACAGACCCTGGTCCCGCGCCGGCGTGGTGGCTTGCTGCCCGCAGCCGACGAGGCCGATCGTGATCGTCGTGGTTAGGGCGGCGAAGACGGTTGACCGCGGCCGCACCTGAACACCTCCTGCTCGACGACGACGTCCCGGACGACCGACGGTACCGACTCGGTGCCGCTTCGCAACTCGCCAAGCCTTCCTGGGATTGCCTGACCGGACCCGGGCAGGCCGCGGGCCCGGCACGCGTCGTCGCGTACCGGGCCCGGGGTCGCCTGGAGCCGGACTCAGGCTTTGATCTCGGCCGGGGTGTCGGTGAGGACGGTCCCTCGTCGCTTCGACACCACGATCGCCGCCACGATGATGGCGACCGCGACCAGCGAAATGATGATGCGCACGGCAGCGTTCTCGCCCGGGCCGATCGAGAACTGCACGATGGCGGGCGCGATCAGCACGGAGACCAGGTTCATCACCTTGATCAGCGGGTTGATCGCCGGACCGGCGGTGTCCTTGAACGGGTCACCCACGGTGTCACCGATGATGGTGGCCTCGTGCGCGGCCGAGCCCTTGCCGCCGTGGTTGCCGTCCTCGACCAGCTTCTTCGCGTTGTCCCACGCGCCACCGGAGTTGGCGAGGAAGATCGCCATCAGGGTGCCGCAGGCGATCGCGCCGGCGAGGTATCCGGCGAGCGCGCTCGTGCCAAGGCCGAACCCGACCGCGATCGGGGCGAAGACCGCCAGCAGACCCGGCGTCGTCAGCTCACGCAGCGAGTCGCGCGTGACGATGTCGACGACCTTGCCGTACTCGGGACGGGTGGTGCCCTCCATGATCCCCGGGATGTCGCGGAACTGGCGACGAACCTCGTAGACCACCGCGCCGGCGGCACGGGACACGGCGTTGACCGCGAGACCGGAGAACATGAACACCACGGCCGCGCCGACGATCACGCCGACCAGGGTCGCCGGACCGACGATGTTGGCGACGAACTCGCCGCCGGTGCCGATCGCCTTGGTGATCGCGTCGGAGTAGGAGCCGAACAGCGCCGTCGCCGCGAGCACCGCCGTGGCGATCGCGATGCCCTTGGTGATGGCCTTGGTGGTGTTGCCGACCGCGTCGAGCTCGGTGAGGATCTGCGCGGCCTTCTCGTCGACGTCGCCCGACATCTCGGCGATGCCCTGCGCGTTGTCCGAAACCGGGCCGAAGGTGTCCATCGCGACGATCACGCCGACGGTGGTCAGCAGGCCGGTGCCGGCCAGCGCCACGGCGAACAGCGCGACGCCGCCGCCCAGCAGGTAGGCGCCGAACACGGCCGCGCCGATCACCAACGCGGTGTACACCGCGGACTCGAAGCCGACCGAGATGCCGGAGAGGATGACGGTCGCGCCGCCGGTCTCCGAGGTCTGCGCGACGTCCTTCACCGGCTTGTACTCGGTGCCGGTGTAGTAACCGGTCAGCTTCAGGATGACCGCGGCGAGCACGATGCCGATGATCACCGAGACGGTCGCGATGACCGCCGGGTTGCCCGCGGTGCCGGCGAAGTCGGAGCCGAAGTCGGAGAAGCTGCTCGGCAGGTACACGAACGCCGCGATCGCCGACAGCACGGCGGAGATGACAGCGGAGATGTAGAAGGAGCGGTTGATCGTGACGAGACCGCCCTCGCCGACGCGCGCCTTCGTGATGTAGACACCGATCACGGCGGTGATCACGCCGATGGCCGGCACGATCAGCGGGAAGATCAGGCCGTGCACGCCGAAGGCGGTGCTGCCCAGGATCAGCGCGGCGACGAGCATGACGGCGTAGGACTCGAAGAGGTCCGCGGCCATGCCGGCGCAGTCGCCCACGTTGTCACCGACGTTGTCCGCGATGGTCGCGGCGTTGCGCGGGTCGTCCTCCGGGATGCCCTGCTCGACCTTGCCGACCAGGTCCGCGCCGACGTCCGCGGCCTTGGTGAAGATGCCGCCGCCGACACGCATGAACATGGCGATCAGCGCGGCGCCGAAACCGAAGCCCTCAAGGACCTTCGGAGCCTGGCCGGTGTACACCAGCACGACGACCGCGGCGCCGAAGAGGCCGAGGCCGACGGTGATCATGCCGACCACGCCACCGGTGCGGAAGGCCACGCGCATCGCCGTCTCGCGGCCGCCCTCCTCCCGCGACGCGGCCGCGACACGCAGGTTGGCCTGCGTGGCCAGCCACATGCCGAGGTAGCCGATCGCGAACGAGAACGCCGCGCCGACCAGGAAGAAGATCGAACGGCCGATCTTCTCGTTCCAGTCGTCGGCGGGGAGCGCGAAGAGCAGCAGGAACACGATCACGCCGAAAATGGCGAGCGTGTTCCGCTGACGCTTGAGGTAAGCGGCCGCGCCTTCCTGCACCGCCTTGGCGATGTCCTGCATCTTGGCGGTGCCCTGGCCTGCGGCCAGCACCTCCTTGAGCAAGACGTAGCCGATGACGAGTGCGGCAAGCGCGACCACGGCGACTACACCGACAATCGTGTAGCCACCTCCGGAGAGCGTGATGGTTCCGCCCTCCGCGAGGAACTGCCGTGACATTCGTCCTCCAGGAGACGTCGCGTGCGCCGGCGTCGACGGCAGGCCGAGGGTTCGACACGGCCGACGCTGGCATGGACCCTGTACCGAGCGACACGCTAGCCGGGCAGCAATGCACGTCTCACATGACGCTCACCACAGAGAGTGTGGATTGCGGGAGTGTATTGGTATCGCAACCAGGGTCTTCACGCCGTCCCAGGGACGGTACATTCCGTTACCTTGTGAGGCTCCTCACTTGATCGATCCCTCTCTCGCCGATCCGTTGGGGCGGTTGAGGTGCGAGAACTGTCGGACCCCTGTGCCAAGCTCGGCGGGTGGACGACTCACGTGGGCGGCGGCTGCTGGGGCGGGTGACCGCCGGCATCCCGTCGCGCGAAGATCCGATCACGCACGTCGCCGACCTGCCGGGCCGGGCCGCGCGCTACGCACCGTGGCCGGCTTGGGCCGATCCGGCGGTGATCGGTGCGCTGCGTGACTGCGGGGTCACGTCTCCTTGGGCCCACCAGGCCGAGGCGGCTTCGCACGCGTACGAGGGCCGCCATGTCGTGATCTCGACCGGCACGGCGTCGGGCAAGTCGCTGGCCTACCAGCTGCCGGTGCTCTCACGGCTGGCCGCGGGCGAGAAGGCGAACGCGCTGTATCTGTCGCCGACCAAGGCGCTGGGTGCCGACCAGCTACGGTCCGTGTCCTCTTTGGACGTACCGGGTGTGCGGGCGGCGTCGTTCGACGGGGACACGCCGATGGTGGAGCGCGACTGGGTGCGCGCGCACGCGAACTGGGTGTTCACCAATCCGGACATGCTGCACCGCGGCATCCTCTCGGCGCACGGGCGGTGGGCGTCGTTCTTCCGGCGGCTCAGCTACGTGGTGGTCGACGAGTGCCACAGCTATCGCGGGGTCTTCGGCTCGCACGTCGCCCTGCTGCTCCGCCGGCTCCGGCGGGTGGCCGAGCACTACGGCGCTTCGCCGGTGTTCGTGCTCGCTTCGGCGACAACGGCTTCGCCGGCTTCGTTCGCTTCGCGACTTACCGGCGTCTCGTGTCTCGCGGTGACGGAGGACGCGTCGCCGCGCGGCGCCCGGACGGTGGCGTTGTGGGAGCCGCCGCTGCTGGAGGAGCTGACTGGGGAGAACGGCGCGCCGGTCCGGCGTTCGGCCGGCGCGGAGACGTCGCGGATCCTCGCCGACCTCGTCGTCGAAGGCGCGCGGTCACTGGCCTTCATCCGGTCGCGGCGGGGCGCGGAGCTGGCCGCGCTGGGTGCGCGTCGCATACTGTCCGAAGTGGACCCGGCGCTGACAGAAACTGTTGCGGCGTATAGGTCCGGTTATCTTCCCGAAGAGCGGCGAGCACTCGAGGCGGCGCTGCTCTCCGGACGGCTGCTGGGCGTCGCGACGACCAACGCGCTCGAGCTCGGCGTCGACATCGCGGGCCTGGACGCGGTGGTCCTCGCCGGCTACCCGGGCACGCTCGCGTCGTTCTGGCAGCAGGCGGGGCGGGCGGGCCGCTCCGGCGACTCGGCGCTCGTGGTGTTCGTCGCGCGGGACGACCCGCTCGACACCTACCTGGTGCACCACCCGTCGGCGCTGCTCGACCGGCCGGTGGAAACGGCGGTGCTCGATCCCGCGAACCCCTACGTGCTGGCGCCGCAGCTCGCGTGCGCCGTGGCCGAGCTGCCGCTGACTGTCCCCGAACTGGAAATGTTCGGCGGCTCGGCGGCCCAGGAGGTGCTGACCGAGCTTGCTGAACAGAAGCTGCTGCGGCGGCGGTCGAGCGGCTGGTACTGGACGTCCCGGGACCGGCCGCACGCCGAGGTCGGGATCCGCGGGACCGGCGGGGAGCAGATCGCCGTGGTCGAGTCGGACTCCGGCCGGATGCTCGGGACGGTCGACCCGGGCTCGGCCTGCTTCGCCGTGCACCCCGGCGCGGTGTACCTGCACCAGGGGTCGTCGTACGTCGTCGACGAGCTGGACCTGGAAACCGGGCTGGCGCTGGTCCACGCGGAGAACCCGGACTGGACGACGACACCGCGCGAGATCGTGGACATCTCGGTGCTGAGCACCCAGGAGAAACAGGACTTCGGCGGGGTGAGCGTCTGCCTCGGCGAGGTCGCCGTGACGTCGCAGGTGGTCGGCTACCTGCGACGCCGTCCGTCCGGGGAGGTGCTGGACCACACGCCGCTCGACCTGCCGGAGCAGAGCCTGCGCACGCGGGCCGTCTGGTACACGATCTCGTCGCAGCTCCTCGGGACCGACGGCGCGCCGGGGGCGCGTGCCGGTTCGAGCGGCTCCAGCGGTTCGGCCGATGGCAAGGCGGGGACCGGGGGCCATCGGGTGGGGACCGAATCTGCGGGGCCGCTGGAAACCGGGGAGGAAACCCAGGCGAGCGGTCGGGGGCCCGCTCGCGAGGGTGGTGGCAGGACACCGGGGGGTGCCGGATTGGTTCCGGCACGGGTCCCCGGTGCCCTGCATGCCGCCGAGCACGCGGCGATCGGCCTGCTACCGCTGTTCGCTACGTGCGACCGATGGGACATCGGCGGGGTGAGTACCGCGTGGCACGAAGACACCGGGGAGGCGACGGTGTTCGTGCATGACGGCCATCCCGGGGGTGCGGGATTCGCCGAACGCGGTTATGCCGCGATTGTCCCGTGGCTGGTCGCAACGCGGGAGGCGATCGTCTCCTGCGAGTGCCCGACGGGGTGCCCGTCCTGCGTTCAGTCACCGAAGTGCGGGAACGGTAACGAACCGCTGGACAAGGCGGGTGCGGTGGCCGTCCTGGGAACCGTGCTCGGGGCGTTGCGTCAACACGGGGCCTAGGCCGGCCACTGGTGGTTCATGGAGTTGTGTCCTGCTCCGCCCCGGCCGGGCTGGGACCGGCCGGTGGCGGTGGTTCGGGTGGTTCAGGCCGCAGTGGTCTGGACCAGCTGCGGGGAGTGCTGGCCGGCCAGGGCGCGGACGAGGACGTCGTGCACCTCGGCGGCGTCCGGCAGCTGCCAGCCGCACACCTCGGGCTTGACGCGCCAGTGCACGACACCGTGCTGGAACGGCGACGGCGGCAAGGGGATGTAGCTGTCCTTGCCGTGCCACTGGATCGACGGGCGGGCGGCCAGCTCGGCCGGCACGTGGTCGGCGACGGTGGTGAGGAAGAGCCAGCGGCCGTTCGGCATCGCGACGATGGGCGCGGGGTGACCGAGGGCGCGCAGCAGCCGGCAGGCGCGCTTGCCGAGTTCGTCGTCGACCTCGAGGGCGTCGAGGACGGTGCCGGTGGCGACGAGCAGGCTGTGGGTGCGGCTGGAGAACCAGGTGGCGACCTCGTGGGCGTGGGTGCCGATCTGCTCGCGCCAGGCTTCACTGGCGGGGATCGGACGGCGCCAGGTGAGGTCTTCGCCGTCGGTGAGCGGAGCGGGGTCGACTCCGGGGAGCACCGGCCAGCCACGCCAGGCGAGACCGATCGCCTCCGCCCGCAGTTCGATGCGGAAGGCGCCCCGCCAGCTGTCCGGCCAATTCGCGTCCAACATTGTCTTCCTGCCTGCCTTCAAGTTCCGGTTCTCCGCGACCCGTTAAACCCGGTCGTGGTGTCGCACATCTCACTTAACGGCAAGTTGCACATCGCCCGGAACCCCCGCGCGACAACCGGTGGTTACGGGGCGATGAACGCCCGGTAGTTCGTACGGCCCGACCGAACCCGGTGGCGCGGATCGACGGTGAGCGGTGACCGGCGACGAACCGCTCGTCGAGCGAAACGCCAGGACCGGCACCCCACCGACCCGGTGCACGACCGGGTGAAGAACCCCTGTTCGGCCCAGGTGGGCAGCCGATTCGACCGCTCGCCGTGCACCGACGACCGCTGCCCGTGACCATCGGCCGCTCATCCTCCGGTTCCGCGGATCAGCCGGTCATCGCCGCATACCGACCGGTCGGCGTCCGATGAGCGGACAGGAGCAGCAGGTCGATGGCCACCGGGGTGTGCCAGTTGTCCGAACCACGCGGGCTACGGCCGGAGGCGGGCGGTCACGGCGGGCGACCTGCGGGTCCCGCGCGAGCCCTGGCGGACGGGCCGGGCAACCCGGCGAGCCCGGGACTCGGCGCCCGGACTTCGACCAGGGCGTCGAGCCGCTGCCATCGGCAGGTCAGGAGGGTGACACCCATCCGCTCGGCGACCCACCTGGCACGTTCGCACGCCCGGGCGGGACCTTCCACGACATGCGAGGCCGCGGCAAGAGCACCGAGGTCGGCCGCGGCCTCCACCCGGTGCCGGGCGATCACCGCGGCGGCGACCCAGAAGCCGAGGACGGCCACGCCGGTCACTGCGGCCACGGCGATCGCTGTCCAGATGGTGGCCACTCCGCTGTCGGGGCTGCTCTCATGGTGCCGCGCGATGCGGTGGAGCCAAGCGGTGACCGGATCACCGTCGCTCCGGTGGGGGCCGTGCCGATCGGGTGCTGGTGGCTTCGTCGGCCGTCGTGATTCAGCCCGCACTGGTGGCCTCCGTGCCTGGCTCGGCCACCGCGTAGGCGGTTGCGGCCAGCTCGATGGCCGGGAGCAGACCGCCGGCCGGGTGGGCCGTCACCTTCACCGTTATCGCGTCGCCCGCCTGGTCGATGGCGAGGTTCGCGCCCGGTGGGGCGATCGCGTCGACCGCCGTCGCAGCCTCCTGTGGCTGGCCTCTCGCCGCCAGACGCGCTGCCTCGCGGGCCGCGTCCGTGCAGCGCAGCTGGCCGGTCAGCACCGTCAGGCCGGCGACCAGCAGCACCGTCACCACTGTCAGCCCGGCCAGGCCGAGCGCCGCCTCGACGGTCACCGAGCCTTCGTCACCGCGTCTCACGACGGCACCGTCAGGGCCTTCATGACCAGGCTCGTCAGCCACGAGACGACCGAGTCTCCGGTCAGCAGGGTGTAGAGGACAGCGGCGAAGGCCGCGACGGCGACGGTGACGATGGCGTACTCGACCGTCGTGGAACCGTCGTCGGAGCCGGGCCGCCGGTGGAACGCGCGCATGGGTTTCCCTTCGGTACTTGTCGTGGTCAGAAGAGCGGGCCGAGACGTCCGGCCAGGCCGAGGACGACCGGCAGCACGCCCAGGCAGAAGAAGGCGGGCAGGAAACACAGACCGACCGGGAGCGCGAGCGCCACCCCGGCTCGTTCGGCGCGCTCCTCCGCCTCGGTGGCCAGCTCGTCGCGGAACCGTCCGGCAAGGTCGGCGGCCGCGGTGGCGAACGCGGCGCCCGAGCGGGACGTCCGGATCGCGGCTGCGGCCAGCTCGCCGAGGCCCGGGACAGCCTGGACCGGCGTCCAGGCCTCGCCGGGACGGGAGCCCAGCGCGAGCAGCCCCGCGGTCGAGTGCAGCGCCGCACGCGCCGAGGCGGGCGCGGTGCCGGCCACGGCGTCGAGAGCCGAAGGAACGGGCAGCCCGGCGCGCAGGCAGGCGGCGAGGAGATCGAGCGTCCCCGCGAGCCGGAGCCTGGCGGCGATGTCCGCGGTGGGTGCTCGCGGCCGGCGGGTGCGGCGGATCGCCCACCACCCGGCGGCGGTCACGACCACGCCGACGACCACCCCGGCCACCCCGCCGATCAGCATCGCCGTCGAGGCGCCACCCAGCGTCGTCGCGATGTGCGGCACCGCGCGATGCCACGGGCGGAGACGCTCAGCCTTCGGGCCGCCCGCCAGCCAGCTGAACCGCCGCGCCACCTCGGCGTCGCCGGGCCAGCTGAGGAGAGCACCGGCGAAGAGCACGAGTGCGACCGCGTTCATCGGATCCGCACCCGTCCGGTCAGGGCACGGCACCAGGCCGTTCCCGCCCAGAGCAGCACGCTGCCGGCGACCAGCAGCAGCTGCCCAGGTGCGCTCCCGGCCAGCACGGCCAGCGGGGCCGCACCCATGGCCTGCCCGAGCAGCACGCACAACGCCGGGAGTCCGGTGAGCACCGCCGCGCTGGCCCGGGGCCCGGCCAGTTTCGCGCGCATCCGGCGTGCGAACGCCAGACCGGCTTCGGCGTCACGGCGGGCCGCGTCGAGGACGTCGGCCATCGGCAGGCCGTGGCGCCTGCTCAACGTCCACGCGGTCGCCAGCTCCGGAAGTGCCGGCGCGTGCAGCCCGCTGTCGAGGCGGGCCGCCGCCGCCAACGCGCGGAGGTCACCCGCCACGGCCGGGACGACTTCCGCGGCCGCTTCCGCCGCCGTCACCGGGTGGGCGCCGGACCGCAGCTCGGCCACCATCGTCCGCAACGCCGTCGCGGTGTGGGTGGCCATCGCGAGTTCCGCGGCGGCACAGCGGTGGGCTCGCCATTCCTGTCGCCACGCCAGCGTCAGCACGCCGGCGGCGATCGCGCCGCCGACCCCCGCGAGCAAGCCGCCGAGCGCTGCCGGGAGCAGCCATCGGATGACGGCCCACACCTCGGGAAGCCGGATCCGGAGCGTCGCGGGGTGCTCGACCGCGGCCTCGAGGCGGTTCGGCGCCGCGGGCCAGCACGCCATGGCCGCGCCCACGCAGAGCGGGACCCACGGGGTGATCACCGGCGTCTCCTTCGCCTGCGCGGGAAAACCAGCAAGGCGATGCGGACCAGCAGAAGGCTCAGCACGCGATCGCCCCGGAGGTGACGAACAGGTGGCGGTCGACCGTCCAGCGGCCCGCGCGCCACACCGGCACCACGCGGGCCCGGCCGTGCTCGGCGCGGAGCACGCCGACTTCGGCGAGGCGCCGCCGGCCGTCCGGTTCGCGGCGCATGTGGAGCACCACGCGGATGGCGGCGACGAGCTGGCTGTGCACGGCCTCGCGGCCGAGGCCGCCGAGCGCGGCCAGTGCCTCGATGCGGGCGGGCACCTCCGCCGGGGAGTTGGCGTGGACGGTGCAGGCGCCGCCGTCGTGGCCGGTGTTCAGCGCGGTGAGCAGTGCGCCGACCTCGGCACCGCGGACCTCGCCGACCACCAGCCGGTCGGGCCGCATGCGCAGTGCTTGGCGCACCAGTTCGGGCAGGCCGACCGCACCGGCACCCTCCACATTGGCCGGGCGAGCGACGAGACCGACGAACTGCGGGTGTGCGGGCTGCAGTTCGCCGGCGTCCTCTACACAAACGATCCGCTCGCCGGGGTCGACCGCGCCGAGCAGCGCGGCCAGGAGCGTGGTCTTGCCCGCGCCGGTGCCGCCGGTGACGAGGAACGCCATGCGCCGCGCGACGACGGCCCGTAACAGCTCCGCGCCGCGCGCGTCGAACGCGCCGAGTTCGCTGAGGGTGGCGAGGTCGTGCGTTGCCGGGCGGAGGACGCGGAGGGACAAGCAGGTGCCGCCGGCCGCGATCGGAGAGAGGACGGCGTGCACGCGGATCCGGCCGTGGGGACCGGAACCGGGCAGCCAGCCGTCCACAAAGGGCTGGGCGTCGTCGAGCCGGCGGCCTGCCGCGAGGGCGAGGCGCTGGGCCAGGCGGCGGACGGATTCCTCGTCGGAGAAGCGGATTCCGGTGCGAGTGAGGCCTTCGGGGCCGTCCGTCCAGACCTCGTCCGGGCCGGTGACGAGCACGTCGGTGGTCGCCGGGTCGTCGAGGAGCGGGGCCAGCGGGCCGGCGCCGACGAACTCGTCACGGGCTTGGCGAGCCGCGTCGAGCACCGCGTCGTGGCCGAGGGCGCCTCCCGCTTCGGCGCGGACGGCGATCGCGACGGCGACCGGGTCGGCCCGGCGGCGGTCGCCGGCCAGGCGATTGCGGACGCGGTCCACGAAGTCGGTGGTCATGGGTTCACCTCCCCGGCCGGTGGGCGGCTGCTCGTGACGAGAGCTGATGCCGGGGAAGAGCGGAGACGGGTCTTGGGGTGGGTTGCCGCGCCTGGCGGGGTGGTGCCGGACGTCGGATGCGAACGGCCGTGGTGAACGCGGCCGGCCCTGGCCGTCACTCGGGTGCCCGCCGACGGGCGACGGGGACCGATACTGGTGATCATCGGGTGGCCTCCTCGAGGTGGTTCGGCTGAGCCGGCTTGGTCGGGGATGTCAACAACGTCAAGAAGTTCTTCGCGCTCACCGAGCCACGGCCCGCCAGGGTCAGGATCGTCGGCAGGAGGAGATCGCCCACTCTGATCGGAGCGCCCAGTGGGCGGAGGTGGCCGGCCGCGGTCATCGGGACGCCGCCCGGGCTTCGCGGCGGGCCACCGCCAGGACATCCACCGCCGCCGAGGCCAGCGGGCCCGTCGGCTTCGTGGGGAACTCGCCTCGCTCCACCGCCGCGCCCAGGCCGCGCTGCGGGAGCATCGAGGCCAGCAAGGGCGGGCCGAGGAGGCCTGCCATCTGAGCGGGCGAGACGCCGCCGCGGGACCGTCCACACGCGACCACGCCGAGACGGGCAGTCAGTTTCGACAGCGGGCGCAGGACCTGCTTCGCCGCCATGCACGCGCGGAATTCGATCGGCACCACCAGTACCACCAGATCGGCCACCGTGACCGCTTCCGCGGTCGCGTCGCCGAGGGTGCGCGGGAGATCGCACACCACCGTGCGGCCCGAGCGGCGGCCGGCGGCGAGGACCGCCGACAGCGACTCGACCGCCGGACCCTCGCCCTCGCGGCCGCACGCCAGCACCGGCAGGCTGCCGCCGCGATGTCCTCGTTGCGGGAGGGCGGCGGCCAGCGCCGGCACCGAGACGCGGCCGCTGAGCCGCACCTCCGACCAGCGTGGCCCCGGCGTCTTTTCCAAGCCGAGCAACAAATCCAGGCCACCGCCCAGCGGGTCGCAGTCCACCAGCAGGGCGCCGCCGGGATCGTGATCGGCCGCCAACGCCAGCGTCGCGGCGAAGACGGACGCGCCCGCGCCGCCACGGCCGCCGACCACGCCGAGCACCAGGCCGGCCTCCTCCGCCGGAGTCTCGACGACGTCGGCGAACGCGCCCGCGAGTTCGGTCTCCTCGTCGGGCAGCGAGATCACGCGCTCGACACTCCGGCGGAACGCGTGCTCCCACGTCTTCGGTCCCGGGCTGCCCTTGCAGACCAGGAGCACCCCGCCGCGCCGGGGCAGGGCGGGTGGCAGCTGCGCGGTTTCTTCGTCGAGGACAACCAGTGGCGCGCGGGCCCAGTGCTCGCGGGCCGCCGTCAGGTCCGGTGCGCGCTCGAGTTCGCAGCCCGCCACCGCGGCCACGCGCAGTATCTCGTCGAGCACGGTTTCGTCCGCGGCCACCACCAGCGGTCGTTCCCCCGCCATGCGTTCCTCCCCCGTCGTCGGTGCGGGCCGTGGGTGGCCCGGCTTCCACCGTCGCGGTCGGCGGGGTGGCGGCACAACGGGTCGGGCGCCCGGCTGTGGACAACCGGGGTGTTGTGGACAACTGCCGCCCGGAACCGGCTCGCGGGCCGGCTCTGTCGGTGGGCTGTGGCAGGATCGCGCCCGCCCGTGACGCACGTGCGGCGGGGGCGCGGCGAACTTCCGCGTTCGAAAGCAAACGGAAGGTAAGAGGGCGGCCCCCGCCAGGGGGGAGGGACGGGGGCCGCCGTGGGTTCAGCCCCGGGGGGTCGGACTGAACCAGCCCGGTTGGACACCGGGCTCCCTCACTGTAACTCCGCTGGGCGCGGGTTCGCGCGCCGGACGAGGCACACAGTTCGGTAACGGCACAGCGCGCCGGAAGTGCCTTCCTGTCATGGATTTTCCGGCGGCTCGGCGCGTGCGTGGTGGATCAACGGGACGCGCCACGATCAAGCTCTATCCTGGGCGGGTGGCCGAACCGAGCAGCGCGCCGTCGCGCATCCGGAACCCGGGCCCGGAGCACGCGGTGGCCGCGTTCTTCGACCTGGACAAGACGATCATCGCCTCGTCGAGCGCGCTGGCGTTCAGCAAACCATTGCTCAGAGAAGGACTGATCAACCGTCGCGCCGCGTTGCGCAGCGCCTACGCGCAACTGGTGTTCTCGCTCGCCGGCGCCGACGAAAACAAGACCGAAAGGCTGCGCGCCGAGGTTTCCGCGCTGTGCACCGGCTGGGACGTCGCGCAGGTTTCGGCGATCGTCCGCGAAACGCTGCACGACGTCGTCGACCCGCTCGTGTACGCGGAGGCGGCGGAGCTGATCGCGCGCCATCGCGCGGACGGGCACGACGTCATCGTGCTGTCGGCGACCGGCGAGGAGGTCGTCGCGCCGGTGGCGGAGATGCTCGGCGCGACCCGGAGCGTCGCCACCCGGATGCAGATCGTGGACGGCCGCTACTCCGGCGAGGTCGACTTCTACTGCTACGGCGCCAACAAAGCCGTCGCCGCGAAGCAGCTCGCCGCGACCAACGGCTACGACCTCGCCGAGTGCTTCGCCTACACCGACTCGAGCACCGACATCCCGCTGCTCGAGGTCGTCGGGCACCCGCACGCGGTCAACCCGGACAAGCTCCTGCGGCGCGAGGCCCTCGACCGCGGCTGGCCGATCCTGGCCTTCGACCGGCCCATGTCCCTGCGCACCCGGATCCCGACCCGATCGGCGGGAATCGTGGCTCTCGGTGTCGGCGCGGTGGCCGCCGGCGCGACCTGGTACAGCCTCAGCCGTCGCCGGCGGTCCCGATAACCGCGACGCGGCCACCCACCCGGCCGTACGGCCTCCACTTTGCTTGGCCCAGCCCCGAATTGTCCGTCGCGCAGGGTGCCGGTGTCACCCGATCCAGCCTCTGTACCGGTGCACCCGTCCGCGCACTTGAAGTGATCGGGCTCACGGCGTAGAAAGTAGGTGCGGACGTTCGGTCGGCCAGGGAGCAGGTAGAAGAGAAGCCTGTTCCACCCCGGCAAACCTCCGTGCGCGGACTCCGGGTACCCACGCGCAGCGCGCCGCGGGAGGCTCGTCGTCTAGGGACTGCGTAGTGGGACGCCACACGCCGAGTCCATGTAGGTACGACCAGAGTTGCACGCTTGGTCGCCCGAGAAGTTCGCGCTTGCAGGCGGCGCCCGTGGCCCTCGGCCATGGGCGCCGCCTCATCTATGCGGCAGGTGGGACACGCCGGTGGCGGCGCCGAGTGTGCGGACATCACATGTGACCAGCGGGGCATCACGCGTGTCTGGAGGGGCATCACGCGTGTTCGGAGGGGCATCGCGTGTGGGCAAGAACCGATCTCGCGTGATCGAAGCCGTAACTCGCGTGATTGAAGACGGAACTCGCGCGATCTCTCGGCACCGCGGCGGTGCCCGAAACGCGCCGCCCATGTTGCGAACGGCGAGTTTCCTACCGATCCGGGCACGACTGGACCGTTGGTGCGGTCGGTCGATGGACAGCGACGGATTCGGTGAGTAGCTTCCCGATACTGGCGCCTCCGAGTGGACTTCTCACGTACGCCGGGCGCCCGCAACTTTCTGGGAGGCTGGTCGTGACGACCCGAAATCGGAGGTTCCATGCGCTCGCCCTGCCCGTCGCGGGGGTGCTCGCCCTCACCGGTGTGGGTGTCGCGACCGCCGCGAGCGCGCCGCGGGTGAGCGCGGACGCGCAGGCGGCCGCCGCGGCGACACAGGCACTGCGCGGGCTGTCGCTCGAGCAGAAGGTCGGGCAGCTGTTCGTCACGTGGGTGAACGGCAAGACGGCCGACGAGGTGAACCCGAAGAACCAGGCGGACTTCGGCGTCGACACCCCGGCGCAGGTCATCCAGAAGTACCACCTGGGCGGCGTCATCTACTTCAACAACGACTCGCGCGACAACTTCGACGACCCCGTACAGGTCGCGAAGCTGTCCAACGGCCTCCAAAAAGCCGCCATCACGAGCGGGGCGCACATCCCGCTGCAGATCGCCGCCGACCAGGAGGGTGGCACGGTGACGCGGATGGGCGCGCCGGCCACCGAGTTCCCCAACGCCATGGCCATCTCGGCCGGCCGGGACACCGGGCGCGCGACGGAGGCCGCGGCGATCCTCGGCCGCGAACTGCGCGCCGTCGGCATCAACCAGGACTTCGCGCCCGATTCGGACGTCAACTCCAACCCCGTGAACCCGGTCATCGGCGTCCGGTCCTTCTCCGGGCAGCCCGGCCTGGCCAGTGACTTCGTCACCGCCGAGGTCAAGGGCTTCCAGAAGACCGTCGCGGCGACCGCCAAGCACTTCCCCGGGCACGGCGCCGCGCCGACCGACAGCCACACCGGGCTGCCGCGGATCGACAGCACCGAGGCGCAGTGGCGGGCCACCGACGTGCCGCCGTTCAAGGCCGCCATCGCGACCGGCGTCGACTCGATCATGAGCGCGCACATCCAGTTCCCGAGCCTCGACCCGTCGCTCGAACCCGCGACGCTGTCGAAGCCGATCATCACCGGCAAGCTGCGCGGCGAACTCGGCTACGGCGGCGTCGTGATCACCGACTCGCTCGAGATGCAGGGCGTCCGCCAGCTGCACAGCGACGCCGAGATCCCGGTGCTCGCCCTCAAGGCGGGCGTCGACCAGCTGCTCATGCCAGTGCACCTCGACGTCGCGATCAACTCCGTGCTCAACGCCGTGAAGTCCGGAGACATCCCGATGCAGCGGATCGACCAGAGCGTGCTGCGCGTGCTGAAGCTGAAGTTCAAGCGCGGCATCCTGTTCTCGCCGTTCGTCGACCCGAACAAGGTGATGAAGAGCGTCGGCACGCCGTCGAGCCTCAAGACCGCGCAGGACATCGCCGACCGCGGCATCACGGCCATCGCGAACGACGCCGGCCTCCTGCCGCTGAAGCAGAAGCCCGCGACGGCGCTCGTCACCGGCTGGGGCGTCTCCACGACGGCGGCGCTCGCGCGGAAACTGACCGCCCACGGCACGGCCGCGACCGCGTACCAGACCGGTCAGGCCCCCACGGACGCCCAGATCGCGCAGGCGGCCGCCAACGCCGGGAACGTCGACCTCGTCGTCGTGCTGACCAACAACATCGGCGGCTTCCCCCTGCAGACCAAGCTGGTCGACGCCCTGCAGGCCACCGGGAAGCCGGTCGTCGCGGTCGCCGCGCAGATCCCGTACGACGCGGGGTACCCGACCACCGTGAAGACCTGGCTGGCCACCTACGGCTACATCACGCCGACCCTGGAAGCACTGACCAAGGTGATCCTCGGCGAAACGAAGCCGGTCGGGAAGCTGCCGGTCGACATCCCGGCGGGGGCCGACGTGCACACCGTGAAGTACCCGTTCGGCCACGGGCTGACGTGGTGAACGTGAACCGGCGCCACTTCCTCGGCGCGAGCGCGCTCGCGGTCCCGCTCCTGGCGGGCGGCTCCGCCGTGGCCGGGGCGCAGCCGGAAACCCAGGCGCAGCCGGAAACCGCGGCGCACCCGGGCCGCGTCCTGACCGGCGCGGAGCAGCTGGCCGCGCAGGGCTGGCGGTCCCTCAAGGGCCGCAAACTCGGCGTGCTGTCGAACCCGACCGGGGTGCTGCTGAACGGTGACCACATCGTCGACTCGATGGTCGCCGCCGGCGTGAAGCCGGTGGCCGCCTTCGGGCCCGAACACGGCTTCCGCGGCAGCGCGCAGGCCGGCGGGTCCGAGGGCGACTACACCGACCCGCGCACCGGCATACCGGTGTACGACGCGTACGGCGTCGACGCGACGAAGCTCGCTTCGCTGTTCACCAAGGCGGGCGTCGACACGGTCGTCTTCGACATCGCCGACGTCGGCGCGCGCTTCTACACCTACATCTGGTCGCTCTACACCGCGATGGTCGCCGCGGCCAAGACCCAAGCCGCCTTCGTCGTGCTCGACCGGCCGAACCCGCTCGGCGGCCGGGCGGCCGGGCCGGTGCTCGACCCGAAGTTCGCCTCCGGGATCGGGCGGAAGCCGATCGCCCAGCAACACGGCATGACCGTCGGCGAGCTCGCCCGCTTCTTCGCCGAGGAGTTCCTTCCCGGCGAAGGCGTGCGGCTCGCGAAGCTTGAGGTCGTCCAGGTCCGCGGCTGGCAACGCGACACGTTCTTCGCGCAGACCGGGCTGAACTGGGTGCTGCCGAGCCCGAACATGCCCACCCCCGACACCGCGCTCGTCTACCCGGGCACCGGCATGTTCGAAGGCACGGTGTTCTCCGAGGGCCGCGGCACGACGCGGCCGTTCGAGATCATCGGCGCGCCCGGGCTCGACTGGCGCTGGCGAGAGAAGCTCGAAGACCTCGCTCTGCCCGGCACCCGGTTCCGCGAGATCTACTTCGTGCCGACGTTCAGCAAGTTCGTCAACCAGACCTGCGGTGGCGTGCAGCTGAGCGTCACCGATCCACGGGCCTTCGACGCGATCCGGACGGCGGTCGCCATGCTCGTCACGGCGAAGGCGCTGCACTCGGACGTCTTCGCCTGGCGCCCCGACAACTACATCGACAAGCTCTCCGGGTCCGACCGCCTCCGCACCATGGTCGACGCCGGCGCGGGCGTCGACGAGGTCACCGGGGCCTGGCGGGCCGAGCTGGCCGAGTTCGACCGGAAACGTCGCCGCTACCTGCTCTACCGCTGAGGGGGAGACTCGTGCGTGCTAGGAAGGTCCTCACCGCGGCCGCCGGAGTGCTGGTCGCGCTGACCACGTTGACTGTGTCGGACTCGGGAGCCAGCGCCATCACCGGAAGCCACGACGCCGGCCGCTTCGACCGGCCGCAGCAGGGTTTTGCCCCGCCGTGGACGACCCTGCGCGACGGGACTCCGCGAGAGGTCGACCTCGACCCGGCGCCGATCAAGGCGGCCGAGGACTTCCTGGCGAGCTGGACGAAGCCGGACGCCACCGGCCACCCGCACTTCTCCGGGGCGGTCGGGCTGCTGGCGCACGACGGCGTGGTCGTCGACCGGTACGCGGTCGGTGGCGCGCTGCGGTACGCCGACGCCGCGGGCACCGAGCTTCCGGCGGACCAGCAGGTCCCGATGCGGAACGACACGATCTTCGACATGGCGTCGATCTCGAAGCTGTTCACCTCGATCGCCGTGCTGCAGCTGGCCGAGCGCGGGCAGCTCACCATCGACACCCCGGTCTCCCGCTTCTTCCCCGAGTTCGCGACCGGCGACAAGGCCGCCATCACGGTCAAGATGCTGCTCACGCACACCTCCGGGTTCGACGCCGACCCGGTGCCGTCGCTGTGGAAGGGCTACCCGGACATCCCGTCGCGCCGCCAGGCCGTGCTCGACAGCCCGCTGAAGAACAAGCCGGGCACGACGTACCTCTACTCCGACATCAACCTGCTCACCCTCGGCTTCATCGTCGAAAAGCTGACCGGCAAGTCGTTGGACAAGGTCGTCCACGACCGGATCGCCGCGCCGCTCGGCATGGCCGACACCGGTTACAACCCGCCCGCGGCGAAGCTGAACCGGATCGCCGCGACGGAGTTCGAGGCCACCCCGCCGCGCGGGATGGTCCGCGGCAGCGTGCACGACGAAAACGCGTGGTCGCTCGGCGGTGTCGCGGGGCACGCCGGGGTGTTCAGCACCGCGAGCGACATGGCGGTGCTGGCCCAGACGATCCTCAACGGCGGCAGCTACCGCGGGCACCGGATCCTGGGCGAGGACACCGTCCGGCAGCTGCTGACGAACTACAACCAGCAGTTCCCGGACGACTCGCACGGCCTGGGCTTCGAGCTCGACCAGCCCTGGTACATGGGCGCGCTGGCGTCGCCGGTCACCGCCGGGCACACCGGCTTCACCGGGACGACGCTGGTCATCGATCCCGAGTCGCGCTCGTTCGCGATCCTGCTCACCAACCGGGTGCACCCGACCCGGACCTGGGGCTCGATCAACACCGCCCGCCAGGTGTGGGCGACGTCGCTGGCCAGGGCCATGGCTGTGCGGCCGGCCGTCGGGAAGGACGCCTGGACGAGCACGCTGGGTAACGCCAGCATCGCCACGCTCAGTACTCGCGCATTTACTACGCAAAGTGATCAAGCGCGGGTAACGTTCTACACTTTCGTGGACACCGAAGGAAACACTGATCCACTCCAGCTGCAGGTCACCACCGACGGGGTGAACTGGCAACCGATCGCGCTATCGGTTTTCGGCCCGGGAGCACCCTCCGGAAACGTGACGTCGCTCTCCGGGCACGGACACCGTGCCTGGTGGAAGGCGGCGGGCGCGCTGCCGCAGGGCGCGGCGGTGAGCCTCCGATGGCGTTACAGCACCGACCCGAGTTACACGGGACGAGGAGTTTCGGTCGACGGTGTGAAAGTCACCGAGAGCGGCCGATCACTCCTCGACGGTGAACGGAACCCTGCCGCTTTCGTCGCAGAGGGTTGGCAGTTGAGCGCTCGGTGACGGGACTATCGCTCGCCGTCGACCATTTGCCGGAGTTTACCGTCTCCTTGCCGCTTGCACCGCGACACTAAGTTGCCAAGTCGTTAGCTTGACCTCGTTAACAAGGTCGACCCTGTTGGCGACTTTCTGGTCAACGATTAATCGCAAATCGAGATCCGCAGACACGGACGGGTTGCGATCGTACCGAAGGGTGTGGTTAGCCTTGTCGCAAATGCCAACGGTTAGTAACTTTCCGACGGTGAGTGATACCGAATCCGTAACCGGCCCGGCACTGTCCGAGCCCGTATCGGTCCAGTCGACGGTGCGAGACGCCGACTCCAGTCCGCTGGTGCGGATCCGGTCTCTGCTCCCCGGCCTGGCCCGCGCCGAGCAGCGCGTGGCCAAGGTGGTGCTGGAGGATCCCGCCCACGTGGCGAGACGCAGCATCACCGAGGTGGCCCTGGCCGCCAACACGAGCGAGACCACGGTGACGCGGTTCTGCAAGGCCGTCGGCGTCGGCGGGTACCCGCAGCTGCGCATCGCGCTGGCCGCGGACACCGCCCGCACCGAGGCGCGCAGCTCACGCAACCTCGGCGGCGAGATCGGCCCGGAGGACGACCTGGCCGCCGTGATCGGCAAGGTCAGCTTCGCCGACGCGCGGGCGGTCGAGGAGACGGCGGAACAGCTCGACGTCGCCACGCTGGAGCGCGTGATCGAGGTCGTCGCGAACGCCGGCCGCGTCGACGTCTACGGCGTGGGCGCCAGCGCGTACGTCGCCGCGGACCTGCAGCAGAAGCTGCACCGCATCGGCCGCGTGTGCTTCGCATGGTCGGACACGCACATCATGCTCACCTCGGCCGCGGTGCTGAGCCCCGGTGACGTCGCGATCGGCGTCTCGCACACCGGTGCGACCACCGACACCGTCGAGGCGCTGCGGGTGGCCCGCGAGCACGGCGCGATCACCATCGCCGTGACGAACTTCCCGCGGTCCCCGATCACCGAGGTCGCCGACTACGTTTTGACCACGGCCGCCCGGGAAACCACGTTCCGTTCGGGGGCGACGGCAAGCCGGATCGCCCAGCTCACGGTCATCGACTGCCTGTTCATCGGTGTCGCGCAGCGGCACATGGACGCGTCGGTCAACGCCTTGGACGCCACCAGGGACGCGGTCGGCTCGCATCGCTTGGGGGTCAGGCCGGACGGTCGTCGCCGTCCGCGGGAAACCGGCAAGTAATGACCGGAGAAAAGGTGAGGCGCATGATGACCGTCCCCGTGCAGGCGGTGCACGTCGATTCGCCGACCGAGACCCGCAATCCCCGCACCACGGACATCGACCTGATGTCCACCGCGGGGATCCTGGGCGCGATCAACGCCGAGGACCGCACGGTCCCCGGTGCCGTCGCCGCGGTGCTGCCCCAGGTGGCACGCGCGGTGGACTACGCGGTCGACGCCCTGCGGGCCGGTGGCCGGGTGCACTACGTCGGCGCGGGGACGTCGGGGCGGCTGGCCACCCTGGACGCGGCCGAGCTGGTGCCGACGTTCAACGTGCCGGGCGACTGGTTCATCGCGCATCACGCCGGCGGCGAGCGTGCCCTGCGCCAAGCCGTCGAAAACGCGGAGGACGACTCGTCGGCGGGAGCCGCCGAGATGGCCGCGATGGTGCAGCCCGGCGACTTCGTGCTCGGGCTGACGGCGTCGGGCAGGACGCCGTTCGTGCTGGGCGCGCTGGCCGCGGCGGCGCGCCAGGGTGCCCGGACCGGGCTGGTCTCGGGCAACCCGATGGCCGCCAAGCCCGTCGGTGTCGACGTGCTCATCGCCGTCGACACCGGCCCGGAGGCGATCGCCGGCTCGACCCGGATGAAGGCGGGCACGGCGCAGAAGATGATCCTGACGTCGTTCTCCACGGCGACGATGATCAAGCTCGGCCGGACCTACTCCAACCTGATGGTCAGCATGCGGGCCACCAACGCGAAGCTGCGCGGCCGGACCATCCGGATCCTGCAGGAGGCCACCGGCATGACGATGGCGGACTGCTCGGACGCGCTCACCGAGGCCGGAGGCGACCTCAAGGTGGCGCTGGTGCACCTGCTGTCGGGCTCGGACGTGACGAGCGCGGCGAAGGCGCTCCACACGTCCGGCGGCCACGTCCGCAAGGCGCTGGACACGCTGCGGGTGCGGGCCAGCTGACCCGGGTCCCGGGTGGCGGAGCCCGGCACTCGTTGCCCATCGCCGGTTCACCTGCCTAACCTCTCGGAGGAGAGGTCGGGGGTGGCGATGACGGGCGCGGCGGCGCGGCGCGGGCTTTCGCGTCGCGAGCGGGTGTCGATCGGCGCGATGGCGGGTGTCGTCCTGCTGCTCAACGTCGTGGGCTGGGTCGTGCTGGCGATGTTCGTCGCGCCCCGGCACTACGCGCTGGGCACGTCCGGCGTGTTCGGGATCGGGCTCGGAGCCACCGCGTTCACGCTCGGCATGCGGCACGCGTTCGACGCCGACCACATCGCGGCGATCGACAACACGACCCGCAAGCTGATGGCCGACGGGCAGCGGCCGCTGTCGGTCGGGTTCTGGTTCTCGCTCGGGCATTCGACGATCGTCTTCGCGCTGTGCCTCCTGCTCTCCCTCGGCGTCCGCGCCCTGGCCGGGCCGGTCGAGGACGGCTCCTCGTCGCTGCACGAAGTCACCGGCTTGATCGGGACGTCGGTGTCCGGTGTGTTCCTGTACGTGATCGCGATCCTGAACCTCGTCGTGCTCGCCGGGATCCTGCGCGTGTTCCGGCGGATGCGTCACGGCGAGTTCGACGAAGCCGCGCTCGAACGCCAGCTGGCCAACCGGGGCGTGCTGAACCGGCTGCTGCGCGGTGCGACGAAGGCCGTGCGCAAGCCGTGGCACATCTACCCGGTCGGGCTGCTGTTCGGGCTGGGCTTCGACACCGCGACCGAGATCGGGCTGCTCGTGCTGGCCGCGGGCGCCGCGACGTTCGCGCTGCCCTGGTACGCGATCCTGGTGCTGCCGATCCTGTTCGCCGCGGGGATGACCCTGTTCGACACCGTGGACGGCTGCTTCATGATCTTCGCCTACGGCTGGGCGTCCGCGAAGCCGGTGCGCAAGATCTTCTACAACATCACGGTGACGGCGCTGTCGGCCGCGGTGGCGCTGGTCGTCGGGACCATCGAGCTGGTGTCGATCCTGGCCGGGAAGCTGGCCATCACTTCGGGGCCGCTGGCCGCGATCGCGTCGGTGAACCTGGACTACGTCGGGTTCGGCATCGCCGGGCTGTTCGTGCTCACGTGGGTCATCGCCCTGGCGGTGTGGCGGTTCGGGCGGATCGAAGAGAAGTGGTCGGCGAAGCTTTCCTGACGCCGAAAGCTCATGGCGCGTAAATCGTGAGTGTCGTCGGGCCGGTGAGACTCCCGATACCCGGTCCCGCGCACGCGAGGGCATCCGGCGTCACCAGCGTGGCCACCTGGACCGCGCTGCCCGGCGCGTACCGCCCTGCCGTGATCACCCCCGTGTTGGTGACCACGACCTGACCGGCGGCCACGGTCGTCGTGAAGTTGTAGGTGAAGGTGGTCGGCGCGGCCAGCGGATTGCCCCACACGTACGTGCGGGACGTCGAGCCCGCGTTGAGCAGCGTCGTGCAAGAGACCACGTCGGTGAACACCTGCTTGTAGGACGCGTTGAAGGCCTGCGGGTCGGTGCAGACGGGGAAGGTTCCGGTGAGGACACCGGCCACGAGCTGGGGTGTGTTGGTGATGGGCGGGTCGTAGGTGACCGCCCAGGTGCCGACACAGGTCTGGACGGCGGCCGCAGCCGACGCGGGTCCCGCGGAGGCCACCACGCCGCCCGCCGCGGCGAGCACTGCCGCCAGGAAAGCACCGAACTTCCGCGACCGGCCCATGGGCAGTCCACCCCTCCCGCACGCACGCCACGACCTTCGTAATAGACCACGGGCGGGGACGCGCCGACTACCGCCGTTCGGACGGCCGACCGCCGTCGCAGTGTCAGGAAGCCGCGTCCGAGATGCTCTTCGCTTCGCGCGCGCCCGCTTCGAACGCTTCGCAGCAGAAGAGCAGCCACGCGCGGACACCTTCCGGAGTCCCGCCCGCGAATCCTTCGGCGGCTTCGAGATAGCGCGGCACGCGGCGGAAGAACATCACCTCGGGCACGCTCAACGACTTGGGATCCAGGCCCGTCGCCACCATCGTCAGCCGTGCGGCCGCTCGCGCCACCACGCCGTCGGCGCTGCCGAACGGCTTGAGCGCCAGCAGTTCCCCGTGCACGACGGCCGTCAGGACCGGGCCCGGCACCGACGTCGCCCCGGTCACCAGCTGCGCCAGCATCTCCAGGCGGCCACCGCCGGAATGCGGGCGCCCCAACGCGTCCGGGTCGCCGACGAGGTCCGCCGCGGCCAGGACGTGCAGCCGCGCCAGCGCCTGCATCGGCGCCCGGCGCCACGTCGGGAGGAGCGACTCCAGGGTCTCCGCGACGCGCAGCGCGCCGGCGAGGACCGGGTCGTCGACCGCGCCGTCGGCGGGCAGTTCCGGGTTCGCGCCTTCGATGCCGGCGGACGCGCGGGCGGCCCGCACCGAGGCTTCGGCCGCCGTCGCCGCGCCGCCGCGGAGGTTGGCCGGGAGTCGGTGCACCGCGAACACGGCGTCCTGCGCGGACTTCGCCGCCGCGGCGACGCCTTCGAGGTCGAGCAGGGGCTTCAGCGGGTCGCTCATGCGTCGAGCACCTGTCCTTCGCGCCGCACCACGGGCGGCAGCACCGACCACGGGAAGTTGATCCACCGGTCGGTGTGCCGCCAGACGTACTCGCACTTCACCGTGGAGTGCGGCTTCTCGTAGACGACCGCCGAGCGCACCTCGGCGACGTGGTCGAGGCAGAAGTCGCGGACGAGCTTGAGGGTGGCGCCGGTGTCGGCGACGTCGTCGGCGATCAGCACCTTCTTGCTCGTCAGGTCGACGACGTTGGGCACCGGCGGCAGCACCACCGGCAGGTCGAGGCGCTGGTCGACGCCCGTGTAGAACTCGACGTTCATCACGTGCAGGTTCTTCACGTCGAGCGCGTAGCCGAGCGCGCCGGCGACGAACAGGCCGCCGCGGGCGATGGACAGGACGAGGTCCGGCACGAAGCCGTCGTCGGCGATGGTGTGAGCCAGTTCACGGCTCGCCGTGCCGAACAGCTCCCAGCTCAGCTCTTCCCGCTCTTCGGCCATCGAGCCCGCCCCTTCCGTCGTGTCCGCCGAGCATAGGCAACACCAAAGTGGACTTTGGAAATGCTCGGAAATTGGCTATCCGAAGCAGCCAATACTCGTCTTACGGTGATCACGTGAGCGACTGGAACACCCCACCGACCTTGTCCGGGCAGCACGTGCGTCTGGAGCCGCTGACGTCCGAGCACGCCAAGGGCCTGTTCGAGGCGGGCACCGACCCGGGCATCTGGGCGTGGCTGAGCAGCCGGCAGCCCGCCGACCTCCCGGCCGCCGAGCGGATGGTCGAGCAGGCCCTCGCCGACCCCGACCGGTGGCCCTTCGCGCAGATCGACGTCGCTTCCGGCCGCGTCGCCGGGACGACGTCGTACTACCAGATCGTGGCGAAGCACCGGATCCTCTCGATCGGGCACACCTGGCTCGGCGCGGACTGGCAGCGCACCGGGCTGAACACCGAAGCGAAACTGCTCCTGCTCACCCACGCGTTCGAAACCCTTGGCGCGCAACGGGCCGCGTGGGAGACTGACATTCGCAACCTGCGCTCGCAACGCGCCATCGAACGGCTTGGCGCGCTTCGCGAAGGCGTGCTGCGCGCGCACCGGATCCGGCCGGACGGCTCCTCGCGCGACACCGTCACGTATTCGATGCTGGCCCCGGAGTGGCCCGCCGCGAAAGCCCGGCTGAACGAACGCTTGGCCAGGGCGGCTCGGTAGACCGGCGGACAAGGTGGGTGCAACCTTTTACAAGGCGGGCTAACGTCGCTAGCGTGCCGCTAGCCGGTGATCGGCGCACTACAGCAGGAGGCCTTGCAACCATGACCGAGCAGTCCCCCGCCCTGGACAACCTGCTCACCGAGAGCCGTACCTTCCCGCCCAGTGACGAATTCGCTGACCAGGCCAACGCGAAGGCCGATCTTTACGCCGAAGCGGACGCCGACCGCGAAGCGTTCTGGGCGAAGCAGGCCGAGCGGCTCACGTGGGACACGAAGTGGACCACGGTACTGGACTGGACCAATGCGCCGTTCGCCAAGTGGTTCGTCGGCGGCAAGCTGAACGTCGCCTACAACTGCGTCGACCGGCACGTCGAGTCCGGCCACGGCGACCAGGTCGCGATCCACTGGGTCGGCGAGCCGGGTGACACCCGGGACATCACCTACGCCGAGCTGAAGACCGAGGTTTCCAAGGCCGCCAACGCACTCGCGTCGCTGGGCGTCACCGCCGGCGACGTCGTCGCGATCCAGTTGCAGATGGTGCCCGAGGCCATCTTCGCGATGCTCGCGTGCGCACGGATCGGCGCGCTGCACAACGTCGTCTTCGGCGGCTTCTCCCCGACGGCGCTGCGGGCCCGCGTCGACGACGCCGCCGCGAAGGTCGTGGTCACCTCCGACGGCCAGTTCCGCCGTGGCAAGGCCGCGCCGATGAAGGCCAATGTCGACGAAGCCCTCGAAGGCGCCGAGACCGTCGAGAAGGTCATCGTCGTCAAGCGCACGGGCGACAAACTCGATGGCGACGTGCCGTGGACCGACGGCCGCGACCTGTGGTGGCACGAACTCGTCGACGGACAGTCCGAAGAGCACACTCCCGAGGCGTTCGACAGCGAGCACCCGCTGTTCATCCTCTACACCTCCGGGACCACCGGGAAGCCGAAGGGCATCCTGCACACGTCCGGCGGTTACCTGACGCAGACCGCGTACACGCACCACAACGTCTTCGACCACAAGGCCGGCGAGGACGTCTACTGGTGCACCGCCGACATCGGCTGGATCACCGGCCACAGCTACATCGTCTACGGCCCGCTGGCGAACCGCGTGACGCAGGTGGTCTACGAAGGCACGCCGAACACCCCGCACGAGGGACGGCACTGGGAGATCGTCCAGAAGTACAAGGTCTCCATCTACTACACGGCGCCGACGCTGATCCGCACCTTCATGAAGTGGGGCGCCGAGATCCCAGAGAAGCACGACCTGTCGTCGCTGCGGGTGCTGGGTTCGGTCGGCGAACCGATCAACCCCGAGGCGTGGATCTGGTACCGGGAGAACATCGGCGCGGGCCGGACGCCGATCGTCGACACGTGGTGGCAGACCGAGACCGGGGCGATCATGATCTCGCCGCTGCCGGGCGTCACCTCCACCAAACCGGGCTCGGCGCAGAAGGCGCTGCCGGGCATCTCCGCGAAGGTCGTCGACGACCAGGGCGACGAGGTCGGTCCCGGCGGTGGCGGGTACCTGGTGCTCGACAAGCCGTGGCCGTCGATGCTGCGCGGCATCTGGGGCGACGAGGAGCGCTACCGCGACACCTACTGGTCGCGCTTCAAGGACCAGGGCTTCTACTTCGCCGGCGACGGCGCGAAGTACGACAACGACGGCGACGTCTGGCTGCTGGGCCGCGTCGACGACGTCATGAACGTGTCCGGGCACCGGATCTCGACGACCGAGGTCGAGTCGGCGCTGGTCTCGCACCCGACGGTGGCCGAGGCCGCGGTCGTCGGCGCGACCGACCCGACGACCGGCCAGGGCATCGTCGCGTTCGTCATCCTGCGCGGCAACGCGGTCGACGGCGGCGAAGAGGCCATCCAGGCGTTGCGCAACCACGTCGCGAAGGAGATCGGGCCGATCGCGAAGCCGCGGCAGATCATGGTCGTGCCGGAGCTGCCGAAGACGCGCTCGGGCAAGATCATGCGCCGGCTGCTGCGCGACGTCGCGGAGAACCGGCAGGTCGGCGACGTCACCACGCTGGCCGACTCGTCGGTGATGGACCTGATCTCGTCGGGCCTGAAGTCGGGCAAGTCCGAGGAGTGAGCTAGCGTCTCCCGCGTCAGGGCCCTTCCGGTTTTGCGCCGGGAGGGCTCTGTCATGGAACCCCCGAGCGGCACCTGTCGAACGCATGTTCTACACTGTGCCGCGAACCACACCCACTTCCCGGGCAAGGAGACGACACGACGATGACCGTGGATGTCCTGACGCACGACGAGGAAACGGCCGAGGCGCCGGCGACCACCGAGGCGCCGGCCACCGACGTTCCCGCCGCCGAGGCGACCGTCACCGAGTCCGCGTCCACCTCTGACGACGAGACCGCACCAGCCGCCGAGGAGACCCCCAAGCCGAAGCGCGGCCGCCCGAAGGGTGCGACGGCGTCGACGGCGAAGAAGACCCGCACGGTCGAGCTGATCCTCACGGTCACCGGCACCGCCGACGGCGAGTGGCAGGCCGAGCTGAAGAACGGCAGCAAGTGGGTCGCGAAGGGCCTCGAGATCCCGGCGGCGGCGGTCTCGCGCGCGGCGAAGGAACTGCACGCGGACCTGTCCGGCCCGATCGACGAGGTGATCAACCAGGCCCGCGAGGCGCAGGCCGCGAAGGTCGCCGCGCTGGAGGCCGAGCTCGAGAAGGCCAAGCAGGCCCTCGCCGAGCTGGACGCCTGAGCTTCACCGCCAGGCTGAGCTTTGTTCAGGAAGGGCCCGGTTCCGCACTGGCGGGGCCGGGCTTTTCCGCGTTTTCCGAGGCGGACAGCGGAGTCCACTCAGGACCAGGTTAGGTAAGGCAGCCGTTAATTAGGCCTACCTGACCGAAAACCGAAGTCTCGCCACGATTCTCCGTTCGTGTTTCACTTGTGCGGTGACCGAAACGATTGACGGTGACGCCGTCGGGCACGCCCACGAACCACACCAGGGCGTCGGCGGGAAGCTGAACTGGCTGCGAGCCGGGGTTCTCGGGGCGAACGACGGAATCGTGTCGGTCGCCGGGATCGTCGTCGGCGTCGCCGGCGCCACCACGGAAAGCACGACCATTCTCACCGCCGGAATCGCCGGGCTCGTCGCCGGCGCCTTTTCCATGGCCGGCGGGGAATACGTCTCCGTGAGCACCCAGCGCGACACCGAACAGGCCTTGCTCCGGCTGGAGAAGCAGGAGCTCAAGGCGATGCCTGAGGCGGAGGAGCGGGAGCTCGCCGAGATCTACGAGGAAAAGGGCCTTTCGCCGGAGCTGGCGGCCCAGGTCGCCCGCGAACTGACCGAAAAGGACGCGCTGCAGGCGCACGCGGAGGCCGAGCTCGGCATCGACCCGGACAACCTGACCAGTCCGTGGCAGGCGGCGTGGGCGTCGCTGGTCGCGTTCTCGGTCGGCGCGCTGCTGCCGATCCTCTCCATCGCCTGGGCCGGCGTCTCCCTGCGGGTGTGGGCGTGCGCCGCCGCGGTCGTCGTCGGCCTCACGCTGACCGGGTGGGTCAGCGCGAGGCTCGGCGACGCGAACGCGGGGCGCGCGATCCTCCGGAACGTCGGCGTCGGCGCTCTCACCATGGTGGTGACGTATTTCGTCGGGGTGATCTTCGGAGTCACCATCGGCTAGCCCGAGGCACGCCCTCCCGCCGAGGGCGCATCAGCTCAGTGGACGCCCTTCATCAGCTTGCGGATGAAGGGCGTCGCCGCCAGAAGCAGCAAGCCGATGGCGATCGCGACACCGCCGACGGTGCCGAAGTACGGCGCCTCGTTGTCGACCGAGTAGTACGCGGCGAGCTTGCCCGACATCGCCGTGCCGAGCGAGATCGACAGGAAGTTCAGCGCGACCATCTGGGTGCGGAAGGCCACCGGCGCGAGCTTCGTCGACAGCGACAACCCGACCGGCGAGAGCATCAGCTCGGCGATCGTGAACACGAACAGGATGCCGACCATCGCCAGGAGCGGGCTGGCGTTCTCGCCGCTGCCCACCATCGGCAGGAACAGCAGGAACGCCGCGCCCATCAGCACCGTGCCCAGCACGAACTTCACCGGCGTCGACGGCTGCCGCTCGCCGAGCTTCGTCCACAGCGCCGCGAGCAGCGGGGCGAACACGATGATGAACACCGGGTTGATCGAGTTGACCCACGACACCGGCATCTCCCAGCCGAACAGGTCCCGGTTCAGCCGCTGGTCGGTGTAGGCCGCGACGACCGTGAACTGCTGCTGGTACAGCGAGAAGAACGCCGCGCTGGCGATGAACATCGGGATGAACGAGAACACCCGGCTGCGCTCGTCGCCGGTGATCTTGGGGCTGGTCAGGATGACGAGGAAGTAGCTCACCGAGATCACGCCGACCGCCCAGACCACGACGTCGGCGAGGTTGCCCGGGTTGACGAGGCCGGTCAGCACCAGCACCACGATGGCGGCGACCAGCACGACCGCGGCCCCGACGGCGAGCAGCCGCCGCGACGCCGGCAGCGGATTCGGCACTTCCCTGGCCTTCTCACCGAGGTTCTTGCGGCCCAGCGTGTACTGGATCAGTCCCAGCGCCATGCCGATCGCGGCCAGGCCGAAGCCGAGGTGGAAGCCGACCTCGGTCTGCGCCAGCCCGGTCAGCAGCGGCCCGACGAAGGCGCCGAGGTTGACGCCCATGTAGAAGATCGTGAAACCGGCGTCGCGCCGCTCGTCGCCTTCGGCGTACAGCGTGCCGACGATCGCGGTCGCGTTCGACTTCAGCCCGCCGCTGCCGAGGGCGACGCAGACGAGGCCGACGCCGATGCCGGTCAGGCCCGGCAGGAGCGCCAGACTCACGTGGCCGATCATGATGAGCACCGCGCTGTAGAACAGCGTCCGTTCCGAGCCGAGCAGGCGGTCGGCCACCCAGGCGCCGACGACGGCGGAGAGGTACACCAGGCCGCCGTACGCGCCGACGATGCCGAGCGCGGACTCCTGCGCCAGGCCGAGACCACCCTGCTCGACCTGGTAGTAGAGGTAGATCGGCAGGATGCCGAGCATCCCGTAGAAGGAGAACCGTTCCCACATCTCGACGCCGAAGAGGTTCGCGAGTCCTCGTGGGTGCCCGAAGAACCTCGTGTCCTGCTGGACGTCGGTTGAGGTGCTCACCACTGTCGTCCTCCCCTTTTGTCCCGGACTTGGTTTCCTCTTGTCATGCTATGAGCCCACCAGGTGACCCACCACCGACACCGCTTGTGGCGGCGGTCATGACAATCCGTGACAAAGAGGCGCTAAAGTACCGTCAAGGTGCGCCGGGAAGTCTGGTCGGCAACGGTGTCACCGACCCCAGGAGCCGACCATGTCCCGTCCCTTGAGCGAGTTCGCGCGCTACCTGCGCACCGAGACCACCGGCGGGATCATCCTGCTCGCCGCGACCGCGGTCGCCTTGCTCTGGGCCAATTCGCCGCTGCGGGACGGCTACTACGCCCTCCGCGACTTCCGGCTCGGCCCGGAGTTCCTGCACCTGAACCTGTCCGTCGGCGACTGGGCGAAGGACGGCCTCCTCGCACTGTTCTTCTTCGTCGCCGGACTGGAGCTCAAGCGCGAGCTCGTCGTCGGCGAGCTGTCCCGCCTGAAGCAGGCGGTGCTGCCGGTCGTCGCCGCGCTCGGCGGCATGGTCGTGCCCGCGCTCGTCGCGCTCGGCGTCGGCTGGGGGACGCCGGGGATCGAGCGGGCCTGGGCGATCCCGGTCGCCACGGACATCGCCTTCGCGCTCGGCGTGCTGGCGCTGACCGCGTCGAACCTGCCGTCGAGCGCCCGGATCTTCCTGCTGTCGCTGGCCGTGGTGGACGACCTCGGCGCGATCATCGTCATCGCCGTCGTCTTCACGACGGGCTTCGACCTGGTCGCGGTGGCCGTCGCGGTCGCGGCCCTCGCGCTGTACGCGTACCTGCAGCACCGGCGGGTCCGGACGTCGTGGCTGTACGTGCCGCTCGCGCTGGTCACCTGGGTGGCGGTGCACTCGGCGGGTGTCCACGCGACGATCGCCGGTGTCGCGCTGGGCCTGCTCACCCGCGTCCGGGCCGACGAGGGCGAGGCCGAAGCGCCGGCCCTGCGGCTCGAACACCGGCTCCAACCGTGGTCGTCCGCGGTCGCCGTGCCGGTGTTCGCGCTGTTCGCGGCCGGCATCTCGGTCAGCGGCAGCTCGCTCGGCGCGGTGTTCACGACGGCGTTGCCGCTGGCGGTGCTGGCCGGGCTGCTCGGCGGCAAGGTCGTCGGCATCCTCGGCGCGAGCGTGCTCGCCGTGAAGCTGGGCGTGGCGGAGAAGCCGCGCGGGATGGGCTGGCGCGACATGGGCGCGCTGTCCGTGCTCGGCGGGGTCGGGTTCACCGTCAGCCTGCTGATCGCCGAGCTGGCACTCCCGGCCGATCTGCGTGAACTGGCCAAGGCGGCGGTGCTGATCGCCTCGGCGACGGCGTCTCTGCTCGCGGCCCTCGTGCTTCTTCGGCGAAACCGGATACACGCCCAACTGGAATGATCTCACGACACTCGGCTACGCCGCCGCGCTCCCACAATCGACACATGGCACGATGACCCGGTGAGCAGCCCCAAGCACGAACGCATCGGCCCCGACGGCGTGGGGGCCGTACCTTACCTCCCGCTGTCCTCCGACACCGACGTCCCCGGCGACCAGTCGATCGGCAGGCTTGTCGGCGACGCGACCCAGCACATCTCGACCCTGGTCAGGGCGGAGATGGAACTCGCGAAGTCCGAGCTGGTCGGCGAAGTGAAGAAGGGCATCAAGGGGGGCGTCTACTTCCTGATCGCGCTGACGGTCTTCTTGTACAGCACGTTCTTCATCTTCTTCACCGCCGCCGAGGGCCTCGCGGAGTGGTGGCACGTCCGCTCGCTCGCGTTCCTCGCCGTCTTCGGGCTCATGCTTCTGACCGCGGCGGCCGTCGGGTTCCTCGGCTACCGCAAGGTGAAGAAGTTCAAGGCACCCGAGCGGACGATCGCCAGCGTCAGGGAGACCGCCGCCGCGCTCAAGCCACAGCGCGCGCCCGAAGCCGACTTGACCACCACACGCGACTGAGTCGTTGCACGCGTCCCCCGACCCGTCGACCGTCCGGCTCGACGGCCCGTGGGCCCACCGCGACGTGTCCGCGAACGGCATCCGGCTGCACGTCGCCGAGCTCGGCGAGGGTCCCGTCGTGGTGCTGTTGCACGGGTTCGCCGAGTTCTGGTGGACCTGGCACCACCAGCTGCGGGCACTGGCCGAAGCCGGGTTCCGCGCGGTCGCCGTCGACCTGCGCGGCTACGGCGACTCCGACAAACCGCCCCGCGGCTACGACGCGTGGACGCTGGCCGGTGACGTCGGCGGGCTGATCAAGTCGCTCGGGGCGCGGCGCGCGCACCTCGTCGGGCACGCGTGGGGCGGCATGCTCGCCTGGACGGTCGCCTCGCTGCACCCACGGCTGGTGTCCTCGGTGACGGCGATCGGCGCGGCCCACCCCCTCGCGCTGCGGTCGTCGGTGGCCCGCACGCCTTGGCGCGGCCAGGGCCGCGCGGCCGGGCACCTCTTCCGCTTCCAGGTGCCGATGGCGCCGGAGAAGTGGCTGGTCCGCGACGACGCGCAGCCCGTGGCCGACCTGTTCGGCAGCTGGGCGGGCCGCCGCTGGCGGTCCACTTCGGACTTCACCGACAGCGTCGAGGTGTTCCGGCAGGCGATGCTGGTGCCCGGCGTCGCGCACAGCGCGCTCGAGTACTACCGGTGGGCGTTCCGAGCCCAGTTCCGCGGCGAAGGCCGCCGCTTCACCGAGGCCGTCAGCGCCCGGATCGTGGCGCCGACGCTGCAGCTGCACGGCGCCGACGACCCCTGCGTCCTCCCCGAGACGGCGACGTCGTCGGTGCGCTGGGCCGGCCCGCACGCCGAGCCGGAGATCTGGCCGGGCGTCGGGCACTTCCCCCATCTCGAAGCGCCGGACCGCGCGTCGGCGGCCCTGGTGGACTTCCTCAAGCAAGACTGATGGCGTTCTTCGCCCGCTCGACCGACTCTTCCGACGCCGGTCCCTGCGGGTTCTCGGTGGCCAGCGCCTGGTTGAGCGCGACGAACGGCCGCATCCGGCGTTCATAAGCCGCGAAGGCCTCTTCGTGGCTTGCCCGGCCGAGTTCCTGAGCGAGGACGTACGCGCCGACGAGCGCGAGACTCGTCCCCTGGCCGGACAGCGCCGACGCGCAGTACCCGGCGTCGCCGACCAGCGCGATCCGGCCCGTCGACCAGCGGTCCAGGTGGACCTGGGCCATCGCGTCGAAGTAGAAGACGTCCGCCGCGGCCATCGCTTCGAGGAGCTTCGGCACCTCCCAGCCGAGCCCGCCCAGCCGTTCGGCGATGAGCCGCTTTTGTCCCTCGACGTCGTGGCGGGGCAGCGGGTCCGAGCCGAAGCCGAGAGTGACGCGCAGCTCGGTGTTGTCCCGCACCGGGTAGACCGCGCCGCCGACGTTCTCGTGCCGGAACCAGACCTGCCAGTCCTCCAGCCCCAGGAAGTTCGGCGCCGGGAAGATCGCCAGGTACTGGCCGAGGTGGCGGGTGAACTCCTCCTCCGGCCCGAAGGCCAGCCGCCGCACGACCGAGTGCAGGCCGTCCGCGCCGATGACCAGGTCGAACGTCCGGAAGCCACCGTGCTCGAACTCCACGCGCACGCCGTGCGCCTCTTCGGTCAACGCCGTGATCGAGTCGCCGAAGACGTACTCCACGTCGGACGCCTCGAGCAGCATCGCCACGACGTCGTCGCGCAGCAGCTCGATGTCGTCGCTGTCGAGCCGTCCGCTGCTGAAGGTGTGGTCCTCGGACCGGAACAGCTCCTGGCCGTCACCGTCCACCATGGACATTCCGCGCATCCGGGTGCGCACCGCGCGCATCCGGTCGCCGAGACCCAGCCGGTCGACGACGTCGAGCGCGACGCCACGCACGTCGATCGCCTGGCCGCCGGCGCGCGGGGCGGGTGCCCGCTCCACCACGGTCACGGCCCAGCCCTCGCGCGCCAGGAACCAGGCCAAGGTGCCACCGGCCACACCGGCGCCGGAGATCAGGACGTTTCGCATTGTTCCTCCAGAGTCGTACGCTTGTTCGCACCACACTGGAGTTCTCTCAGCTCAAAGGCCATATCTGTGCTAGTACAGATGGTCAGCTGTACTAGGTCAGGAGACAGTCGTGAAGTACGTGGTCATCGCCGACGAGCTGCGTGATCGGATCACGCGCGGCGAACTCCCGCCCGGCGCGCGGGTGCCCTCGACCCGGCGGCTCGCGGCCGACCACGGGGTCGCGATGGCGACCGCGGCGAAGGCGCTGGCCCTGCTGAGCCAGGAAGGGCTGGTGCGCGCGGAGCCGCGGTCCGGCACGGTCGTCGCCGGCCGTGACCGCCGCGGCGGTCACCAGCGGGGGCTGACCCGCGACCGGATCGTGCGCACGGCCATCGACATCGCCGACGCGGAGGGGCTCACCGCGCTCTCGATGCGGGGCATCGCGGCCCGCCTCGGCGTCGCGGCCATGGCGCCCTATCGGTACGTGAGCGGCAGGGACGAGCTGGTCATGCTGATGGCCGACGCGGCCTACGGCGAACGCGGCTACCCGACGAACCCGCCGCGGGGCTGGCGCGAGCGGCTGACGCTGGGCGGCCGGACGCTCTGGTCGCTCTACCGGCGGCACCCGTGGCTCGCGCAGCTCGCGCCGATCACCCGTCCGCTGCCGCTGCGCAACCTCGGCCTGCACGGCGAATGGGCACTGGCGGCGCTGTCCGAGCTCGGCGTCGACGCGGCGACGCTGTGCGACCTGCACGTCCTGTTCTTCAGCTACATCCAGGGCATCGCGATCCACCTCGAACGCGAGCAGCACGCGCTGGCCTCGTCCGGGCTGTCCGAGGGCGAGTGGATGGACCGCCAGCTCCCTTCGATGGGACCGATGATCAGCGGACGGCCGGTGTTCACCAAGATGCTCCGCGAACTCGGGGAGACCGGCTACGACCTCGTCCTGGACGACATCTTCGAGTCGGGCATGCGGGCGCTGCTGGACGGCCTCGCCCTGAGGTTCGGGCGTTAGGGGGTTCGGGCGCTAGGCGGCGCAGGACCCGGTGGACACGTTCGCCGTCTGCGACGACGCCGCGGCCACCTCGGCCCGCACCTGCTCGGCCGTCAGCGTGAAGCCGGTTTCCGGGTCCTCCACCGCCGCGCCGAACACGACGCCGATGACCCGGCCGTCCGGGGTCACCATCGGGCCGCCGGAGTTTCCGCTGCGGATCTCGGCGCGGACGGTGAAGACGTCCCGCTGGACGGTGTTGGCCTCGTAGATGTCCGGGCCGCGCAGGTTGATCCGGCCGCGCACGCGAGCGGGCGTCGCCCGGTACGGGCCGTCGAGCGGGTAGCCGAGCACGATCGCGCTGTCGCCCGCCTTCGCCGTCTCCGACGCGAACTGCAGCGCCGGGGCCCGCAGCCGCGGCACGGCGAGCACCGCGATGTCGACCTCCGGGTCGAAGTAGACGACGCGCGCCGGGTAGTCGCCCTGCGTCGTCTCGATGCCGACGGTGTCGGTGCCGGCCACGACGTGCGCGTTCGTCATCACCCGCTGCGGCGCGATCACGAACCCGCTGCCCTCCAGGGACCGCGCACAGGAACTGGCGCTGCCGCGGATCTTGACCACGCTGCCGTGCAGGTCCTGGACGACCCCGCTGCCCTGCAGCGCGGGGTCCGGCGGCGAGGTGTCCGCCGTCGGGGCCTTCTCGAACGGATCCATGATGGACGGGAAGCCGGACGCGTCGAGCAGCTTGCGCAGCTGGCTCGGGAACCCCTGCGCGGCCTCCGGCATGGTGTCGTTGACCTTGCCGAGCACCACCGAGTTGTTGATCGCCTTGGCCAGCCCCGGCAGGCCGGACACGGTCGTCAGCGGCGTCGCGATCAGCCACGCCACCACGAACACGACCACGGCCTGCACGACCGCGCCGAGCGTCTTGTCGATGCCGGAGAGCTTGTCCGGGTTGATCTTCTGCCGGAGCTTGCGCCCCACGTAGACGCCGATCGCCTCGCCGAACGCGACCAGGAACACCACGGTCGCCACCGCGCAGGCGACCTTCCACACCGGGTCGTCGAAGAACGCCACGACCACGGGTGCGAGCTTGATGCCGATGATCGCGCCGAGCACGACGCCGACCAGCGACGGCAGCGCGATGATCACGCCCTGGAACGCGCCGGACACGGCCGCCAGCAGGGCGAGCAGCAGTACCAGCACATCTACCCAGTTCACTGCTTCACTCCCCTGTCAACCGCGCTTGGAACGCGGCCAGCGCCTCGTCGAGGTCCCGGACGTCGCCCGAGTCCCATTCGCGTTCCCAGCCTCCCAGGCCCAGGAGAACCGACAGCAACCCGGCGGTGAAGCCCCAGACGAACAGCCCGCCGACCTCGAAGGCCGGCCCCTTCCACGGCATGCCGGCCTTCTTGACCATGAACCGGTTCGCCGGATCGACCAGGTCGGCGATCGCGACGCGCGCGACGGACGCCGTCTCGGCCGGATCGACCGCGTGCACCGGTGACGGCTCGGCCCAGTGCGCCAGCACCGGTGTCACCGCGAACTTGGACACCGGGACGAACAGCTCGGGCAGGACCGCCACCGGCCGGACACCGGACGGGACGACGCCGGTCTCCTCTTCGGCCTCGCGCAGCGCGGTGCCGACCGGGCCACCGTCGCCGTCCTCGGCGCCGCCGCCGGGGAAGGAGACCTGCCCGGCGTGCGAGCCCAGCGTGTCGGCGCGGCGCTGCAGCAGGACGTCAGGGCCGACTGTTTCGTTTTGCTCGCCGAAGAGGACGAGCACCGCGGCGGGCCGCGTGTAGGCGTCTTCGGGCGGGCTGAACCGCGTGAACGTCTTCGAATCGACCTCGCCGCTGACCTTGACCAGCGGCCGGAGCCACTCGGGGACGGAATCCGGCTCGACCAGCGGTCCGATCATGAAGTCCCTCCCACTGCCGCGCGCACCTGGTCAGTGTTCCTGAACAACCGTGGGTTGGCGATGAACCGGACCTCGCCGGCCGCGGTGACCAGGTAGGACGCCGGGAGCGACGACGGCACCTTCAGCGCCGTCCGGACCGGCCCGCTCTGCCCGTCCCCGTCGAACACCGACGGTAGGTGCACGCCCAGTTCGGCGAGGAGGTTCAAGCCGTCCTTCGCCGGGCTCTGCACCTGGACGCCGAGGACGCGCACGGCACCCGGCTGCTTCGCGTACTCCTGGAGCAACGGCAGCTCGGTCCGGCACGGTTCGCACCACGACGCCCAGACGTTGACCAGCACCGGAGCGCCGGCCAGCGCGCGTCCGACGTCGATGCTCGCGCCGTCGCCGAGGCAATCCGCCTTGACCCCTTCGAGCTGCTTCACCGGCGGCACGGGACCCGGCGCCGGGCACGGCTGGAGCGCGGCGGCGGCCCGGGCCGGAGCGAGATCTTCGGACGGCTTCACGGCGGTGTCCGAGCCGCGCGGCAGCAGCGCGACGATGAGCGCCACCGCCAGCACGGCGGCGGCCAGCGCCCATTTGGTGACGGTCGTCACCGGGGCGCCGCCAGCGCCAGGATGTGGTCCTTTTCGACGCCTTTGACCAGTTTCGCGGCTTCCTCGAACCCGGTCGGGCCGGTGCCGTACGACGGGCAGTCCTTGGCCAGCGGGCAGGCCCCGCAGGCCGGCTTCTTGGCGTGGCAGACGCGCCGGCCGTGGAAGATCACCCGGTGCGAGAGCATCGTCCACTCCTTGCGGGGGATCAGCTCGCCGACCGCGTGCTCGACCTTGACCGGGTCCTCCTCCGCCGTCCAGCCCCAGCGCCGGACCAGCCGGCCGAAGTGGGTGTCGACGGTGATGCCCGGGACGTCGAAGGCGTTGCCGAGCACGACGTTGGCGGTCTTGCGGCCGACGCCGGGCAGGGTGACCAGGTCGGCGAGCTTGTTCGGCACCTCGCCACCGAAGCGCTCGACCAGCGCCGCGCCGAGCCCCATCACGGAGTTCGCCTTGGCCCGGTAGAAGCCGGTGCTCCGGAGGAACTCCTCCAGCTCGGTGCGGTCGGCGCCCGCGTAGTCGGCGGCGGTCCGGTAGCGCTTGAACAGGGCCGGGGTGACGAGGTTCACCCTGACGTCGGTGGTCTGCGCGGACAGCACGACCGCGACCAGCAGTTCCAGCGGCGTGGTGAAGTCGAGCTCGCAGTGGGCGCCGGGATACACGTCGTCCAAGCAACGCTTCATCCGCCTTGCGCGTCTCACCAGAGCCAACCGGCTTTCACCAGCGCCCTCACGGGGGGCGTTCGTGGTGGCAGGAGGCACCCCGATAGCCTACGGGCGCCGTCGGACGAGCCGGTCAGTGCACCGGTGGACGACCGACACGCCAGAGCACCACTCGGCGCAGTTTTCCGGCCGCCATGAGCGAGGATCTGGAGTAGATGCTTTTCACTGAGTGTTTCGGGGTCCGGTCATGACTGTCTGGTTCGTCATCCTGGTCCCCCTGGTGATCATGTTCTTCGCGCTGTTCATGGAGCGCGTGGAGAGCCGGCTCAAGCACGTCGCGGTGCAGGAGAACGAGGTCGAAGAGTTCCTCGAGCAGGCGCAGCCCAACGAGGTCCGGGCGCTCTACGGGCACGGCATCGGCCGTGCGCTGGAGCTGTTCCGGCTGCGTAGGCTGGGCGGACGGGCAGCCAGGCTACGCGCGCGTCGCGTGCGGAGTTAGGCTCCACGTTCGAACGAGATCATTTCGCGGGCGCGCGCGTCCGATGAGCGATCTCGGGAGTACGCCCTAGACTGACGCGCAAGTGATCGGCGTCACGCTCCTCCAGGCACGGGGGAGCGTGATCGTTTCTCGACGAGGAGGCACCCGAGGTGGACGAAACCCTGGCCCGTGCGGGCATTTTCCAGGGTGTGGAGCCGGCAGCGGCGGAGGCGCTGGCCCAGACCTTGGAATCCGTGGAGTTCCCCCGCGGGCACGTCATCTTCAACGAGGGTGAGCCCGGCGACAAGCTGTACATCATCCAGTCCGGCAAGGTGAAGATCGGCCGCAAGTCCCCGGACGGCCGCGAGAACCTGCTGGGCATCTTCGGCCCGTCCGACATGTTCGGCGAGCTGTCCATCTTCGACCCGGGTCCCCGGACGTCGAGCGCGACCACGGTCACCGAGGTCCGCGCGGTCACGATGGACCGCCCGGCGCTGCGGCAGTGGATCTCGACCCGCCCGGAGATCGCCGAGCAGCTGCTGCGCGTGGTCGCGCGGCGCCTGCGCCGGACGAACAACATGGTCGCGGAGCTGATCTTCACCGACGTCCCGGGCCGCGTGGCCCGGGCGCTGCTGCAGCTCGCGCAGCGGTTCGGCAGCCAGGAGGCGGGCCTGCTGCGGGTCACGCACGACCTGACGCAGGAAGAGATCGCCCAGTACGTCGGCGCCTCGCGCGAGACCGTGAACAAGGCACTGGCCGACTTCGCGCACCGCGGCTGGCTGCGGCTGGAAGGCAAGAGCGTGCTGATCCTGGACCCCGAGCGCCTGGCTCGCCGCGCCCGCTGAGTTCTTGAACGAAGGCCCCTGACCTGCTGGTCAGGGGCCTTCGTTGTGGTAGCTGCTCAACAACAAAGAGCCGGGCGCCACCCCCGACGTGGCGCACCGGCTCTTCGTTGTTGCGCGGACCATCCCCCGACGATCCGCGCACCCCGCCCTCCGGGTCAGGCCCCGACCCTATGCCGGAGGGAGCTGGGTTCTTTGCTGTTGTTCAACCATCACGGCCCATGCCCACGAATTCAAGGCCATTCACCCTCAAAGACGCCGTCTGCGCCGTTTCGTTGCGGGAGCCCACGGAGAATATCGTCAGTGTTACCGGATCGAGACCGCTCGCACCGGCCCCAAGATCGATCTCCAGTCTGCCCGTGACGCAGGTGACCGTCAAATAACTGGTACTGACGTACCACTCTGCGGCATACTGGCACGCGTGTCCCAGTCTGCTCCGAACCACGAAAGCCACACGTCCCTCGCGGACTACCGAGCCGCGCTGACGAACCGCGCGGCCCGGCGGCCCGCCGTCGCCTCCGTGCTCGCCCGGCTGCCGATCGCCATGATCGGCATTTCGGCCCTGCTCTACGTCCAGCGCGAGACCGGTTCCTTCGCCGCCGCCGGGCTCGTCTCGGCCGGTTCTCTTGTCGGAGTGTCGGTGGGCGCCGTGGTGCAGGGCAGGCTGATCGACCGGTTCGGGCCGACGCGGCCCCTGCTCGTCACCGCTCTCCTCTCCGCGCTCGCGATGACCGCCCTGGTCGCGGCCATCGAGGCGCACGCGGCCACCGCCGTGCTGGTCGCGTTCGGCGCGCTCACCGGGCTGTCGGAGCCGATGGTCGGATCCGCGTCGCGGGCGCTGTGGGCGCGGCTGCTCCCGCCCGGCGGGGCGCGCAACGCCGCCTTTTCGTACGAGGCGATCAGCATGGAGGTCTTCTTCATCCTCGGTCCCGGCGTGGCCGGACTGCTGGTCATGGCGCCGTGGGCGGGGACCGGCCTGGTGCTGGGTGTCGCGCTGCAGTTCTCCGGCGCGGTGCTGTTCGCCTTGAGCCCGGCCGTGCGGGCGTGGGGTCCTTCTGCCGGCTCGAAGGGGTCGCTGCTGGGCGCGCTGTCGAGCCCGGGCATGCGGACGCTCGCGCTGGCCGCGCTCGGCTTCGGCGTGGTGATCGGGTTCGTCGAGGTCGCCGTGCCGGCGTCGGCCACCGAAGCGGGCCAGGCGTCCGTGGGTGGCCTGCTGCTGTCGGCGTGGTCGCTGAGCTCGGTCGCGTTCGGCGTCGCGTACAGCCTGCGGCCGTGGCCGCGAGGGCTGGGCCTGCGGCTGCCGGCGCTGCTCGGCGGGTTCGGCGCGCTGGTCGCGCTGCTCGCGTGGCCGTCGTCGCTGTGGGGGCTGGCGCTGATGATGCTGCTCGCCGGCGCGTTGATCACGCCGCAGTCGACGGCCCACTCGGCGGCGATCGAACTGGTCGCGCCGCCGGGGACCGCGGCCGAGGCGTTCGGCTGGGTGCTCACCGCCGTGACACTGGGGCTGGCCATGGGCCAGTCGGTCAGCGGGTACGTCGTCGAGCACGCGGGTCCCTCGGCCGCGTTCCTGGCCGCCAGCGTCGCGGGGCTGGTGCTCGCGGTGGGGGTGTGGTTGCTGCGCGGCACCGTTCGCCCTGTTCAGCGGGCCGCGGCGGCCGAGCGGTCCGAACTTGTCGGTGCTGCCCGCTAGCTTGCGGGCATGGATGTCACCGCGCCTGCCCACCGCCTCTCGGCGGCCGTCTCCGCCGCTTCGCGCCTGCTGCCCGCCCGCAGCGGGCTGAGGTTGCGGGCGGACGCGGCCGGGCTGAGGGTCGCCGGGAGCGACCCGGACCTCACCGTCCGGTTCGACTGCCCGGCCACCACGCACACCGACGGCTCGGTCGTCGTCCCGGCGGCGCCGCTGGCCGAGACGCTGAAGATGCTCGACACCGAGCTGGTCCGCCTGGTCGTCGAAGGCAGCCGCCTGGCGTTACGGCTGGACAACGCCCGGTTCGCGCTGCCGCTGCTTTCGTCCGGAGCGGCCGCGCCGGATGCCTCGCTCACCCGGGTGTCCGAAGTGGACGGAACGGCGTTCGCGTCGGCCCTGCGGATCGTCGCGGGCACGGCGGCGAAGGACGACCCGCTGCCGCTGTTCACCGGCGTCCGGCTGCAGGCGGGCGACCGCCTGACGCTGACGGCGTCGGACCGCTACCGGATGGCGGTGGCCCGGTTGCCGCTGCGCGCGCCGGGATCGCTGGACGTGCTGGTGCCGGCGGTGCTGCTGACGGAGGCGGCGCGCCAGGCCAGGGGCGTCGTCGGGCTGCACCTCGGCCCGGGCCGGTTCGGCCTGAGCTGGGAGGGCGGCCTGGTCGGCACGGCGGTGCTCGACGCGGGCTTCCTGTCGGAGGAGTCGATCCCCTCGGGCGCGGTCGACACAACGGTGTCCCTGGACGCGGACGCGCTGGCGGCGGCGCTGCGCCGCGTCGGGGTGTACGCCGAGGACCGGCGGGTGCTGACCCTGGAGGTCGGGGACGCCCAGGTCCGCTTGGCGAGCGCACGGCAGGACACGGGCGAAGCGGAGGAGACGCTGAAGGCGGACGTCCTCGGCGGCCGGACATCGCCGTCGTTCCAGGCGAGGTACCTGCTGGACGCGCTGCAGGCGTTCACCGGGGAGCGCGTGGTGCTGTCGATCCAGCCGGGGATGCGGGCGTGCGTCCTGCGGGCCGCCGAGCCCGGGGAGGTGGAGCTGACGTACTACCTGATGCCGATGCTGGCCCGGTAGGTCACGGCTCCAGGGCGCCGAAGCGCTTCAGCGTCCGGATCATCGGCGCCGTCTCCACCTGCTGAACGCCCGGCAACCCGCCCAGGTCGTCGGCCAGGTACGAGTACAGCGCCGCGTCATCGCGGCAGCCCACGTTCGCCACCAGGTTCGCCGGGCCCGTTGTCGCCGCCGCGAAGGCCACCTGGGGGTGGCCCGCCAAGGCCCGGCCCGTAGATTCCAGCGCCGATGGCGCCACCGTCAGCCAGAGCGTTGCCGTCAGCGGGTAGCCCAGCAGGGCCGCGTCCACTTCCACGTCGAAGTACAGCGCTCCGGACGATCGCAACGCCGAAAGGCGACGGCGGACCGTCGACTCCGACCGGCCACAAGCCGTCGATAATGTCGACAAGTCGGCACGGCCGTCGTGGGCCAAGGCCGCCAGCAAGTCCGCGTCTTCCGGCTCCGGCCGGTAAGAACCGCGCGAAGGAGGGCGGCGCAACGAGGAAACCTGCGAAGCCGACAACGCGTTCGACCGGCCCGGCCAGCCCGCCGGCCCGCCAGCGAAACGACGCAACAGCCGGTACGCCGTCATCGACACCACCCGCGGCGTCCGCGGCAGCTGCCCCAGGAGCAACCCGTCCGTCTCCTCGCGCAGTGGCGCGCGGACGAAGCACACGATCTCCGTGCCGCCGGACATCAAGCTCACCCACTGCGTGTCGCTCCGGCGGGCCAGCGCCGCCGCGATCGCGGCCGCCGCGTCCGGGACGCACCGCAGCCGCACCAGCCAGAGCGCCTGCCCCAGCGGCGCCGCCTCCGGGACGCCGACCACCCGCAGCACCCCCGACGACCGCAGCTTCCGGTAGCGCCGGGCGATCGTCTGGTCCGAGACACCCAGCGCCGACGCGATCACGCTGAACGATGCCCGGCCGTCCAGCTGCAGCGCGTGCGCCAGGCGACGATCCAGGTCGTCGAGCAGGCCGGATTCCACCAAATCAGCCTAGGCGATGTCGGATTTCGCGCAAGAAGTCCCCGCGGCTGGAACAGAGAAGCAAGCAACCCCAGGCTGAAGGTGTGCACATCGACCACACGGTCTTCCTGACCAGGAACCACGAAGCGACCTGGCAGCGCTACGAGGAACTCGGCTTCACGCTCAGCCCGCCGTCCCGGCACTTCGCCTCCCGCACCGACGGCGGCGAACTGCTGCCCAGCTGCACGGCGAACCGCTGCGCCTACTTCGGCGAGTCGTTCCTCGAACTGATCGGCATCGTCGACGAGGAAGCCGGCGATCCGTGGCGGGTACTGCCCATCCTGGACGACCGCGGCGACGGCCTGCACGGCTGCTCGTTCGGCTGCGACGACTCCGAAGAGGCCGAACGCAGGTTGCGCGAAGCCGGCCTCTCGACGTCAGGAGTGCTTAAGCTGCAACGCGACGTCGAACTGCCCGAAGGCACCCGCACCGCGCGGTTCCGCAGTGTCCACATCAGACGGGACCGGACGCCCGAGGGCATCCTGCACACTGCCGAGCACCTCACCCCGGAGTACGTCCACCAGCCGCGTTACCTCGTCCACCCGAACGGCGCCCGCGCCGTGGCCGGGATCCTCCTGGTCGTCGCCGACGACGAGGTCGGCCACTATCGCGGCCGCTACGACGTGATCACCCGCGGCCGCGAACTCGTCGACATCATCGGCGTGAGCGACCTCGACGCCGTCCTGCCCGGCGAACCCCCTCGAAAACTGCCGTACTTCGCCGCCCACGGTGTCGTCGTCGCGGATCTGGCGAAAGCGCGGAAGCTGATCGAGGAGCACGTTCCGACCACCACCAGCGACCACGGGTTCTTCGTGCGGGCCGAGGACGCCGGCGGAGCCGCGGTGACCTTCGAGGAGGCGCGATGATCGTCGAAACCACCACCGGCCGGGTCCGCGGCACGGACGGCACTTTCCGGGGAATCCCGTACGCCACAGCGGAACGCTTCGCAACGCCGGCGCCACCGAAGCCGTGGACGGGCGTCCGTGAGACGCGAGAAGCCGGCCCCGCGGCGCCGCAACCGCCGTCACGCCTGGAGCACGCGCTGGGCCCGATGCCCCTGCCGCAGAGTGAGGACTGCCTGTCGCTCAACGTCTTCACGCCCTCGACCGGCGGGAGCCGCCCGGTGCTGGTGTGGATCCACGGCGGTGGGTTCTCCAGTGGCTCGGGCGGCCAGGTCTGGTACACCGGCACTCGCCTCGCCCGCGAGGCCGACGTCGTCGTCGTGACGCTCAACTACCGGCTCGGCGTGCTCGGATTCCTGAGCGCCGAAGGGATTCCGCCGAACCTCGGCATCGCCGACCAGCTCGCCGCGCTCGAGTGGGTTCGCGACAACATCGCCGCGTTCGGCGGGAACCCGGCCGAGGTCACGCTCGGCGGGCAGTCGGCAGGCGCGCAGTCGGCGCTGGCCCTGTGGTCGTCGCCACGCGCCAAGGGACTCGTCAAGCGGATCGCGCTGCAGAGCGCGCCGCTCGGCATGCGACCGTCCACACCGGACGAAGCCGCCGTGTCCGCCGGGCGGCTCGCCGAAGCCTTGGACGGCAACGACATCCGCACGGTCCCGGTCGAGCGGCTGCTGGCCGCGCAGCTCTCGGTACCCGGCGAGCCCGGCTCGATCGAGCCGCCGTTCCAGCTGGTCGCCGACGACGACCTCGTCGCGAAGGACCTCATCGAAGCGGCGCGCCAAGGCTCGGCGCTGATCAGCTGGACACGCGAAGAGCTGCGCGCCTTCGTCCCCGATGCGCCCCGGGAAGCGATCGACGAAGCGAACAGTTTCTTCACCAGCGACCGGCTGGCGAAGAAACTCGGCGCCTTCACCTACCGCTTCGACTGGCAGGCCCCGGGCAACCGGTTCGGAGCCTGCCACTGTATCGACATCCCGTTCCTCTTCGGCACCCACGACGTCTGGGACGCGCCGATGCTCGAAGGCGCCCCGAAGGGCCTGGAGAATGAAACCGGGTTGCGTGAGGTGTGGGCCGCCTTCCTCCACGGAGAGCGGCCCGGCGCGCTCAGCCCGCCGAAGCTGCCTTGACCGCGGCCTCGACCTCGGCGAAGGACGGATTGACCATGGCCGTCGACCCGACGATCACGGTGGGCACCGTCTCGTTCCCGTTCGCGACCTCGCGCACGCGCGCGGCCGCGGCCGGGTCCTCCCAGATGTTGATCTTCCGGATGGTGAAGCCGCTCTTCGACATCGGCCGGTCCAGCGCGGCGCAGAACCCGCACCCCGGCCGCCAGTAGAACTCGACCTCGACGTTGCTCATCCGCTCTCCTCCGACCGCAAGTAATCCAGCTGCGCCTGCACGCTCCATTCGGCGGGCGCCCACAACGCCCGGTCGACGTCGGCGTAGACGACCTCGACCACCTGGCGCGGTGTGGCGTCCGCGCCGAGCGTCTTCAGAGCGGAACGCACCTGATCGAGCCGCTGTTCCCGATGGGCAAGGTACTCGCGCGCGGTCGCGGGCAGATCGGGGAGCTCTGGACCGTGCCCGGGCAGCCCTAAGGTGCCCGCCGGCAGCTCGATGAGCTTCCGCAGCGAGCGCAGGTAGTCGCCGAGGTCGTGCAGCACCGTCGTGCCGCGGCCGAGGACCGTGTCGCCGGTCAGCACCTGGCCGTCGAGCACCAGCGACACCGAGTCGTCGGTGTGCCCCGGTGTGTGCAGCACGCGAATCGAGAGGCCACCGGCGGAAATCACCTCCCCGTCCACAAAGGACGAAGCACCGAGGCAAAGCGCGGGGTCGAACGCCCGCACCGGCGCGCCGACGCGCTCGGCGAACCACGGCGCGCCTTCGGTGTGGTCGGGGTGGAAGTGCGTGAGCAGGATCAGCTCGACCTCGCCCACCCCGGCCAGCAGTTCGAGGTGCTCGAGGTCGCGGTACCCCGGGTCGACGACGACGGCCGGGACGTCCGGCGCGGCCCGCAGCACCCAGCTGTTGGTGCCTTCGAGCGTCATCGACGACGGGTTGTTCTCCAGCAGCACCGAAGCCGTCTCGGTCACGTGGCGCAGCACGCCGTAGGCCGGGGCGCTCATCGCGGCTCCAGCACGACGCGGACGTGGTCGCCCTCGCGGATGAGCATCGGCGCGATCCGGACGATCTCGCGCGGCGCGGCGAGCACGTCGTCCGCGGTGGCGAACCGCGCCAGCTCACTCAGCGTCAGCCAGGTCGGCGGCATCAGCATCCGGCGGCCCTCGCGTGCGTCGGTGATCGCGTCCTCCGGGCACTGCCAGCCGGAGCTCGACGCCTCCGACGTCGCGCCGTCGGCCTCCTGGCCTTCGGGCAGCTTCGCGACGTAGAACCGGGTGTCGTACCGGCGCGGCTCCTGCTCGGGCGTGATCCAGTGCGCCCACGGGCGCAGCAGGTCGGCGCGCAGCGTCAGCCCGGCGTCGGCGAGGAACCCGGCCAGCGACACCTCCCGCGTCTCCAGGGCCTGGCGGGCGGCCGCGTACGGCGTGACGTCGGTGAGCGCCGCGTCGGCGCTGCCCGCGAGCAGGACACCGGACTCTTCGAACGTCTCACGCACGGCCGCGCAGGTCAGCGCCCGCGCGAGCGCCTCGTCGCAGCCGAACCGCGAAGCCCACCAGGATGGGTCGGGACCGGCCCACGCCACCGACGTGTCGGCGTCGCGATGGTCGACCCCGCCGCCCGGGAAGACGGTCATCCCGCCCGCGAACGGCATGCCCTTGACCCGGTGCTGCAGGAAGATCTCGACGCCGTCGGCGCCGTCCCGGACCAGGATCACCGTCGCCGCGTCCTTCGGCGTCGCCGGCGGGCCGTCGGCGTTGGCCCGGGTCGCGACGCCGGCTCCGACCGGGATGTCGAAGACAAACTCCGTTGGCTGCTCCACCAGGGCAACATACCGCCGCCCCTCGCCGTCCCACTATATGGTTGTGGCTTCCCAGACACTGGAAGAAACGCATCTTTCATAGCGAAAGTGCGGCTTTGTACCGCAAAGCTCAGGGGGCGGTCCAGCCGCGCTGGTCGCCACCGGACCGGGAGGCGCCGTTGAGCCGCATCTTCGCCGCCTCGGCCCGCTCGCGCTCGGCCAGCTCGGCGTGCAGCTCGCGCAGCAGCGCCCGGTCGCGCTCGCTCAGGCTCGGGTCGTCCAGGTCCAGCGCCGGCAGCTCGACGACTTCGTGCATCGACGGCTTGCCCGCGGCGATCTCACGACCCTTCTCCGGGTCCTCGGCCAGCGCCTGCCGCAGCTGCGCCACCTCGGCCGGGGTCAGGTCGGCGGTGCGCTCGGCCCGTGTCTCCGACCGCGCCTTGCGTGGCGGCTCCGGGGCGGACGACGGCGACACGATCGGCACCACCGGAGCGACCGGCTCCGCCGGCGGCGGCGTCGTGGCGGCCGCGGCGGCGGCCCGCATGCTGTGCCGGCTGCCCGACTCCGCGACCGGTTCCGGCGTCGGCGCCGGGGCCGACGGCTTGACCGGCTCCGGCCGGTACGACGACGAACTCGACGTCGTGGTGCCCGTCACCCAGGCCGGCGACGCGGCCGCCGATGCGGCTTGGTGGTACTCGGAATGCGCGACGCCGGGGCCGCTGACCTCGACGACCGAGTGGATCCCGGCCCGGCGCAACGCCGTGTCGACGCGGAACGCGACAGCCGGCGGGTTGCCGTCCGGCCCCAGCTCGACGAGCACGACGCGCTGCGGCAACGCGCCCGGCACACTGCCGGCCGGCGTGTTGCGCCACACCGCGTGCACCGAGCGGACGTCCGGCAGCACCTGCAGCGTCCGGTCGAGCGCCTCGGCGATGCCGAACTCCGGGGAGTTCTCGCCGGTGAACCGGTGCGCGTTGACCGGCTCGGTCTCGTCGACCAGCAGGTCGTTCGCCAGCGTCGCGTCCGACCGGCTCATCTCGAGCACCAGCGCCAGCTCACGCTGTTCGGCGGAGCTGACCGGGATCCGGCCCGCGATGAGCGTGCCGGTGGTCAGCTCGACCGCCTCGTCGATGTGCGCGCGGGCGATCAGCTCGCGCGCCTCGGTGAGCGCGCTGTCGTCGATCCGGCCCGCCAGGGCCAGCAACAGGTTGTGCAGGCGCAGGGGCACCGAGAACCCGTCCATGGGCGGGCCGTCGTGGACCTCCACCATTGCCTTGCTCCCTCCCAGCTCGCTGGCGGAGCGAGCGTTATGCGGCTACTAGCCGGGTCCCCGCCACCGCGCCCACGCAGACCAGTTCTGAGTCGGCCAGCGCGGCCCGGTGGTATCCCGGCAGGTCGAAGCGCGGCGGGATGACCTCGACGCTGGGCTCTTCGTCGCCCAGTACCCGCAACACCCGCTGCAGTTCGCCGGTCAACCTCGGCAGCCCCGTCAGCGCGGTGATCAGCAGGACACGCTTGGCCGTTCCTTGACCGACGACACCGAAGTGGCGCCAGCTCTGCCGCACTTCCCCCACATCCGGGCGTCCTCGCAACGTTGCGTGGATCAGTACGGACACGGAGTCGACCGAGTTAACCCATTCGGGCGCACTCGACGTGAATGTGTACCTGTTCTCGGTGACGTCGTCTACCCCCAGCGTCGAACTGACCTGGTGCCAGTCGGCGCCGTGCGGGATGAGACCGGCCACGAGCAGGCGGTACTCCGTTTGGTCGAGGTCGATCCTGTGCTTAAGCAAAGACCTCGGCAGGGTCCGGGCGAGCGTGCCCATGGCGCCCTCGCCGAGCCAGTCGCGGAACCGCCACAGCAGCTGGTCGGGCAGCCGCCCGGCCAGCCGGAGCAGCAGCTCGTGGGTGGACTGCTCGATGTCCGGATCCATCACTGCACCTCCACGATCAGTTCGATCTCCACCGGCGAGCCGATGGGCAGCTCCGCGACGCCGACGGCCGACCGGGCGTGGATGCCCGCGTCGCCGAAGACCTCGCCGAGGAGCTCGGACGCGCCGTTGACGACCGCGGGCTGGCCGGTGAAGCCCTCCGCGGAAGCCACGAAGCCGACAACCTTGACGATCCGCACGACGTTGTCAATGCCAGCCAGCGCGTGCACCGCGGCGAGTGCGTTGAGCACCGACGTCCGCGCGTGGCCCTTCGCCTCTTCGGGGCTGATCTCCGCGCCGACCTTGCCGGTCGCGGCGAGCACGCCGTCGACGAAGGGCAGCTGGCCGGAGGTGTAGACGTGCGAGCCGCTCCGAACCGCGGGCACGTAAGCGGCCAGCGGGGCCGCCACGCCGGGCAGCTCGATGCCGAGCTCCTTCAGCCGTTCGCTCCAGCTCACCGTGATCAGCCCTTCGGACGCTTGAGGTACGCGACGTGCTGCTCGCCGCTCGGGTTCGGCAACACGGTGACCAGCTCCCAGCCGTCCTCGCCCCACTGGTCGAGGATCTGCTTCGTGGCGTGGATCAGCAGAGGGACGGTCGCGTACTCCCACTTGGTGGCGCTCATAGCTGGCGAGCGTAGCCAAGCGGGCAAGAGGGCCGGGGCCCGCCGCCGGAAATCCACGGGCGACGCACCGTGTTGTGGTTCATCTCACGCCGCTAGCGTTGCCCCGTGGAAACGTGGCGCGTGATCGCGACGGCGCTGCTCGCGGCGGCCGGGCTGCCCTTGGTGCTCGTCGTGATGGCGAAGGTGCGCGACCGGACGCAGAGCTCCGGCCAGGTCGCCATCGGCGGCGTGATCACCTTCACGCTGCTGGTCGTCGTGGGCGTGCTCACCCTCACCGTGGTGCCCGGGCTCGTGGCCTGGGCGCTCGTCGCGGCGGTCGGGACTGCGGTCAGCGTCATGCTGCTGGCCAGCTGAGCACTGATTTAGGGTGAAGAAGTGACCACTCCCCATGCCGGCTGGACCGACGAGCTTGCCCGCGCCCGGCTGCACTTCGTCACCGGCAAGGGCGGAACCGGGAAGACGACGCTCGCCGCGGCGCTCGGGCTCGCGCTCGCCCGCGAAGGCCGTCGCGTGCTGCTCATCGAGGTCGAGGGTCGGCAGGGTATCGCCCAGCTCTTCGACACCGAGCCGCTGCCCTACGCCGAGCAGCGCATCGCCGCCGTCCCCGGCGGGGGCGAGCTGCGCGCGCTGCACATCGACGTCGAGGCCGCGCTGCTCGAATACTTCGAGATGTTCTACAACCTCGGCTTCGCCGGCCGGACACTGCGGCGGATGGGCGCGATCGAGTTCGCGACCACCCTCGCGCCCGGGCTTCGCGATGTCCTGCTCACCGGGAAGATCAAGGAGTGTGTCGGCCGCACCGAGTCCGACGGGCGGCACACCTACGACGCCGTCGTCGTCGACTCGCCGCCGACCGGCCGCGTCGTCAAGTTCCTCGACGTCACCAAGGCGCTGACGGACCTCGCGAAGACCGGCCCGATCCGCGGCCAGGCCGACGGCGTCGTGCGGCTGCTGCACTCCGGTGAGACCGCCGTCCACCTGACCACGCTGCTGGAGGAGATGCCGGTCCGCGAAACCGTCGAGGCCGTGGCCGAGCTGGACGGCGCCGATCTGCGCCCCGGCGCGGTGCTGGTCAACCGGGTCCGGCCGCCGAGGCTGCCCGCCCGCTCGGTGACCGCCGCCGCGGACGGCCGCGTCGACGCTTCCCGCGTCCGCACCGGGCTCGCGTCGGCCGGGCTCAAGCTGCCGAACGACACCTTGGACGCGCTGGTCGAGGAAACCGTCGAGCACGCCGTGCGGGTCGCCGCCGAGCAACGGGCGCGCGAACAGCTCGCCGAGGCCGACCTGCCCACCCTGGAGCTGCCGGACCTGACCGACGGCGTCGACGTCGCGGCTCTCTACGACCTGGCCGAGGCCCTGACCGACCAGGGAGTGCGGTTGTGACCACCATCGACATCGACGCCCTGCTCGACGACCCGGAAAGCCGCGTGATCGTCTGCTGCGGCTCCGGCGGCGTCGGCAAGACCACCACGGCCGCGGCGCTGGCGCTGCGCGCGGCCGAGCGCGGCCGCCAGACCGTGGTGTTGACGATCGACCCGGCCCGCCGGCTGGCGCAGGCGCTCGGCCTCCGCGAACTCGGCAACCACCCGAAGCAGGTGCAGGTCGAAGGGTTCGAGCCGAAGGGCGAGCTGTGGGCGATGATGCTCGACATGCGCCGCACCTTCGACGACATGGTGCGCGTGCACGCCGGCCCGGAACGCGCCGAGCAGCTGCTGCAGAACCCCTTCTACCAGACGATTTCCACGTCGTTCTCCGGCACGCAGGAGTACATGGCGATGGAGAAGCTGGGCCAGCTCGCGGCCACCGGCGAGTGGGACCTGATCATCGTCGACACCCCGCCGAGCCGGTCCGCGCTGGACTTCCTCGACGCGCCGACGCGGCTTTCGTCCGCTTTGGACGGCCGGATGATCCGGCTGCTCACCGGTCCGGCGAAGGCCGGCGGCTGGGGCCTGCGCAAGGTCGTCAACGCCGGGTTCTCGATGTTCGCCAAGGCCGTGTCGACGATCATCGGCGGCCAGCTGCTGACCGACGCGTCCGCGTTCATGCAGGCGTTCGACAGCATGTTCGGCGGCTTCCGCGAGCGCGCGCGCAAGACCGCCGAGCTGCTGCGTTCGTCCGGGACGTCGTTCCTGGTCGTGGCCGCGCCGGAGCCGGACGCGCTGCGCGAGGCGTCCTACTTCGTCGAGCGGCTTTCGGCCGAGTCGATGCCACTGGCCGGGCTGATCGCGAACCGGACCCACCCGGTGCTCGCGAAGCTGTCCGGCGCGGAAGCGCTGGCCGCGGCCGAATCCCTGCAGGAGGGCGACACGAACGCGCCACTGGCCGAGGCCGTGCTGCGGCTGCACGCCGACCGCGTCAGCCTCGCCGGCCGCGAAGAACGGCTGCTCGCGCGGTTCACCCGGGCCCACCCCGAGGTGGCGCTGGCCCGGGTGCCCGCGCTGGCCGGTGACGTGCACGACCTCGACGGCCTGCGCGAAATCGGCACGAAGCTCGCCGGCTGACCGCCGGGCAAAGCGCCACTTTCATAGGGAAAGATGCGCCGCCGAGGGGGCGACGCGGAACTTTCCCTATGAAAGTGGCGGCCTTGGTCAGCCGACCTTGACCCGCTCCTCGGCGTCCCGCTTGGCCGCTTCGAGCAACTCCGCCCAGCTCTCCACGTCGGGGCGGCGGCGCAGCAGGGCCCGCCGCTCCCGCTCGGTCATGCCACCCCAGACGCCGAAGTTGATCCGGCCGTCGAGTGCTTCGGCGAGGCATTCCGTGCGGACCGGACAACCCAGGCAGACCGCTTTCGCCCGGTTCTGCTCCGCACCCCGGACGAACAGGCCGTCCGGATCGGCGTCCCGGCAGGACGCGTTGATTCGCCAGCTCGACTGGTTGGTTTCCATACCCCCAGCTCCCTACCCTGGTGATCGACGCACCAGCGGGGATAAGGCACTGCGCTCCTTGCCCCCGCGAGCGTGTCTCCCTCAGCTCACGTCGGTTACCCGGGCACCTCCCCGGTGCCGGTGCCGCCGTTCGGACCAAGCGAGCTCCCACTCACGTTGATCCATCCGTCGGCTTGTCTTCGTGAGACGTTGACGGACTGTAGGGGCCCTCGGTTCCCCCGCCAAGACCTAGAATGCCTTCCGTTACCAGATGTCACCGAGGGGGGTCGGTTTTGTCACTGGATTCGCATCACCGGGGACACGGCGTCACCGGCGCCTGACTCACTCCGGGTAGCCTGGCTCTCGTGCGAAAAGCGGATGGTTTGTTCAAGCTCATCGGCCTCTGCCTGCTCGCGGGGGTGCTCGTCGCCGGAATGCTCTTCCCGGTCGTGGGGGCCGCCGGTGTCATGTCCAACCAGGCCAGCGAGACGGTGGAGAAGACGTCCTCCGACCTCGCCGACATCCCTCCGCCGCTGGTCACGACGGTCACCGACAGCACCGGCAAGCCGATCGCCACCCTGTACGACCAGTACCGGCTGCCGATCAACGAGAACCAGATCAACGAAGCCATGAAATGGGCACTGGTCTCGGTCGAGGACAAGCGGTTCTACGACCACCACGGCGTCGACTGGCAGGGCACCCTGCGCGCGGCGGTCAGCAACAGCACCGGGGCCGACACGCAGGGCGCGTCGACGCTGACCCAGCAGTACGTCAAGAACTACCTGATCAACGTCGTCTACCGCGGCGACGAGGTGGGCCAGAAGAAGGCCCAGGAGGCGTCGATCGCCCGCAAGCTCAAGGAAGCGCGGATCGCGATCCAGCTCGAGACGAAGCTGAGCAAGCAGCAGATCCTCGCCGGCTACCTCAACATCGTCGAATTCTCGCGGCAGATCTTCGGGATCGGCGCCGCCGCGCACGCGTACTTCAACACGACTCCCGAGAAACTCACCGTGCCGCAGGCCGCGCTGCTGGCCGGCCTGGTGAACAACCCGGTCAACAACGACCCGTGGAAGCACGCGGACAAGGCCACCGCGCGCCGCAACCTGGTGCTCGACCGGATGGTGGAGAACAAGAAGCTGGCCAAGGCCGACGCCGACCGCTTCAAGGGCGAGCCGCTGGGCGTCGTGCCGGACTTCCCGGCCAAGCCGCCGGCCAACTGCATCGGCGCGGGCACGGAGGCCGGGTTCTTCTGCCAGTACGTCGAGGACTACCTGATCAAGTCCGGGATGACGAAGGACCAGCTCTACACCGGCGGCTACACGATCAAGACCACGCTGGACGAGCGAGCCAACCACGAGGCGAAGGTCTCGGCGGAGGCGCAGGTCAAGAAGACCCAGCCGTACGTGGCGAACACCCTGTCGCTGGTGAGACCGGGCAAGAACCGGCACGAAGTCGTCGCGCTGGCCGCGAACCGCGACTACGGCCAGAACCAGGACGCCGGCCAGACGACGTACGCGCTACCCGCGGGCGTCTACAACACCGGTGGCGCCGGGTCGACGTACAAGATCTTCACCACGGCCGCGGCGATGGACAAGGGCGTGGCGGGCATCTTCTCGCCGGTGCAGGTGCCGGACACCTACGTGTCGCACGTGTTCACCGGTGGCGGCAACAGCTGTCCGCAGACCGGGCCGCCGTTGCGCTCGCGCTGGTACTGCGTCGGCAACGCCGGTGACTACAGCAAGATCGCCGAGGGCGCGACGGTCCAGACCGCGCTGGCGACGTCACCGAACACCGCGTTCGTCGAACTCGAGGACCGGCTCGGCAGCACCGCACCGGGCATCGACATGGCGAGGCGGCTGGGGATGCGCGACACCATGGCGAGCAACGCCGGCGGCGGGGCCGTCGATCCGAAGGCCGAGGCGGAAACGAAGCGGCTCAGCCAAGCGGAGTACTACGGCCCGCGGGGGAACAACCCCGGATTCGGCGCGTTCACGCTCGGGTTCAGTCCGCTGAGCGGTCTGGAACTGGGCAACGTCGCGGCGACGATCCTGTCCGGCGGCGTCTGGTGCCCGCCGACGCCGATCGCCGGGGTGACCGACCGCAACGGCGCGCCGGTGCCGGTCAAGGAAGCCCCGTGCGAGCAGGCGGTGCCCGAGGGCTTGGCGAACACGCTCGCCGTCGGCATGAGCAAGGACGACCAGCCGGGTGGTACCTCGGCCACGGCCGCCGGCGGCGTGGGCTGGGACCGGCCGATGATCGGCAAGACGGGCACGACGCAGGGCAACGTCTCGGCGACGTTCGTCGGCGGCACCCCGCAACTGGCGGGGGCGGCGATGACGTTCAAGTTCGGCGGCGGCCAGGGTGGCATCTGCGACGCCGGCCCGGGCAACGTCCGCGTCTGCGGCAGCGGCAACATCTTCGGTGGCAAGTCGCCGGCCCGGACGTGGTTCGGCGCGATGAAGAACATCCTCGACGCCAGCCAGCCGAGAATGGAACTGCCGCAACCGGATCCGAAGTACACGGGCGGTGGCGGCCGGTAAGCCCGCCCGAAGCCGAAGGGGTCCGTGCGAAGCGCACGGGCCCCTTCGGCTTTCCGGCTCGGGAACGGGGGCGAGGCAACCCACCGTCGAGCACGTATCCTGGACCCCGTGAGCACGCTCAGTAACACGACCACGTCGGGGGCCACCGTGAAGCGCCTCGCCGCGGGGACGCTTGCGCTCGGCGCCGCGACCCTCGGTTACGCCGTCGGCATCGAACGGCGCCGCTGGACCCTGCGCACTGCCGAGCTGCCGGTGCTGGCGCCCGGGTCGCGGCCGTTCACGATCCTGCACGTCTCGGACCTGCACATGCTGCCGGGCCACCACAGCAAGCAGCGCTGGGTGGCCGCGCTCGACGAGCTGAACCCGGATCTCGTCGTCAACACCGGCGACAACCTTTCGCACCGGACGGCCGTCCCGTCCGTGCTGCGCGCGCTGGGGCCACTGCTCGACCGGCCCGGTGTGTTCGTCTTCGGCAGCAACGACTACTACGCGCCCAAACCCAAGAACCCCGCCCGATACCTGATGCCGCAAGGGAAGAAGAAGCGCATCCACGGCACGCAGCTGCCGTGGCGCGACCTGCGCGCGGCGTTCGTCGAGCACGGCTGGACCGACCTGACCCACGTCCGGCGCACGATCGACGTCGGCGGGCAGGCGGTGTTCGCGGCCGGCGTCGACGATCCCCACCTGCGTCGCGACCGCTACCCCGACATCGCGGGGCCGGCCGATCGCGGCGCCGCCGTCCGCATCGGCGTCACGCACTCCCCCGAGCCGCGGGTCCTCGACACGTTCGCCACGGACGGTTACGACCTCGTGCTCGCCGGCCACACCCACGGCGGCCAGCTCCGCCTCCCGGGCTACGGCGCGCTGGTCACGAACTGTGAGCTGGATCGCAGCCGCGCACGTGGTGCGTCGCGGTGGGGCGCGCACATGTGGCTGCACGTGTCGGCTGGTTTGGGGACGTCGCCGTGGGCGCCCGCCAGGTTCGCCTGCCCACCCGAAGCAAGCCTGTTGACGCTGGTCCCGCGCGGATCGGGGACCGCGAAGTCGCGAAAGTCGGCCCCCCGGAAAGCCCGCGACACCGTCCGCTAGACTTCTCCACGACCCGTTAAGCAGTACCTCGGGGTGTGGCGCAGCTTGGTAGCGTGCCTCGTTCGGGTCGAGGAGGTCGTGGGTTCGAATCCCGCCACCCCGACGAGTAAGAGCCGGTGTCTTCGGACACCGGCTCTTCTGGTTTCACGGTCTGGTCGCCGTCACTTCGACCCAGCACTGGCTGAAATCGCCGTCGCCGCCGCGGACCCACGTCCAGGCCGAGCGGGCCGCGCTCGCCAGCTGGTCGCGGTCGCGGCCGAAATCCGGGTCCTCCAGCGCCTCGTCCAACCGGGACTCGACGTACTTCGCCAGGTCGCGGTACGTCATGTCCGAGCGGTAACGGGCGCGCGAGACCACGTCCTTGAAGCCCGCCGACGCGCAGTGGTCCGCGATCTTGCGGCCCGCGAACGGGTCGCCACCCGCCCGGCGGCGCAGCAAGTAGTGACCGCGCAGGGCCGCGTCGACGTTCGCCGTCTTCGGGCGCAGGCGCGCCTTACTCCAGTCCGAAGTAGACAGAGCAAGCCTGCCGCCCGGCTTCAGCACCCGGTGCAGCTCCGCCAGCACGTCCGAAGGTGCGGCCAGGTGCTCGAACAGCGCATGGGAAAACGCCACGTCCACACTGGCGTCGGCGAACGGCAGGGCGTACGCCGACGCCACCACGAAGTCCACTGTGGACCTTCCGGCGCGGCGGGCGATGTCTCGCGCCATCGCGACCTGGCCGGCGTCCCGGTCGACGCCCGTCACTCGCGACCCCGCGGCCAGGCCCACCGTGATCGAGCCAGGACCGCAGCCGAGGTCGACCACCCACATGCCCGGCTCGAACAGGGGCTGGGCGAACGTCGCGCGCTCGGCAGCCGTGCGCGCGGACATCATCGAAACCGCGTCTCGCCCGTAGCCCGGCGCGTAACCCTCCAGCACCCCGCACACAGTACGGCCAGAAGGTGGCAGGATCGAGGGGTGAGCACGCAGTCAGCCAAGCAATATCCGCCCGCGGTGGTCCCGGACCGGCTGTTCGACGACGCCGAAGCCGAAGCCCGCTGGCGCGCCCGCTTCCACGCCCCGCGCATCTCCGTGCCCGATTGGGCCCGCGACGCGCCCGACGCCAACATCTACGTCTCCAACGCCAGCGGCGTCTGGGAGGTCTACGCCTGGGACCGCGCGACCGGCGAGCACCGCCGCGTCACCGACCGGCCCAACGGCACCCTGCACGCCACGCCGTCGCCCGACGGCGAGTGGATCTGGTGGTTCGACGACACCGACGGCGACGAGTTCGGCTCGTGGGTGCGCGAGCCGTTCGCCGCGACCGAGGGCAGCAAGCCGGAGAAGGCCGTCCCGGACGTCCACGACGGCTACCCGGCCGGCCTGGAGATCGGCACCCGGCTCGTCGCGGTCGGCGTCTCGACCGACGACGGCAGCGAACTGTTCGCGCGCGTCGAGGGCGAGACGCGCCGCTTCTACAGCCACCCGGACGACGCCGGCATCGCGTCCCTTTCCCGTGACGAGAGCCTGATCGCGATCTCGCACTCCGAGCACGGCGACTCGCGGCACCCGGCGCTGCGGGTGCTCGCCACCGACGGGTTCGGCACGGTCGCGGACAAGTGGGACGGCGAGGGCAAGGGCTTGTCCGCGCTCGAGTTCTCCCCGCTGCCGGGCGACCAGCGCCTGTTGGTGCTCCACGAACGGCGGGGCCGCGAAGAGCTGCTCGTCTGGGACGTCCGGACCGGCACCGAAACCGAGATCGAGCTCGACCTCCCCGGCGAGGTCGTCGCGGGCTGGTACCCGGACGCCCGCGCCCTGCTCGTCGTCCACTTCCACGAGGGCCGCAGCTCGTTGTACCGCTACGACCTCGACACGGCGGAGCTGTCCTCTGTGGACACCCCAGCCGGGCGGATCGGCGGCGCCGGCGTCCGCCCGGACGGCACGGTCGAGTACTCGTGGTCGAGCGCCGCCGAGCCGACGGCGGTGCGGGCGCGGACGGCCGACGGCGCCGACTCGGTGCTGCTCGAGCCGCCGGGTGCGCGAGCGCCGGGGTCCGAGCCGATCACCGACACGTTCGTCGAGGGCGTCGGCGGGCGGATCCACGCGCTGGTCTCACGGCCGTCCGGGGCGCCGGACGGCCCGCTGCCGACGGTGTTCTCCCTCCACGGCGGCCCGCACGCGGCGGACGAGGACCGCTTCTCCGCCTACCGCGCGACCTGGCTGGACGCCGGGTTCGCCGTGGTCGAGGTCAACTACCGCGGCTCGACCGGCTACGGCTCGGCCTGGCGCGACGCGATCGAGGGCCGGCCCGGCCTGACCGAGCTGGAGGACGTCGCCTCGGTCCACGACTGGGCCGTCCAAAGCGGACTCAGCGACCCGGCGAAGTGCGTCGTGAACGGGGCTTCGTGGGGCGGTTACCTGTCCCTGCTCGCGCTCGGCACCCAGCCGGCGCGGTGGGCGGCGGGCGTCGCCGGCGTGCCGGTGGCGGACTACGTCGCCGCCTACGAGGACGAGATGGAGCAGCTGCGCTCGTTCGACCGTGCGCTCTTCGGCGGCTCGCCGGAGGACGTGCCCGCGGTGTACCGGGATTGCTCGCCGATCACGTATGTCGACGCCGTCACGGCGCCGGTGCTGGTGCTGGCAGGCGACAACGACCCGCGCTGCCCGATCCGGCAGATCGAGAACTACCTCGACCGGCTCGGCGGCCGCGACCTGCACCACGAGTTCTACCGCTACGACGCCGGCCACGGCTCGCTGGTGATCGCCGAGACGATCAAGCAGACGGCCATCGAGGTCCACTTCGCCCTGCGGGCCCTCGGCCTGCGCTGACCCGGCAAACCGGCACTTTCCCTATGAAAGTGCCGGTTTGCGTTTCAAAGCGGAACTTTCCCTATGAAAGTGCGCTGTCAGCGTTCGGAGTGCAGGACGCCGCCGGTGGCCCAGTGGTCCGCGCCGATCTCGACGAGCGTCACCTGGACTCCCTCGGGCTTGCCGCCGCAAGTGCGGATGAACGCGTCGGTCAGCTCGCGGACCAGTGCGCTCTTCTGGGCGGGCGTGCGGCCGGGGAACATGGCAACGCTGATCATCGGCATGGCGGAAGCTTAGAGGCCCCGGTTCACCGACTGAAGCTTCGTGACGGCGGTCGCGTCACCCTCGAAGCCGAGGTGCACGGCGTCGCGGCCGAAGACGAACAGCAGCAGGTCCACCGGCTCGCCGGCGATCGTGACCGGGTCGGGCCCGGTCCTGACCGCGGCCTCGCGTCCGTCGCGGGTCCGCAGGCTGACACCGACCGGCGACTTGCGGAGGTTCAGCTTCGCGGCCTGCTTCACCGAGCGCCAGGCGGCGGCGTCCCTCGTGGCGTCGGCGGGCCGCGGCTCCCAGTCCGGCTGCGCGCGCCGGACGTCTTCGTGGTGGACGAGGAACTCGGCGGTGTTGGTCAGCTCGTCGAGCGGGCCGATCGCGGTGGGCCAGAACTTCGACGGCCCCCGCCGCACCTGCTCGACCAGGCTCGCCCACGGGCGGCCGGCGTAGCGGTCCTGGACCCGCTGGGTGTAGCCGGCGAGCGCCGGCACGAGGATGCCGGGCGCGGCGTCAGGCCGGTGTTCGCGCACGACGAGATGCGCGGCGAGATCGCGCGTGGTCCAGCCCTCGCACAACGTCGGCGCGTCGGGCCCGAGGTCTTCGAGGAGCGCACTCAGCGCCTGGCGTTCGTCAGCAGCGACACCCATGTGGCCGACGTTACCGGTCGGTAGACGCCCTGGCGACGGTAAGAGACGACGGCCTCAGTGGTGGAAGGCGGTCGCCTTCGCCGGGTCCTTCGGGCGCCCGCCGAGCTGCTCGAGTTCGGGGAGCACCCGGGCCAGGTCCGCCAGGAGCAGGTCCGCGAGGTCGTGCGTGAAGCCGTTGCGGACGACGATCCGCAGCACCGCCAGGTCCGTCCGGTTCTCCGGGAAGGTGTACGCCGGCACGAGCCAGCCCCGCTCACGGAGCCTGCGGGACACGTCGAAGACGTCGAAGCCGACGCCCGCGCGAGTGGTGAACGCGAACACCGGCAGCTCGTCGCCGCGGGTCAGCAGCTCGAACGGGCCCAGCTTCGCGATGCCGTCCGCGAGGTGGGTCGCGACGTCACGCGACGCCTGCTGCACCGCGCGGAATCCGTCCCAGCCGAGCCGGACGAACGTGTAGTACTGGGCCACGACCTCGGCGCCCGGGCGGGAGAAGTTGAGCGCGAACGTCGGCATGTCGCCGCCGAGGTAGTTGACGTTGAAAACCAGCTCGGACGGCAACGCGGCCCGGTCGCGCCAGATCACCCAGCCGACGCCGGGGTACACGAGCCCGTACTTGTGGCCCGAGGTGTTGATCGACGCGACGCGCGGCAGCCGGAAGTCCCACTCCAGGCCGGGGTCGAGGAACGGCGCGATCATCGCGCCGGACGCGCCGTCGACGTGCACCGGGATGTCCCAGCCGGTGCGCTCGGCCAGCGAGTCCAGCGCCGCGACGATCTCCGCGACCGGCTCGTAGCTGCCGTCGAACGTCGAGCCGAGGATCGCGACGACGCCGATCGTGTTCTCGTCGCAGCGGGCCACCGCCTCGTCCGCGGTGAGGTGGAACCGGTCGCCGTCCATCGGCACCAGCCGCGGCTCGACTTCCCAGTACTCGCAGAACTTCTCCCAGCACACCTGGACGTTGGCGCCCATCACCAGGTTCGGCTTCCCGCTGCGGCCGAGTTTGGCCCAGCGCCGTTTCAACGCCATCCCGGCGAGCATGCAGGCTTCGGACGAACCGGTCGTCGAGCAGCCCATGATGTCGGCGGGGTCGGGCGCGTGCCAGAGATTGGCGAGGATGTTCACGCAGCGCCGTTCCAGCTCGGCGGTCTGCGGGTACTCGTCCTTGTCGATCATGTTCTTGTCGACGCACTCGGCCATCAGCGCACGCGCCTGCGGCTCCATCCACGTCGTGACGAAGGTGGCGAGGTTCAGCCGCGCGTTGCCGTCGAGCATGAGCTCGTCGCGCACGAGCTGCAGCGCGGTGTCCGGCGGCAGCGAGGCGTCGGGCAGCCGGTCGTGCGGCAGGACGAGGTTCGAGGCCAATGCCGGATTCGCCCCGGCGTACAGCGGATTCGTCCCGCCTACGCGGTCCGGGCGATCGGCTTTCCCCTGATGCAAGACCATGCCACCGAACGTACTGGGACCGCGGACGCGAAAGGGGCCGATCCGTGGCGGAACGACCCCTTCGCGCGAAAAATCAGGCCTGCTGGGCCTGCCACATCCAGTGCGCCTCTTCCAGCGCCCGGGTGATCTCGATCAGCAGGTCCTGCGTCACCAGGTCACTCTTGTCGGTCTCGTCGATGCGCCGGCGGAGCCGCTCGATGAGCGCCGCGAGGATGTCGACGATCGCGGCGACCGTGGACTCCACCGACTGCCAGTTGTCCGGGTAGTCGGGTATCCCCGAGCTTTCGACGACGGTCTTCGCCTTGCCGTTCGGCGAGACGCCGATGGCGTTGGCACGCTCGGCGACCTCGTCGACGTACTGGCGCGCGGTGCTGACCAGCTCGTCGAGCTGCAGGTGCGCGCTGCGGAAGTTCGAGCCGACGACGTTCCAGTGTGCCTGCTTGGCGATGAGGGAGAGGTCGACCAGATCGACCAGCGTCGCCTGCAGGGCGTTGCCGGTGATCTCCTTGTCGGCTTCGGAAAGCGGGCTCTTGATCGGAGAGTTGCTCATCTCTGGTGATCCTTTCCTCGTACTGGTTCGGACCTGGATCCGGAGATCAGACCGTGGCCGAAAGCGCGACCTCGATGTTCCCGCGAGTCGCGTTGGAGTACGGGCACACCTGGTGGGCCTGCTCGACCAGCTGGTCGGCCTGGGCCTGCTCGAGGCCCGGCAGGGAGACGTTCAGCGTGACGCCGAGGCCGAACCCGACCTCCTGCTTGAGCACGCTGACCTCCGCGGTCACCGTCGAGCCGTTCAGCGCCACCTTGGCCTGGCGCGAGACCAGCTGCAGGGCGCTGTGGAAGCACGCCGAGTAGCCGGCGGCGAAGAGCTGCTCGGGGTTGGTCTTGTCCCCACCCGGGCCACCCATTTCCTTCGGGATGGCCAACGACTCGTCGATGACCCCGTCGGACGAAGTCACTTCGCCGTTGCGGCCGTCGCCGCGCGCCGTCGCCACCGCGGTGTAGATCGCCTGACCCATGTTCAGCCTGCCTTTTGTCCAGGACGCTCCTCGGCGAGCGTCTCACTGGGGCACAACACCCCGCGGCCGCGGAACGGTGCCACCACATGGCAGGCGTCACGTGGTGGTGTTACCCGGCGGCTTCCAGGCGAAACGTCATGCGGCGCGCATCACCGCGAATTCGGCGACCTGCCGCCCGATGAGGCGAAGGGTGCGGAGGCTCTTCTCGTCGGACGCTCCGCCGCCCTCGTCGAACTTGGTCTCGGCGGCGTTGATCGACCCGCCCAGCGGGGTCGCCCAGCCGCGCAACGCGTGCGTGATCGTGCGGAGCTGCTCGAGCGTGGTGACCGACGCCTGCCAGCCGTGTGCGACGGCGGCCAGGCCGACCGCGCGGCCGTCGAGGTAGGGACGGCTGTCCTCGCGCAGGTCCTCGACGTAGTCCAGGGCGTTCTTGACCAGGCCGGACAGTGCGCCGTGGTAGCCCGGCGAAACGACGATGAGCCCGTCCGCCTGCCGGATGGCCTCGACGAGCCGCGTCGCGCGTTCGTCGCGTTCCGGCACGCCGGCGTCGTAGAAGGGCAGCACCAGTTCCGGGCCGGCGAGCAGCCGGATCCGGACGCCGACCTCCGCCGCGGCGGTGAGCGCGATCCTCAGGGCCCGTTCGGATTGGGAGCCCTCGCGCAGCGAACCGCCGATCCCGAGCACGTTGACCGTCCTGGCTGAAGTCACGTCTTCCAGGCTAACCCCTCCAGTTGACTGGAAGACCAGACTTTGGGACCGAGGCCCCGGTCACAACCGGCGCCGCACTGGACCTGTTACCTACTGGCAAGTAACGTCGCCACCGGCACCGATGTTCAGGAGGCAAACGATGGCGATCCCGCTCCCGGTCCGCGTCCAGGCCGCCGCGTCCCAGCTCGTGTTCTGGCTGCCCGCGCCGGTCCGGCGGGTGCTCGCGGGCCGCCCGGTGCGCCTCGACGGCCAGGACCTGGCCCTCGACGCCCAGTTGCTGCTCCGACTGCAGAAGCTCGCCCGCGCCGAGCTGGTGCGCGGCTCGGTCGAGCAGTCGCGCGCCATGCTGAACGAGGCGAGGCACCTGGTCAGCGGCAAGCCGATCGAGCCGGTCTCGGTGCGCGAGATCGCCGTGCCGACGCCGGACGGGGAACTTCCGGCGACGCTGTACACGCCGGTCGGACTGCCCGAGAAGTCTCCGCTGCTGGTGTTCTTCCACGGCGGCGGCTGGGTGATCGGCACCCGCTCGAGCCACGACAACGCCGTCCGCTTCCTGGCCAAGCACGCCGGGGTGCGGGTCCTGTCGATCGAGTACCGCCTGGCCCCGGAGTTCCCGTTCCCGGCGGCGACGGAAGACGCGCTGGCGGCGTTCGAGTACGCGGTGGCGAAGGCGAGCGACCTCGGCGCCGACCCGGCGCGGATCGCCGTCGGCGGCGACAGCGCGGGCGGCAACCTCGCCGCCGTCACCGCGCAGCAGGCCGTCCGGCGCGGCGGCCCGGTACCGGCGTTCCAGCTGCTGATCTACCCGGCGACGGACTTCGCGCGGCGCTACCGCTCGCAGGACCTGTTCGCCGAGGACCTGTTCCTCACCGACGTGCACATGAAGTGGTTCGAGGGCCACTACGTGCCGGAGGGCACCGACCTGACCGACCCGCGGCTCTCGCCGCTGCACGCGGACGACCTGAGCGGCCTGCCGCCGGCCCTGGTCGTCACGGCCGGGTTCGACCCACTGCGCGACGAAGGGGAGGCGTACGCGAAGAAGCTCGCCGAAGCCGGGGTCGACGTCGCCCTGCGCCGCCACGACGACCTGATCCACGGGTTCGTCAACTTCACCGGTGTCGGCACGCGATTCCGCGAAGCCCTGGCCGAGATGGCGGGCGCCCTGCGGCAGGGTCTGTCCAAACGGGACTGAACGGCCACGGTGCCCCGCGTCACGAGAGGGTGACCGGGGAAATAACTTGCACGCGCGTACCACCTTGGGTTCTCATCGAGGGCGTGCCGCTGCAGCCCTACCGCCGGGTCCTCTCCGTCCCCCACGTCAAGTCGACGATGGCCCTGATGTTCCTGGCGCGACTGCCGATGACCATGAACGGCGTGCTGATGACGCTGTACATCGTCACCGGGCTCGGCCGCGGCTACGGCGCCGCCGGGCTGGTCGGCGCCGGCGTCACGCTCGGAATGGCCCTCGGCGCGCCGCTGATGGGCCGCTGCTTCGACCGCTACGGGCTGCGCCCCGTCGTCGCCGTCTGCGGGCTGGGCACGACGGCGTTCTGGGTCGCCGCGCCGCACCTGCCGTACGCGGCGCTCGCCGCGGTCGCCCTCCCGGCCGGGATGCTGTCGGTGCCGGCGGGTTCGCTGGCCCGGCAGGTCCTCGCGACGCAGGTGCCCGCGGAGAGCTTGCGAGCCGCCTACTCGCTCGACACGATCTCGATCGAGGCGACGTTCATGATCGGCCCGGCGGCCGGCATCGCGGCGATCACCTCGCTGTCCCCGACCTGGACGCTCAGCGCGCTCGGCGTGCTGTTCGGCGGCACGGCGTTCCTGATCTGGCTGTTCGACCCCCCGATCCGCGACACCGGCGAGCCGGCCGCGGACAGTGCCCGCCCGAAGCTGCGGACCTGGCTGACCTGGCGGCTGATGTCCACGCTGCTGATCGCCGGCGGTGCGCTGTTCGTGCTCGTCGGCACCGAGCTGGCGACGCTGGCGACCCTGCGCGCGCACGGCGACATCGGTATGACCGGGCTGGTGATCGCGGTGATGTGCGTCGCGTCGATCATCGGCGGCGTGATCCACGGCGCGGTCCGGCGGTCGCTGCCGCAGGGCGTGCTGATGCTGCTGCTCGCGCTGCTGGTGGTGCCGGTCGGGCTGGCCGGCCAGTCGTGGTGGCTGCTGATGCTGGTGCTGATCCCGACCAACCTGGTCTGCGCCCCGACGCTCGCGGCGACCACCGAGACGGTCAGCCGGATCGCGCCGCCGCGGGTCCGCGGCGAGGCGATGGGGCTGCAGGACGCGTCCACCCGGCTCGGTCTCGCGCTGGGGAGCCCGGTGGTCGGCTTCGCGATCGACCATTCCAGCCCGGCGTGGGGCTTCGCCGCGGCGGGTATCGGCGGCCTGGTGATCGCCGCCGCCGGTCTGCTCCACCGCCGGACCCCATCACCGGCCCCGGAGCCGGTCCCGGCGATGGCCGCCGCCGGCGGCGGCTGATCAGGTGTACCGCGCGTAAAGCGGCAGCCCGGTCAGCCGCAGGCCGCGCGGAGGGCGTCGAGCTTCTTGACGTTGCGCTGGATCCACTGGGCCACGACGCCGGCGTCCTCGATGCGCTCCTTCTGCACCTCGACGTAGGAGTCGGCCATGCCGAGCAGCGCGTTCTTGACGTCCTGGTCCTGGACGTTCCCCGCGAGCTCGCGTAGCCGCTGCTCCTTGTCCTCGGCGCGCGCCTTGAACTTGGCCGGATCGACCAGCGGGTTCAGGTCGGCGAGCCCGAGTGCCTCGGTGCACGCGCCGACCTTGTCCGCGGTCCTGCTGCCCTGGTCGACCGCGTTGCCGACCTCGGTGCACCCGCTCAGCAGCAGTGCGGCCGTGGCCAGCAGCGCGGCCGTCGTTCCACCCCTCGTCATGAAGCCAAGGTACCGCTTCAGCCCTTGACGCAGATCACCTGCTTGAGGTGCGCCACCACCTCGACCAGGTCGGTCTGGGCCTTGATCACCGAATCGATGTCCTTGTACGCCGCCGGGATCTCGTCGACGACGCCGGAGTCCTTGCGGCACTCGACGCCGGCCGTCTGCGCCGCGAGGTCGTCGGCGGTGAACAGCTTCTTCGCCTTGGTGCGCGACATCCGCCGCCCGGCGCCGTGCGAAGCCGACTGGAACGACGAGTCGTTGCCCAGGCCGCGGACGATGTACGAACCGGTCCCCATGCTGCCCGGGATGATCCCGAGATCACCCGATCCGGCACGGATCGCCCCCTTGCGGGTGACCAGCAGCTCGACGCCGTCGTAGGTCTCCTCGGCGACGTAGTTGTGGTGGCAGGAGATCGCGTCGTCGAAGGCCGTGCCGGGGACGACGTCCTTCAGCGCCTGCTTCACCAGCGCGACCATCGTGGCGCGGTTGCGCGCCGCGTAGTCCTGCGCCCAGAACAGGTCACGCCGGTAGGCCTCCATCTCCGGCGTGCCGGCGACGAACACCGCGAGGTCGCGGTCGGGCAGGTCGGCGTTGTGCGGGAGCTTGCGCGCGACGGCCATGTGCCGTTCGGCCAGCTCCTTGCCGATGTTGCGCGAACCGGAGTGCAGCATCAGCCACACGCGGCCCTCGTCGGCGCCACCCTGCTCGAGGCAGACCTCGATGAAGTGGTTCCCGCCGCCGAGGCTCCCGATCTGCCGCGCGGCCCGGTCGTGCAGCTCCTGGACGCCGGTGTGCAGCTCGGCGAAGCCCTTCCAGAACGCGTCCCAGCCGCCGACGCCGTGCACCTTGGCCGGGTTCACCGGCGTCTTGTGCAGGCCGAAGCCCACCGGCACGGCGGATTCGATCCGGCGCCGCAGCTTGCCGAGGTCGTCGGGCAGGTCGCTCGCGGTGAGCGACGTGCGGACGGCGCTCATGCCGCACCCGATGTCGACGCCGACGGCCGCGGGCGAGACGGCGTCGCGCATGGCGATGACGCTGCCGACGGTGGCGCCCTTGCCGTAGTGGACGTCGGGCATCACGGCGACGCCGTGCACCCACGGCAGGTTCGCGACGTTGTGCAGCTGCCGCATGGCCTGGTCCTCGACCGACGCGGGGTCGGCCCACATCCGGATCGGCACGCGGGCGCCGTCGACAGCGGTGTACATGTTTCCTCCCCTGGAACGTTTTCGCGGTGCCCAGAATCCCCCGGGCACCGCGAAATCGGCAAGGCAGTTTCAGTTGTGTTCAGTGGTCCACTGTGGTCTACCGCTGCTGCGCGACCAGCTCCGCGATCTGGACCGCGTTGAGCGCCGCACCCTTGCGCAGGTTGTCGTTCGAGATGAACAGCGCCAGCCCGCGGCCGCCGTCGACACCCTGGTCGACGCGGATCCGGCCGACGTAGCTCGGGTCGTTGCCCGCCGCCTGCAGCGGGGTCGGGATCTCCGACAGCTCGACGCCCGGCGCGTGCGTCAGCAGCTCCGTCGCGCGCTCGACGGACAGCGGCCGCTCGAACTCGGCGTTCACGGAGATCGAGTGCCCCGAGAACACCGGCACGCGCACGCACGTGCAGGACACGCCGAGCCCCGGGATGCTCAGGATCTTGCGGCTCTCGTTGCGGAACTTCTTCTCTTCGTCCGTCTCGAGCTCACCGTCGTCCACAATGGACCCGGCCAGCGGCAGGACGTTGAACGCGATCGGCCGCGCGTACTTCGCCGGCTCCGGGAACGCGATCGCCGCGCCGTCGTGCGTCAGCAGCGACGCGTGTTCGGCGGCCGCCCGCACCTGGCCCGCCAGCTCGTCCACGCCGGCCAGGCCACTGCCGGACACCGCCTGGTACGTCGACGCGACCAGCCGGACGAGGCCGGCCTCGTCGTGCAGCGGCTTGAGCACCGGCATCGCGGCCATCGTGGTGCAGTTGGGGTTCGCGATGATCCCCTTGCGCGCTTCCTTGATGGCTTCCGGGTTGACCTCGCTGACGACCAGCGGCACGTCCGGGTCCATCCGGAACGCCGAGGAGTTGTCGATCACCGTCGCGCCGGCGGCGGCGAACCGCGGCGCCTGCGCCTTCGACGTCGACCCGCCGGCGGAGAACAGCGCGATGTCCAAACCGGACGGATCCGCCGTCGCCGCGTCCTCGATCGTGATTTCGGTGTCGCGCCAAGGAAGCTTCGTACCCGCCGAACGCGACGACGCGAAGTACCGCAGCTCGGCGATCGGGAACTCCCGCTCCGCCAGCAGCTTGCGCATCACCGCGCCGACCTGGCCGGTCGCGCCGACCACTCCGACCCGCAGTCCGTCCGCCATCAGCGACCACTCCCCGCGTAGACGACGGCTTCTTCGTCGCCGCCGAGTTCGAACGCCTCGTGGATCGCGCGCACGGCGTCGTCGAGCTGCGCGTCCCGGATCAGCACCGAGATGCGGATCTCCGAGGTGTTGATGATTTCGATGTTGACGCCGGAGTTGGCCAGCGCCTCACAGAACGTCGCCGTGACACCCGGGTGCGAGCGCATCCCGGCGCCGACCAGCGAAACCTTGCCGACGTGGTCGTCGTAGAGCACCGACTCGAAGCCGATTTCCGCCTTGACCTTCTCCAGTTCCTTGACCGCCTTGGCGCCGTTGGCCTTCGACAGCGTGAACGTGATGTCGGTCCGGCCGGACACGGTGCTCGACACGTTCTGCAGCACCATGTCGATGTCGATCTCGGCGTCGGCGATCACGCGGAAGATCCGGGCCGCGGCGCCGGCGTGGTCCGGCACCCCGGTGACCGTGATCTTGGCTTCGGAGCGGTCGTGCGCCACACCGGTGATCAGGGCTTGTTCCACGGGGATCTCCTCGATAGAACCGGTCACCGTGGTGCCCGGCTTGTCACTGTAGGAAGAGCGGACTCGGATCGGCACGCCGTAGCGGCGGGCGTACTCGACCGAACGCAGGTGGAGGATCTTCGACCCGCTCGCGGCCAGCTCCAGCATCTCCTCGTAGGCGATGGTGTCGAGCTTGCGCGCGTCCGGCACCACCCGCGGGTCCGCCGTGTACACACCGTCCACATCGGAGTAGATCTCGCAGACGTCGGCGTTCAGCGCGGCGGCCAGCGCGACGGCGGTGGTGTCCGAGCCGCCGCGGCCCAGCGTGGTGATGTCCTTGGTGTCCTGTGCGACGCCCTGGAAGCCCGCCACCAGCGCGATGTAGCCCTGCTCGAGGGCCTCGGTGACGCGGCTCGGGGTGACGTCGATGATGCGCGCGTTGCCGTGCACCGACGTCGTGACGACGCCGGCCTGCGAGCCGGTGAACGACCACGCCTCGGCGCCCTGGGCCGCGATGGCCATGGCGACCAGCGAGTTCGAGATGCGCTCGCCGGCGGTGAGCAGCATGTCCATTTCCCGCTCCGGCGGCGCCGGGTTGACCTGCTGTGCCAGGTCGAGCAGCTCGTCGGTGGTGTCACCCATCGCCGAGCAGACCACGACGACGTCGTTGCCCGCCTTCTTGGTGGCGACGATCCGTTCCGCGACGCGCTTGATCCGGTCGGCACTTTCCAGCGACGATCCGCCGTACTTCTGGACCACGAGGGCCACGCCCGAACCTCCTCGACGGGCCGGGCGGCTCCCTGGTGGGCACCGGAGAGCCCCCGCGTCCCATGTTTGAAGTGGAGCCTACCGGGGCTTCAGCGGCCCGCCACCCTGTTGACGTGGGGCGGGCGCCGGATGCGGGCGGCGCGGAAGTAAATCTTCCGTAACACCAACGAAATGGGCGGAGCCCTTCCTTCCGAGTGATGCACAGCACTCACCGGTAACGTCGTGAGGGTGCGGAAACCAGCTGTGACGAGCGTCCCGATCGCCTCCCTGATGGCCGAGCGGTGGAGCCCACGGGCGTACGACGCGTCTGCCGTCGTCACCCCGGAGCAGGTGAGAGCCCTGCTCGAGGCGGCCCGCTGGGCGCCGTCGTTCGGCAACACCCAGCCGGCCCGGTACCTGGTGGGGGTGCGCGGCACACCGGCGTTCGACGCGATCTTGGCAACGCTCAACTCGGGCAACCGGGCGTGGGCGCACCGGGCGAGCCTGCTGCTGATCGGCGTGATGGTGACGACGAACGAAAAGGGTGCGGTGCCCTACGCCGAGTACGGGCTCGGGCTGGCTTCGGAGAACCTGGTGCTGCAGGCGGTGGAGCTGGGGCTGATCGCCCACCAGATGGCGGGCTTCTCGCCGGACGCGGTCCGGTCGGCGTTCTCCCTCCCCGAGGACGCGGTGCCGAAGGTGGCGATCGCGGTGGGTTCGCCCGCCGCGGCGGAGGTGCTCGAGGAGGACTGGCGGATCGAGCGCGAGAAGGCCGAGCGGGCGCGGATCCCGCTGGAGGAGTTCGCGTTCACCGACCAGTGGGGCAAGCCGGCGCTCTAGCGCGGCAGGACGACGGCCCGGTCGCGGATGCGGTCCCAGGCGGCGACGGGCACGGCGGTGAAGACGTCGTCGACGGCGGCGAACCCACCGGCAGCCGACCTGGTCTCGACGATCTCGTCGGCGGTGGTGACGTCGAGCCCGCAAACCGAGGCAATCACGGCGGCTGGCGCGCTGTTGAGGTCGACGAGGCCGCCGTCGTCGTAGTTCCGCGGCAGATCCGGGCGGCCGATGCGCAGGTCACGGGCGATGAGGGGGTCCTCGGTGGCGAGCTTGCGGGCCTCGGCGCGGCGATTCCGCGCGGCGAGCGCGGCGGCGAGGGCGGGGTCGGGGCCGTCGAGTCGCTCGCCGGGCGCCTGCCGGAGGATTTCCCGGCGCAGCTTGGACTGCTGGACGCAGGCGACCGCGACGACGGCGACGCCCAAGATCACGGCGATCGAGGTGAGCAGGTCCCCGGTCGCGCCGACCACCTTGCCGGCGGCGTCTTTCGGCGCGAGGGACATGAGCATGGCCATGACCGCGGCCGCCGCACCGAAGACCAGGGCACGGGCGTAGAGCGACTTCCGGCCGAGCCGGACGGCGGCGTGCACGAACGGCACCCAGGCGAAGAACCCGAACGAAACCATGGTGACGACGAAGTACCAGCGGCTCACGAAGCGGGAACCCGCGCTCGGCGACATCGCGACAGGCGGTGAAACGGACATGATCAGCACCCCTTCCGGCGTGCTGAAGTCGCCCGGTTTCGACAGTGCGTTACGACCCGCCGCCGATCGTGATCACCGCGAAATCAGGACGTCCCGCCCACGCGGCGGATGATCTTCGCCAGGATCCCCGACACGACGAGCCAGAAGATCGCCGCGATGCCGTAGTTCACCAGGACCCGCAGCTTTTCGTCACTCGGCGTGAACAGGTCGCTGAAGCCCATCGCCAGGCTGTCCGCCCAGGACTTCACGAACGAGACGATGCCGTTGTCCGGGTTGGCCGAGCCGACCGTGAAGATCACGTGGATCACCAGGAACGCGGCGAAGATCAGCCCCACCCAGCGGACGATCGACGCCACGACGGCGGCGACGCGACCTCCCGTGGCGCGCCAGTCGACCGGAGCCCGGCGCGAGACGCGGGTCTCCTCCGACGTCGACGACGACTCTGCGTGCTCACCCATGCCCGCAGTTTCGCACGACGCCCGGCCAATTGCTACCCACAGGTAACCCCCGGAAGGAGACGCCCGGCTTCCCTCCCGTGGTGTTCCGTGGTTATGGTGAAGACGTGGCGCGCACTCTCCTGCTTCGATGCCGCGACGGGGCCTGACCGGACCGGCTCCCCGTCGCGGGGCTTCGTGGTGCCGGTCGCACCCGTCGAGCTGGAGATACCCCTTTTCATGAGTTCGCGCATCCGCAAACCCGCTCGTTCCGCGCCCGCTGACCAGCCCGTCTGGAACACCCAGCGCGGCACGTCCATGCCGGTTCACCGCTACCGCCCGTGGTACGACCTCGTCGAGAACATCGACCTGCCCGACCGCACCTGGCCCGAGAAGCGCATCGAGCGCGCGCCGCTGTGGTGCGCCGTCGACCTGCGGGACGGCAACCAGGCCCTGATCGACCCCATGTCGCCCGCGCGCAAGCGCAAGTTCTTCGACCTGCTCGTGCGCATGGGCTACAAGGAGATCGAGGTCGGCTTCCCGGCCGCGAGCCAGACCGATTTCGACTTCGTCCGCGAGATCATCGAAGAGCACGCCATCCCGGACGACGTCAGCATCCAGGTGCTGACCCAGTGCCGCCCGGAGCTGATCGAGCGGACCTTCCAGGCACTGGAAGGCGCGCCCCGCGCGATCGTCCACATCTACAACTCGACGTCGATCCTGCAGCGTCGCGTGGTCTTCCGCGAGGAGCGGGAGGGTATCAAGAAGATCGCGACGCAGGCCGCGGAAATGGTCGTCGAGCTGGCCGCGAAGCAGCCCGACACCGACTTCCGGTTCCAGTACTCGCCGGAGTCCTACACCGGCACCGAGCTGTCCTACGCGCTCGAGGTCTGCAACGCCGTCACCGAGATCTGGAAGCCGACGCCGGAGAAGCCGGTGATCCTGAACCTGCCGGCGACCGTCGAAATGGCCACCCCGAACGTCTACGCCGACTCGATCGAGTGGATGAGCCGGAACCTGGCCCGCCGCGACTCGGTGATCCTGTCGCTGCACCCGCACAACGACCGCGGCACCGGCATCGCCGCCGCCGAGCTGGGCTACCAGGCCGGGGCCGACCGGATCGAGGGCTGCCTGTTCGGCAACGGCGAGCGCACCGGCAACGTCGACCTGGTCGCGCTGGGCATGAACCTCTACAGCCAGGGCATCGACCCGCAGATCGACTTCTCCGACATGGACGAGATCAAGCGGACGGTCGAGTACTGCAACCAGCTGCCCGTGCCGGAACGCTCGCCGTGGGGCGGCGACCTGGTGTTCACCGCCTTCTCCGGCAGCCACCAGGACGCGATCAACAAGGGCCTCGACGCGCTGAAGGACGCCGCCGACAAGGCGGGCGTACCCATCGACGAGTACCCGTGGGAAGTCCCGTACCTGCCGATCGACCCGAAGGACGTCGGCCGCACGTACGAGGCCGTGATCCGGGTGAACTCGCAGTCCGGCAAGGGCGGCGTCGCCTACATCATGAAGGCCGAGCACCAGCTCGACCTGCCGCGGCGGCTGCAGATCGAGTTCTCGAAGGTCATCCAGCGCTACACCGACTCCGAAGGCGGCGAGGTCGACCCGACCACGATGTACAACGCCTTCTCGGCCGAGTACCTGGAGCTCAAGACACCGCTGGAGCTGGTCCGCCAGCACGTCCGCGACAACGGCGACGGCGAGTACGACATCACCGCGACCGTCCGCGTGGAGGGTGACGAGCACGAGATCACCGGCCGCGGCAACGGCCCGATCGCGGCGTTCTTCGACGCGCTGTCGACCGTCGGCTTCGACCTGCGGCTCCTGGACTACAGCGAGCACACGCTCTCGCCGGGCGACGACGCGCGCGCCGCGTCGTACATCGAGTGCGCGATCTCGGATCGGGTGTTCTGGGGCATCGGGATCGACCCGTCGATCGTCACGGCGTCGCTGCGCGCCGTCGTCTCGGCGGTGAACCGCGCCAACCGCTAGCCCGTGAAAGCCGAGCGGCTGGTCGCGCTGCTGTTCACCCTGCAACGCCGTCGCAGCGCGACCGCCGCCGAGCTGGCCGGAGAACTGGGCGTCTCGGAACGGACCATGCACCGCGACCTGGCCGCGCTGCGGGACGCCGGTGTTCCACTGTGGACGGAGCAGGGGCGGCACGGCGGGTTCCGGCTGGTCGACGGCTGGAAGGCGGGTCTCGACGGCCTCACCGCGAGGGAAGCCGTCGCGCTCTTCGCGCTCGGGGTGCCGGACGCGCTCGCCGGGCTCGGTCTCGACACCGCCGGCAGCGCGGCCCGGGCGAAGGTTTCCGCGGGCATGCCTGCCGAGCTGCGGGAGCACGCGGCGGTGGTGGCCGGGCGCTTCCACCTGGACGCGCCGGGCTGGTTCGGCGGCGCCGACGAACCGCCGGCGCTGGCCACGGTGGTCCAGGCGGTCTGGGCGCAACGGCGCATCGCGGTCACCTACCGGCGCCGCGACACGGTGGCTTCGCGGGAGCTGGAGCCGCTGGGCCTCGTGCTGAAGGCGGGCGTCTGGTACCTGGTGGCGCGGGTGGTCCCGGACGACGCGTTGCGGACGTACCGGGTGTCCCGGATCTCGAGCGTTTCGGCGCTGGAGACCGCGTTCGAGCGACCGCCGGACTTCGACCTGGCCCGCTGGTGGCGGGATTCTTCGGCCACGTTCGAACAGGTGGCGCGGCCCCTGCGGGTCAAGGCCCGGCTGAACCGGACAGCGGTCCGCGAGCTGCACCGCGTCTTCGGCGGCGAGCACCTGGCGGACACGGTGGTGTCCTTGGGGTCGCCCGACGCCGACGGCTGGGCCGAGGCCGAGCTCGTCCTGGAGGAAGACGGGATCGGCCTCGGCCAGCTGGTGGCGCTCAGCCCGGGCGTCGAGGTGCTGGATCCACCGGAGCTGCGGGCGACCCTCGCCGGAATCGGCGCGGAAACGGCCGCCCGGAACGCTCAGCGATAGCCGGTCACGTCGGCGGGCTTGCCCGCGTTGGCCACCTCGGCCATGTACCGCCAGGCGTCCGGGCGGCTGCCGTCGACGTCGTCCACCTCGTACTCCTTCGCCAGCTGCCCGCTGCTCACCGTCTGCCCGCTCCACCGGTGCCGATCCGGGTCCGCGGCCAGCGCCACCACCGTGCGCCCGCAGAACGCCGGGGACTCCGAAATCGCGAAGTGCGGCACCTTCTCGCAGGCGTCGCGCCAGTTGTCCTCCGTCACGCCGTGGATGTCGAGCATCATCTCCGAGCGCAGGTACCCCGGCGTGAACGCGACCGCCGTCGCGCCGTGCGACTCCAGTTCGGCGGCCTCACCGATCGCCAGCAGGTGCGCCGACGCCTTCGCGAGGTAGAACGGCAGCGAAGTGCCTTCGCGATACTTCGCGTTGTACTCGGCCGTGCCGTCGGTCAGCTCGACGACCAGGCCGCCCGGTCGCTTGATCAGCAGCGGTAGCAGGAAGTGGCTGGTGATCAGGTGCGCGTCGATGCCGAGGTGGATCATGCGCAGGCCCGCGGCCAGGTCGTGCTCCCACACCGGCTTGCCCCAGCCGAGGTGCTTGTCGCCGCCCCAGAGGCCGTCGACCAGGACGTCGAGATGATCGATCCGCTTGGCCAGCGCCTCGACCTCGGCCGGCACCAGGTGGTCGACGCGGATCGCCTCCGCCTGCCCGCCCGCCTTTTCGATCAGCTCGGCGGTCTCCTCGATCGTCTCCGGACGGTCCACTTCGGACCGTCCGGCCCGGGTGGTCCGGCCGGTCACGTACACGAAGGCGCCCGCGCGGCCCAGTTCGACCGCGATCCCCCGGCTCGCGCCGCGGGTTCCGCCGGCGACCAGGGCGGTTTTTCCGGAAAGTGCGTTCATGCGGCCAGCGTCGCGCCGAACCATGACAACTCCTGTCATGGTTCGCGAAGTCGGTGGCTCACCGGTAGGGCTGCGGTGAGCCACCGGTGATCGAGCGATCGGCTAGAGCGATTCGACGGCCTGCAGGATGTCGGCCGGCTCGGTGCGCGTCGTGTAGTCCGGGTGGACGTCCGCGAAGCGGATCACCCGCTCCCGGTCCACCACCAGCACGCTCGGATGCGCGAGTTCCCAGTCCCCGTTGTGCTTCGTGAGGTCGGCGCCGATCTTGACCATCGTGGGACGCACGTCCTCGTCGACCGTGAAGGTCAGCCCGAACGTGCGCGCCACGACGTTGCCCACATCCGAGAGCACCGGGAAGCTCAGCTCATTGGTCTCCTTCACGGCCACCGAGCCGTCCGGCAGCTGCGGGCTGATCGCGGCCAGGCGCGCGCCGTGCATCCCCAGCTCCGGGACCACTTCGGCCTGGTAGGCCCGCAGCGTCAGGTTGCAGTACGGGCACCACTGCCCGCGATAGAAGACCAGCACGGCCGGGCCGTCGGCGGTCAGGTCGCCGAGGCTGACGGAGCTGCCGTCGGCATCCGGCAGCGAGAAGTCCGCCGCGGTCGCGCCGACCGCCGCGAACTTCGCGTATTTCGCCGATTCGACCAGGTCGCGCGGGTGCTTGACGAGCGTGGCCGCCAAGTCGGCGGGCCACACCTTCATGCCCTCGGTCCGGAAGTCGGTCAGGGCGCTGTTGAGCGTCATGGATCCCCTTAGCTCGTTGTACTGATCGGTACAGTGGATCGAACTGTACTATCCGGTACATGGAGACGCAAGCGGCGGCCTCGACCCCACGCGGCAAGCGGACCCGCGACGCGATCGTCGACGCGGCGGCCGCGCTGATGTACGTCGACGGCGTCGCGGGCACGAGCGTCGACAAGGTGCTGGCCGCGAGCGGGGCCGGGAAATCGCAGATGTACCACTACTTCAAGAACAAGGAACAGCTGGTCGGGGCCGTGATCGACCGGTACCTCGAGCAGATACTCGGCAACCAGCCGGCGATCTTCACCCTGGCCTCCTGGGCCGATCTCGAGACGTGGACCGAACAGCTGCTGGACGTCCACCGCCGCGCGGGTGGCCCGATCGCCTGCCCGCTGGGCAACCTCGCCGGGGAGGTCGGTGACAACCCGAAGCTCGCACCCCTGGTCGACCAGGCGTACCGGACGTGGGAATCTCACCTCGCGCGCGGGCTGACCACGTTGCGGGACAAGGGAGAGCTCGCGCCCGACGCCAATCCGGCGCGGCTGGCGCAGGCGGCGATGACGTCTGTCCAAGGTGGACTGCTGCTGGCGCACATCCGGCACGACCTCACGGCGCTGGAGGACGCGCTCGGGATCGCGCTGGCGTACCTGCGCGGCTTCAAGCGGTGAGCTGGGTGACCTCCGCACGCAGTTCCTCGATCACCTGGGCCACCGCCGGCCGCTGCCGGGCACCCGTCCGGCAGACCGCCTCCACCAGGCGGGCCGCGCGGATGCCGGCCAGCGGCCGCCCGACCAGCCCGCTCCCGCGGCGAGTGTCCATTGTGTACCGCGGCAGCAGCGCGATGCCGTGGCCCGCCGCGACCAGCCGCTCGGTGATCCTGAAGTCGTTGATCCGCTGCACCACGACCGGCCGCACGCCGGTGCGGACGGTAAGCGAACGCAGCACGTCGTCCACCGGGAAGCCGAAGTCGACGCTGATCCAGCGTTCGTCCGCCAGTTCCGGCAGCTCCACGCGGCGCTGGTCGGCCAGCCGGTGTCCGGCGGGCAGCGCGACGTCGAGCGGTTCCCGCAGCAGCGGCACCACCTCGAGGCGGACGGGATCGAACTCCGGCGCGTGCTCGTCGCGGTGCGCCACGACGACGTCGTAGTCCGCGACCAGGCCGGGCACCTCCGACGGCGTCATGTCGACGTCCCGGACGTCCACCTCCAGGCCGTCGTGCCCGGCGACGCGGGTCAGCAGCCCCGGCAGCAGCATCAGCCCGGCCGACTGGAAGATGGCGATCCGCACCCGCCCGCGCGGCGCACTGCGGTAGGTGTCCAATTCGGACTCCGCGCGCTCGAGTGCGGCGAGCACCTCGTCGGCGCGGGCGACCAGCGCGCGGCCCGCGTCGGTCAGCCGCAGGCCCCGGCCGGCCGGCTCGGTGAGCGGCAGGCCGACCTCGCCCTGCAACGCGCGCAGCTGCTGCGAAACGGCCGATGGCGTGCAGTGCAGCGCCCGCGCGGCCGCCGTCACGCTCCCGCGGTCGGCGAACTCCCGCAGCGTGCGCAGCCGTCCCAGATCCACGCCGCCACTCTACTTGAAGCACAGCTACAAGGTCTCTGCAGATATTCTCGCTGGTCCTTCACGGTCGTCGTTGCCACAGTGGAGACATGCCCGCCCGTGATCGCCTCCTCGCCGTGCTCGTCGCCGTCCTCTGGGGCCTCAACTTCCTCGCCATCCACGCCACGCTCGGCCAGTTCCCGCCGGTCTTCGCGGGCGCGCTGCGGTTCGCCGTGATCGCGATCCCGACGATCCTGTTCGTGCCGTGGCCCAAGGTGAAGGTGCGGCACCTGCTCGGCTACGGCCTCGGCTTCGGCACCGGGCAGTTCGCGTTCCTGTTCATCGCGATGGACACCGGGATGCCGACCGGGCTCGCGTCGCTGGTGCTGCAGGCGTCGGCGCCGTTCACGGTGCTCCTCGGCGCCGTCTTCCTGCGTGAACGCGTCACGCCGCACCAGCTGGCCGGCATCGCGCTGGCCGTCGCCGGGATGGTGGCGATCGCGTGCCAGCGGTCCGGCCACGCCGCCCTGCTGCCGATGCTCCTGACGCTGCTCGCCGCGCTGAGCTGGGCGTTCGGCAACCTCAGCACGCGAAAGGCGGAGCCGGACAACCCGCTGCACTTCACGCTGTGGATGTCGGTCGTGCCGCCGCTGCCGATGTTCGCGCTTTCGCTGGTCATGGAGGGCCCGGCCGCGCAGTGGCGGTCGCTGACGACGCTGGGGACGCCGACCGGGCTCATCGCGCTCGGCGGCCTCGCCTACGTCGTGCTGATCGGCACCGTCGTCGGATCGGGGCTGTGGACCACGCTGATGCGGCGCAACCCGGCCGGTGTCGTGTCGCCGTTCTCGCTGCTCGTGCCGGTGGTCGGGCTCACGGCGTCGTTCCTGCTGCTGGGCGAGCAGCCGACCGGCCTGGAGATGGGCGCCACCGTGGTGGTGATCGGCGGCGTGCTGCTCGGCTCGCTCCGGCCCGCGCGCAAGCCCGACCCGGAACTGCTGCCCGAGGAGGTCCCGGTCTAGGCCGTCGGCTCGGTGACTTCCTGCTTCTCTTCTTCCTCGTGCTTGCGTCCCAGGCGCTTCTTCATGACGAAGAAGACGACGCCGCCGATGACGACCGCGGCGACCAGGCCGAACTTGGAGAACCGGCCGAGCCACTCCTCGGCGACGACCCCGAGGTAGTAGACCGCCGCGGTCGTGCCGCCCGCCCACACGATGCCGCCGGCCGCGTTCGCCAGCAGGAACTTCGGGTAGTGCATGCGCAGCGACCCGGCGAGCGGGCCGGCGAGGATACGCAGGAACGCGATGAACCGGCCGAGGAAGACGGCCCACACGCCGCGTTTGTTGAAGATGCGTTCCGCGTTGGCGAGGTGCGTGGGGCCGAAGTGCTTCGGGAATTTCCGGCCGGCCCAGGCGAACAGCCGTTGTCCCCCGGTCTTTCCGATGAAATAGCCGATGCTGTCGCCGATGATGGCGCCGGCACTGGCCAGGATGCCGATCCACAGCGGGTTCACCGCGTCGTGCGTCGAAGCCAGCAGGGCGGCGCTGACCAGCACGATTTCGCCGGGCAGCGGAATGCCGAGGCTCTCGATCATGATCACCGCACCGACGATCAGGTACACCGAGAGCGGCGGGATCGCCTCCAGCCATTGGTCGATGTGCACTACCCGTACCCCCTGGTACCTCTGTCCGGAATCAGGTCTCCCCGCAGGGTACCGGGGGCGGTCCGCCCCAGGCGGCCTCCTCAGGTATTGCCAGGGGTCCTACTGAGGTTTTCTCAGTAGCGTCCGTGGTGTTCGTGGTGGGTGAGGACGAGTGCTGCTTGGACGATCGGGCCGATGCGGTGGGGGCAGAGGCTGATG